>DASYAP010000298.1:0-24048 GCA_036501265.1 Solirubrobacteraceae bacterium | reverse complement strand
TGCATGGATACCTACAAGGACGCGGTCGCGCTCAATGAGCTGTGGACGAGCGGCGCCGCGCCGTGGAAGATCTGGTGACGGAGGCGTACCCCAACGCAAAGCTGCAGGGGCACCGGGTTCTCGTCACGGGCGCCTACGGGCTGATCGGCTCATGGCTCGTCGGAGAGCTGGTATCCGCCGGGGCCCAGGTGACCGTCATACGGCGGGACACGCCGCTGCGTTCGGCGCTAAGAACGATGCACCTCGAGCCCCGCGTGGCCGTCGTCGAAGGTGACATCTGTGCGGATGGCCTGGTCGCGCGTGCGCTCGCCGAGTACGAGATCCAATCGATATTCCACCTCGCTGCACAGACCATCGTGGGGACCGCTCGCCGCTCCCCGATCTCGACTTTCGAGACGAACATCCGCGGCACGTGGACGCTGCTCGAAGCCTGCCGCCAGTACGGCGTCGAATCCGTAATCGTGGCCTCCTCTGACAAGGCCTACGGCTCCCAGCGATCGCTTCCCTACCACGAGGAGATGGCGCTTCGGCCGCGATCTCCGTACGAGGCTTCGAAGGCAGCCGCAGACCTGATCGCCCGCTCCTACTGGTACACGTGGCAGCTGCCCGTTGTCGTGACCCGGCTCGCGAACGTTTACGGCGGCGGCGACCTCAACGGCTCTCGGCTGGTGCCAGAGGCCGTGACCGCGGCGCTGAGGGGCCGGGCGCCCGTGATCCGCTCGGACGGCACGCTTGAGCGTGACTTCCTCTACGTCGAGGATGCGGTCGCTGCCTACATAACCCTTTGGGACGCGCTCGCCGGCGGCCGGATTAGCCGCGCCGACTCCGGCGACGTGGCCGGGGAAGCCTTCAACGCTGGTGGCGGAACCGCGCACTCCGTGCTCGAGGTTGTCGAGCTGACCTGCCGGCTCGCCGGGACCGCAGTCGAGCTCGATATCCGGGGCAGCGCCACTCCCGCCGGCGAGATCGATCGCCAACGGGTCGACTACTCAAAGCTCCACGCTTTGACCGGCTGGGAACCGGAAGTGAGCCTGGAGGAGGGACTGCGGCGCACGATCGACTGGTACCGAGCCCATCCCGAGTGGATGGGCCGCTTGTCACAGGAGTCTGTTCCAAGGCTGTGACGGTCGATACCGCACACCCAGCGGAGCCCGTAAGCTGATCTCAGATGGGACTCCTCGACGTCATATTGGGGCGACGCAAGCTGCCGGGGCCAGCCCCAGACAGGCTGTTCGCGATCTCGACTGCGTATGTGACGTTCGAGACGCAGCTTCAGATCAGCTCTCGTGGGGCAGCGGGGATCGTTTTTCATCCGCTCCAGACCGCCGACTTTCTCTCCATCGTGCGTGACACCGAGGAGGTCGTCAAAGCCACCGCAGCCGACGCTGCCACGACCGTCGAGAGCTCGAACGACCCGTACGGCTACCGCTGGCTCATCCTGCGCGGCACGGACTTCGACCAGCTGGTGGTCGGGATCAACGCGGTCAGCGGCTCGCTGGAGTCCGGCGGCTACGGAGACCGCCTGCTGTGCGCGGTGTTCTCCTTCGAGGACGAGGGCAAGCAACCGATCTACTGGATCTACAACTACAAGCGTGGCGCGTTCTATCCGTTCGTGCCGGAGGCGGGAACAATTAGGCCAGGCGGCTCGCCTCCCGGCGCTTCGGACAGGACGCACATCGCTGGGGATGCTCCGACGACTTCAAACCAGCGTCGCGACAACGAACGAGAGCTGGTGCTCAAGGCGCAGGTGGGGTCCGAGCTCCCGGTCGAGCCGGAGCTCGAACGCTGGTTCCCGCTGTGGGGAATCCCAATCTGAGCACTCGCCGCCCGGAGTTAGTCGCTCAGCCTGAGGCCTGGATATCCTGGCCGGAGGATGCCTCCTACCGTCCTTGTCACCGGAGGTGCGGGCTTCATCGGCTCGCACGTCGTCGACGCTCTCGTTGGCGAGGGAAAGAGGGTCATCGTGATCGACGATCTCTCGGCCGGGGACCCTGATCGGGTCAACGATGAGGCCACCCTCGAGACGGTGGACATCACTGACCGGCCCAAGCTCGACCCTCTCGTGGACAGTGCCTCTCCTACCGCCATCTACCACCTAGCCGCGCAGGCATCGGTCACGGCCTCGGTGACCAGCCCGCTTCGCGACTGCCAGGTCAACGTGGAAGGGACCCTCAACCTGCTCGAAGGAGCCCGGCGGAGTCGGTCGCCAGTTGTCTTCACCTCAACCGGGGGGGCGCTGTACGGCAACGAAGCTCCCATCCCCACGCCGGAAACGTTCATCCCATCCCCCCTCGCACCCTACGGTGCATCGAAGTGGTCTGCCGAGGCGTACATCAATACCTGGGCGAACTCCTCGCACCTGCCCCATACCGTGGCGAGGCTGGGCAACGTTTACGGGCCTCGTCAGAGCCCCCATGGCGAGGCGGGAGTGGTCGCGATATTCAGTCACGCTCTGTGGAGTGGCGAGCGCCCGCGGATGTTCGGTCAGGGCAAGCCGACCCGCGATTACATCCATGTCGCCGACGTGGTCGAGGCTCTGCTGCGCGCCACGGGGACGAGCGGGACCTTCAACGTCGCTACCGGGATCGAGACCTCGGTGGAGGATCTCTACTCGGATCTGGCTCAAGCGGCCGGCACCTCGATCGAGCCCGAGCGGTTGCCGCTCCGGGAAGGAGAGCTCGAGCGGTCCTGCATGGACCCCTCCCTTGCGGAGCACGAACTCGGATGGCGCGCCCGCGTTCCCATCGCAGAGGGGCTCATGCAGACCTATCAGGAGCTGGTCGAGGGGTTTGAGGCAGGGGAGCGGACTGGGTCCCGCGTCAGCCGAGGATGACCCAGACACGATCTCAAGTGCTCTTGTGTAGATTCGGGATGATGCTGCGCCTGTTATTTGCCGCAAGCACACAAGTCCGTCATCCGATGGCGTTGGGGGGATGGTTTGACTGACACATTCGTGGTTACCGGAGGGGCGGGTTTCGTCGGCTCACACCTAGTAGATGCCCTGCTTGCGGAAGGCAATCGGGTGGTCGCGATCGACGATCTTTCCGCCGGTGACGCCAGCCGGGTCAACACTGAGGCGGACTTCGAGACTCTCGACATCGACGACCCTCAGGCTCTGGACTCGGTCCTCGACGCAGCTTCCCCCACCGTGATCTATCACCTCGCGGCTCAGTCCTCGATCACCAAGTCGGTCAAAAACCCTCGACGAGACTGTGACGTCAACGTTCGCGGAACGCTCAACCTGCTCGAGGCCGCGAACCGGATCCAAGCACCGCTCGTGTTCACTTCAAGTGCGGGCGCACTCTACGGCAACGTGGCTCCGCTTCCGACTCCCGAGCGGTTCGTTCCGTCCCCGATCGCGCCTTACGGTGCTTCCAAATGGGCGGCCGAGGCCTACATCAACACGTGGGCCAACTCATCCCGTCTGCCCCACACCGTCCTGCGGCTAGCCAACGTCTACGGCGCACGCCAAAGTCCTGGCGGCGAAGTGGGCGTGGTGGCGATCTTCAGCTACGCCCTGTGGCGGGGCCAACGCGCACGAATGTACGGCCACGGCAAACCAACGCGGGATTACATTCAAGTCGCCGACGTGGTCGAGGCCATGATCAGAGCAAGCGGGGTCCGGGGCACCTTCAATGTCTCGACCGGGTTCGAGACCTCCGTCGAGGACGTCTATTCGACCCTCGCGGGAGAAGCCGAAAGCTCCATCGAACCTGAGTTGCTGCCGCTGCGCGACGGCGAGCTCCGACGCTCCTGCATCGATCCATCGCACGCAGAGCGCACACTCGGTTGGCGCGCTCGCATAGGCGTCAAGGACGGCCTGCGCCGGACCCACCGTGAACTCGTGGCGGAGTTCGAAGCACGAGAGCCCGCCGCGAGGGGCTGAGGCCCTGTAGCCGGCGTGTCCACGGTCCGCTTTGTAGAGCTCTGTGAATGGCGACGATCCAACGGCGGCGGAGGCACGGTCGACGTGACCACGAACGCCAACCTCATCAAGGTCAAACGCGGGTCGCACTCGCGGCGGCGTCGCAGTCGCCGGCCGCAGCCTGGGGATGCAGCGGCGGTCTGCACGTGCCACATTTCCCGGACCGCCGGGCGCGATAATGGGCTGGCCCGCCAAACCTCAACCCACGAGGAATAACTCGACAACACATTGACCATGGACTACACGATCAAGAACCTGCACGAAGTCGAGGACCAGGCACCCAAGTTCGGGTTCGACCAGGTCCAGGAAGCCCGCTTCCCGTACCGCGACTTGGAGGCCGAGGCGACCGGGATGGCGTTTCACCGGGTCAAGCCCGGGCAGCGCCAGGGCTTCGCCCACCGGCACAAAGAGGCCGAGGAGATCTACGTCATTCTGGCCGGATCGGGACGGATCAAGCTCGATGACGATGTCCGCGAGATCGGCCCGCTCGACGCGATCCGCGTCGCGCCGACGGTCGCGCGCGCATTCGAGGCCGGCGATGGTGGTCTCGAATTGCTCGCTTTCGGCCCCCGGCACGAGGGCGATGGCGAGATTATCCGCGAGGACTTCTGGAGCTCCGAGGACTTCTAGGTCCACGAGCGGAGCCTGCGCGAACCACGCGCGGCAGAGAGCCTCAGTCGGGGATTAGCCCCTCGCCGCTGAACCCTCGCCGCGCCTCCTCAAACGAGACATCGGGGGGCGGCAAGATCACGTCCGATGGCACCAGCTGGTCCTGCGGAAGCTCGCGCCCGTGCGATCGGACCAGCGCGAGCATCTGCGCGAAAGTCGTCGTGAAGACCTCCTCATCGCCGGCCGCGCACCGTTCGACCGCCTTTTGATCGAGCTCGCGAAGCTCTTGGGCGTCGCCCCCATTGAGCTCGAACTGACCCTCGGTCGCGATCCGGACGATCATCGAACCCTTGTCTGCACTGGGCCGTCTGACGCCGCCGACTACTGGGCCTGCTCTTCGGGCTGCTTGGCCTCCTGATGGGCATCGGCAGGCGTCCCGGCGTCGAGCTCCCCGCCGGGAGCCGATCCACCTGCCAGCTCCGCCCTCATCTTCTCGAGCTCGGAGTCGACCTGGCTGGAGGACGACAGCTCGCGCAGCTGGCGGTCGATGTCGTCTTCGCCCGGGCCGAGCGCGGTCAGATCCTGGAAGGTTCCGCTCGCCTCGAGCTCGCCCACGGCGTCAGCGCGAGCCTTCATGTTCTCGGTCTTGTCGAGGGCACGCTGCATGGCCAGCCCGACGTCTGCCATCTCCTCCCCTACGCCGGTGGCGGCTTCAGAGATCCGCACCTGCGCCTCGGCCGCCGAGTACTGCGCCTTGATCACTTCCTTCTTTGAGCGGAACTGCTCGATCTTGGTGCGCAGCCGCTGCTCGGACTGCGTCATCTGTTCCTGCTGCTTCTCCAGCTCTGCGACCTGTCCGTCGAGCGACTGCAGCTCCGCCTGGGCGCCGTTCTTGCGCTCGAGCGCGGTACGCGCGAGCTCTTCGTTGCCCGCCGCCAACGCCTGACGAGCCTGGGTATCCAGCTTCACGAGCTGTTGTTGCAGGCCCTGCTCCTGAAGCTGGAGGCGCTTCTTCGACGTGACAACGTCGGCGATCCCCTTCTTTACGTTCTGGAGCAGCTCGATCTGCTTCTGGTAGCTGTACTCGAGAGTCTCGGCGGGATCCTCGGCCCGGTCGAGCATCTTTGAGATCTTGGCTTTGATGACGGTCGACATGCGTCCGGACAGGCCCGGCATCGCATCCTCCTTGGCGGTTATCTGGTCAGGCACTACAAGCGTAGCGGGCGCGCAAGGAACGCGGATAGGATCGGGCGAATCGACCAGCAACGCGCCAGCCCCAAGACCCCATTGGACTCGAGCGCCCAGCTGATTCGCTGGATGGGCATCATCGACGCCAACAGCGCCGGCAACGTCCATGGTGGCACGATCATGAGACTGGCCGATGAGGCCGCCGCGCTCGCCGCGATCAAGCACGCCCGCAAGCGAGTCGTGACGGTCGGGATGGACCGGATGGACTTCCTGGTACCGATCTATGTCGGCGACCTGGTCACCCTGAGCGCGACCGTCAACGCGGCCTGGAACACCTCCATGGAGGTTGGTGTGCGGGTCGAGGCAGAGAACCCGCGCGCCGGCACGATTCGTCATACCAATACGGCCTACATCACGATGGTCGCGCTCGACGAAAGCGGCGATCCCGGGCCGGTCCCTCCTCTCCGGGCGGAGTCGCCCGTCGATCAGAGGCGAATGCGCGAAGCGGAGCTCCGCCGTGCCAACCGGCTCTCCGAGCGCGTCCAGATACTGGCCCACCGCGAGCGACACGAGCGGGGGCCCAGCGCGCCTTAGCCTTGATCGGCGCCCGTTTGCGGCGTCCTCGATAACTTCCGAATGGATGAGAAGGACCAGGTTGTCGACCGCAAGGCCCCTGCGGTGGACCGCCACGGTTGCCCTAACGGCCGCCTCTTTAGGCGCGCTGTCGGCCTGCGGCGGCACCTCCAAGCTGGTTGTGACCCAACCCTCGATCAGCGGTATCCAGGCCCAGACAGCCCATGCTGGAGAGAAGCTTGGGTTTCCCTCGGTGGCGACCAAGAACACAACGCGTGTAGGTGGCGGCGACCCCGTGGCAGACGCGGCCGGCGTGGCTCTCGCGGTCTATCCCTCGCAGGCACCGGGAACACACCCCTCGGTGGTGACGCTCGCTCCCACCAGCAACTGGCAGGCCGCATTGGCTTCCTCGGTGCTGATGGCGCCGCCGCTTCGTGCACCCGTGCTGCTCTCCCCGAGCAGCACGGTGCCCTCCGCGACCGCCAGTGCGCTTGCCACCCTCGCGCCCTCCGGAGCGGGCCAGGTAAACGGTGCCCAGGTGATCAGGATCGGCGCCGTGGCACAGCCGAAGGGGTACCGAGCCGCTTCCATTAAGGGCACCGATCCGTACGCTTTGGCCGCTTCAATCGACCGGCTCCAGAGCGCCGTCGAGGGCAGGCCGAGCCAATTTGTCGTGGTCGTATCGGCGGGTCAACCCGACTACGCGATGCCGGCGGCCGGGTGGGCCGCCGAGAGCGGCGACCCGATCCTCTTCGTATCGAGCTCGGGCATCCCGGGCCCGACCCGGCAGGCGCTCCTCTCTCACCAGCATCCGCGCATCTACATCGTCGGCCCGCCCAGCGTGATCTCGAACAGCGTGGCCAAACAACTGCGCCGCTACGGCGTCGTGAACAGGATCGGCGCGCAGGGGGCCCCGGCCAACTCGGTCACGTTCGCCGCCTACCGCGACCCGCCGTGCGTCAAGAATCAGCCTTGCGCGCACGTGCCGGGCAGCTTCGGCTGGGCCATGCGCAGCCCCGGCCACGGTTACGTGCTGGTCAACGGCAACCGTCCTCTCGACGCCGCCGCCGCGGCCCCGCTTTCCGCCAGCGGCGCCTACGGGCCCGAGCTGGTAATCGACGATCCCTCCAAGCTGCCCAGCTCGATCGTCAACTTCTTCCTCAACTACGCCGTGCCCGGGTACACGCAGGAGGGACCCACGGCCGCCGTCTACGACCATGGCTGGGTGATCGGCGATACAAGCGCCGTTTCGCTCGCCGTTCAGTCCCAACTGGACAACGTGCTCGAGGTGCGCCCGGTGAGCGCGACCTCCAAGGGTCCCTGAGAGCACCGGCCGTCGTACGACGGGGCCGGCTGCTTTTATCTCTTGCATGGCTTCGAACACCACCTCATCGTGAGCGAGGCGGAGAATCCACAGCGGCTGCGCGAGAGCCACGACGCGACGATCGACGACGTGCGCCAGCTGATGGGCGCCTCCACGCCTCATTTCGCGCTCCAGCTGCGCGAACGAATCCGCGCGCTCATCCGGGGCCTGCCGCCTGACCACCCCGCTCGCCTCGAGGGCGAGCACGAGATCGCTCGCCTCGACCGGCTGGCTTACGCGGGCGAGGTGCGGGGCCATCCCGCCGAGGCGGGTCTCGCGCCGCTCCCGAGCGTAGGTCCCGAGGACGCGCTCCCGAGCACGGGCGACGCCGAGTCCGCGCCTAAGACTGGCCACGTCCTCAGGGAGGAATGAGACCCCGGCCCAGCCGGGTGAGGCGATGAAGATCCGGCACGCCGACTCGGCGCAAGACGCCACCGGCTGCGCCGCGATCTATGCGCCGTTCGTGGAGGAGACCGCGGTCTCGTTGGAGGTGCGGGTACCCACCGCGGCCGACGTCGCCGCGCGAATAAGCCGGATCGAGCAGACACACCCCTGGTTGGTGGCCGAGGATGGTGACCGCTTGACGGGCTTCGCCTACGCGAGTCCCCACCGCGAGCGGGCTGGATATCGCTGGGCCGCGGACGTGACCGTGTACGTCGACCCCGCGTCGCACCGACAGGGGATCGGGCGGGCCCTTTATAGCTGCCTATTAGGTCTGCTCTATAGACAGGGGCTGTGGATCGCGTGCGCGGGGATCGGGCTGCCCAACGATGCGAGCGTCTCCCTGCACGAATCGCTCGGCTTTCTCCCCGTCGGCGTCTACAGAAACATCGGCTACAAGCTCGGGAGATGGTGGGACGTCGGCTGGTGGCAGCTTTCACTGAGACAGCCCGGCGAAGAGCACCCCGGCGAGCCGGGTCCGCCGGTACGGCTGGAGTCCAAGCAGAGCTCTCCGAGACCCGGCGTGTAGCGCTTCAAGCACCTGGCGTCCTCCTGAGCCCACTTAGTGCATGATGCCCGGGATGTCCGCACGCCCTAACAGAAGGCGTGCTTCGTCGCGAAGGATCCATTCGCTCTGGCTGACCTCGTTGATCGTCGGCAGCCTGGTGCTGGTCGTGGTCGGATTGGCGACGAGCGCACACCATGACTCCGACTCGAAGCGCCAAGGCGCGAGGGCCCTTGCCAAAGTGAGCCCTCCGGGCGGTCCCTGGCTGGGCGTTCGCCGGCTGAAGTCCCTCGCGAGCGCGATCCAGGACCCGGCGGCAGCCTCGGTGCCCCGCGGAGCGCTGCTACTGGGTGGCATCAACTCCAACCAGTCCTCGGTGCCAACGATCCAGTTTGTCGGGGCGAACACGTCGAAGACGCTAGGGAGTCTTCAGACCCCACTTCACGACGCTGCCGCGGCAAGACTGGGATCAAAGGTCTACCTCTTCGGGGGCGGCGTCTCGGCCTCCTACCCGACGATCACCGCCGTCGACCCAGGCACAGGGCACACCCAGGCCGCCGGCAAGCTTCCCGAGCCTCGATCCGATCTCGCCGCGGCAACCATCGGCCACACCGCCTATTTGGTGGGCGGCTTCACCGGCCAGACGCCGCTGGCGTCGATCCTCGCATTCAACGCCCCCGCGACAGGACAAACGGGACAAGCCCGCGTCGCCGGGCGCATGCCCCAGCCCCTCCGCTACGCGGCAGTCGCGGCAAACGGGAGCCGCGTGGTGATCGCCGGTGGGATCTCGCCGCGAGGAGCCACCTCTCAGATCCTGGTGTTCGACCCAACCACCCACAAGGTCTCAAAGCTCGGCGCGTTACCCGAGCCGGTCTCACATGCGCCCGCGGTCGCCATCGGCCGCTTCGTGTACGTCATGGGGGGTCGCGCCGCCAACGGGGCACCCACGCGGGAGGTTTTCGCGATCGACTCCGCAACCGGCCACGTATCCCTCGCCGCGCACCTCCCAAAGCCGGTTTCCGACGCGGCCGCGGTCCCCTTCGCCGGCGGGATCCTCCTCACAGCGGGCCGCAGCACCGGCGGAGCGGTTCCCGACGTCTTCCAGCTGAGCCCTGCTGCGCGGCCGCATAACATGGCCACGTTGTCCACGCTTCGCCCGGGATCGGATCCCTCCGTCCTGCCCGACAACGTGCTGATCGCAGACAAGAAAAACAACCGGCTGATCGAGGTGAGTCCCGAGGGGAAGGTCGTGTGGACGTTCCCCAGGCCGGGCGAGCTCGCGCACGCGCAGACCTTCAAGATCCCAGACGACGCCTTCTTCACGCCTGGTGGACACCAGATCGTGGCCACCGAGGAGGATGACTTCGTGATCTCGGTGGTCGACATGTCCAAGGGTCGGATCGTCTACCGGTACGGCCACCCCGGCGTGCCGGGGTCAGGACCCGATCACGTCTACAACCCCGACGACGCGATCATGCTCGACAACGGGCGCATCATCTCCGCCGACATCAAGAACTGCCGTCTGATTGAAATCAAGCCCCCGCTGCACCACACCGTCGCGCAGATGGGGACGGCCGGGTCCTGCGGCCACCAGCCGCCGACCCTGTTTGGATCTCCCAACGGCGCCTTCCCGCTGCGCGACGGCGGCAACGTCGTGACCGAGATCAACGGCGACTGGATTGACATCTTCAACAGGTCGGGCCACCTCGTCGCCGCCGCCCAGCCGCCCGGTTTCACTTACCCGTCTGACACCAACGAGATCCGCCCCGGGGTCTATCTGACGGTCGACTGGACGCATCCCGGCGCGATCATGGAGCTGACCGGCCACGGTCACGTGCTGTGGCAGTACCAGCCCTCCGGCAAGGACGAGCTGAACCACCCTTCGCTCGCGTTGCCGCTCCCCAGCGGTGACGTGCTGGTCAACGACGACCACAACAACCGCGTGATCGTCGTGGACCCGCGCACTGACCGGATCGTTTGGCAGTACGGCCACAAGGGGAGGTCCGGAAGGTCACCCGGCTACCTCAACATCCCCGACGGCGTCGACCTCGCCCCGCCCCATTCGCTGATCAGCCACTTCCCCAAGGCGACCGGCCTACCCGGGCACTGAGCCGCGACTCGGCTATCGGGCACTGAGCCGCGATCCGGCCACGGGCGCTGAGCCGCGACCCGGCCACGGGCGCAATCCTGATCGCGGCTGAGCGCACGATTAGGTTCGTGTGATGAATTGCAAACCAGCGTCGGCCGCCTCAACGGGACCGACTACCCCGTCGCCCACACCAAGGCCCGGTGCAGAACACGATCAAGCGTCACTTCTGTTGGTGTCTTCTTGCGGTCCCTGCGGTCATCCTGTTCGCCTGTGCCGGCGCCCCGGCGCGGGCGGCGAGGGGTGGCCCATGCGGCACGAGCCGCCCGTCGGCTGCGCACTACAGACACGTGATCTGGATTCTCGAGGAGAACCACAGCTACGGGAAGATCATCGGCAACTCGAGCGCCCGGTACATCAATGCCCTGGCCCGGGGATGCGGCCTGGCGACCAACTACCACAACATCTCCCATCCCAGCCTTCCCAACTACGTCGGGATGACCTCCGGGCTCGCTCTGTCACGACTGCATCGGTTCTCGAGCGACTGCAGTCCGTCGAGCAGGTGCAGCACGTCCGCGCCGAGCATCATGGGTCAGACCCCAAACTGGACGGCCTACGAGGACTCCATGCCGTCCAATTGCTACAAGCACGACCATGGCGAGTACGCGGTGCGTCACAACCCCGCCCCGTACTTCACCACACTGGCCGGCTGCGCGACGAAGGACGTTCCATTTACGCGGCTGGCCAGAGATCTCTCCAGCGGCCAGCTGCCTGCGTTCTCGTTCATCACTCCCAACCTGATCCATGACATGCACGACGGCACGGTCGCCCAGGGCGACGTGTGGCTCAAGAGCCACCTGCCCTCCATCCTGAACTCCAGCGAGTACCGGTCCGGTAGGACTGTCGTGTTCATCACCTGGGACGAGGGCGAGGGAGGCACATCCAACAACTGCGCCACCAACACCACCGACGTCGGCTGTCATGTCGCCACGATCGTCATTAGTCCCACGACCAAGCCCGGAACCAGGTCCGGGGTGCTGTTCAACCACTATTCGTTGCTTCGGACCACCGAGGAGCTGCTTCGCTTGCCGGCGCTCGGCGAGGCAAAGCGCGCCCACAGCATGAGGAGCGCCTTCGGGCTCTGACACTCGCCCGGGGGAGGCGCGGGTACGCAGCGCGGCTCGGAAGGGCGATGTAGGCGGCCGTCGGGCGATTGGCCACGCCCAGCTCGGTACTGCTAGCCCTACCCCGCAAGACTCCGGCTGTCCGGCTTGTGCGTGGGCCGAGCTCCGACAAAGATCTGCTCCATGTTGGAGCACGGTTCGTCGGTACCAAGCAGAAGGCGGCGAGACCTCCCCTCGGGCGCCCACACGGCCTCTCCAGCAGCTCGCGCTGTCAAGCTGACCAAAACGTATGGAACGGGCGAAGCCTGCGTGCAAGCGCTTGACGGGGTCACGGTCGCCTTCGAGCGCGGCCGGTTCACCGCGGTGATGGGTCCTTCCGGGTCGGGCAAGTCGACGCTCATGCACTGCATGGCTGGGCTGGACGCGCCGACCTCGGGTCGCGCGTTCATCGGCGACGAAGAGCTGGGCCTACTCGATGACGCCGGCCTCACCGGTCTGCGCCGGGACCGAGTGGGGTTCGTGTTTCAGTCGTTCAATCTCGTGCCCACTCTGACCGCAGGCGAGAACATCACCCTCGCCGCCGACCTTGCCGGGGCCACGGTCGATCAGGAGTGGTTTGACTATCTGGTCGGGCGGCTGGGCATCACAGACCGGCTCTCACACCGTCCACATGAGCTGTCCGGTGGCCAGCAGCAACGCATCGCCTGCGCGCGAGCGCTGCTGGTTCGGCCCGAGTTGGTCTTCGCCGACGAGCCGACGGGGAACCTCGACTCAAAGGCCTCTGCGGGGACGCTGGCATTCCTGCGCAGCGCGGTGAGTGAACACAACGAGTCGGTCGTGATGGTGACGCACGACCCGCGGGCGGCCGCGTACGCCGACCGAGTCGTGTTCCTCGCGGACGGCAGGGTGGTCGGAGAGCTCGTCTCACCCACCGCCGACACGGTCCTGGAGCACGTCAAGCAGCTGGGAGGCTGAGATGCGCAGGGTCACGATCCGGGGCCTGCTCGCGCGCAAGCTGCGCCTCGCACTGACCGCCCTGGCAATCGTGCTGGGGGTGATGTTCGTGACCGGCACGCTGGTTCTCGGCGACACGCTCAACCGCACGTTCGACAATCTGGTCGGCACCGCCTACGGGAAGATCACTTTCGAGATCCGCGGCAAGGCGGCGTTCAGCAAGGCCTCCGCCTACAGCGGCGCCGATCGCAACCCGGTCCCGGCGTCGATCGCGACCGCGGTCCGCGGGCTGCCGGGCGTCGTCTACGCGCATGGCGACGTCTCCGGTTACGCGCAGTTCGTCGACCGGCACGGAAACGCGATCGGCAGCGGCGCCGGCAAGACGCTCGGGTTCTCGTTCGATCCCAACCGGCAGCTGTCCTCCTACCGGCTGGTCGAAGGACGCGCGCCCACGGCCGCCGACGACGTGGTGATGGACAAGGCGACCGCGACCAAGCACCACTTCGCGATCGGTGACCGGGTGCGCGTCCTGCTGCCCGGCGGGGCGCGGACATTCACGATCTCGGGAATCGTCACCTTCGGCAGCGACGACAACCTGCTCGGAATTACGCTCGCCGGCTTCGACCAGGGGACGGCGCAGACGCTGTTCCGTTTGGGTGGCCGCTACGACACGATCGAGGTACTCGCCGCGCCAAGGGCGGACACCGTCAGGCTCCGCCTCGCGATCGAGAAGCTTCTGCCGCCGGGGATCGAGGTCATCAGCGGCCGAACTGTCATCAACGAGGCGACGACTGCGATCAGCAATTCACTGGCGTTCATCTCAACTGCGCTGCTGGTCTTCGCGCTGATCTCGCTGTTCATCGGCGGGTTCACGATCTTCAACACCTTCACGATCACGATCGGCCAGCGAACCCGCGAGCTGGCGCTACTGCGCGTCGTCGGGGCCAGCCGCCGACAGGTGTTCGGATCGGTCCTGGGCGAGGCCGCGCTCACCGGGCTGCTGGCTTCGCTGATCGGACTCGGGCTCGGCGTAGCCGCCGCGCTCGGCCTGAAGGCCCTGTTGAAGGCGTTCGGTGTCGTGCTCCCGTCAGCGCCACTCGTGTTCGAGGCCCGCACGCCGGCCGTCGCGCTCGCCGTCGGGATCGGCGTCGCCCTACTCTCAGCGGTCCTCCCGGCGCGGCGCGCGGTCCGGATCGCGCCGGTCGCAGCGCTTGCCGACCACACCCAGGACGGACCGCAATCGCTGCGCCGCCGGCGGGTGATCGCCGGCAGCGCCATCGCCATCGCCGGCGTCGGCGCGGTGGTGGCCGGAGTAACCGAGGCGTCGATCCTGCTCGTCGGCATCGGCGCGCTGGCCGTATTCGTCGCCGGCGGGATGCTCCTGCCGCTCGTCGCTCAGCCGCTTTCGAGCGCGCTCGGCCGCCCACTCGCGGCGGTGCTCGGCGCCCCCGGGAGGCTCGGGCGGCGCAACTCGACGCGCAACCCGATGCGCACGGCGCAGACCGCCGCCGCCCTTATGATCGGGCTCGCGCTCGTCTCGACAATCGCCGTGCTGGGTAACTCCCTGGCCACATCGGCGAAGCACAACGTCGACAGCGCCGTTGCGGCCGACTACGTGGTGACCGGCTCGGGCACGTTCAGCAGCTCGGTCCCCGCGAGCGTCTCTCGCTTGCCAGGGGTGGTCGCGACCACAACCGTCTACGACGGCCAATTCGAATTCCGAGGGACGCTCTCGAACATCGCCGCCGCCTCGGCCGACAACCTCTCAAAGACCGTCAGCCTGCACGTCACCGCCGGCAGGGGAGCGGCGGCGATGGCCGCCGGCCAGCTGCTCGTGGATCGGAATACTGCGAACACCAACCACCTGCACGTCGGTTCGGTGGTCGCCGTCAAATTCGCGCAGACCGGTCAGGCGACGATGCGGATCGGCGGGATTTACGCCTACAACCCGCTGGTCGGCAGCTTTGTCACGGGCACCGGATTCTTCCGCTCTCATTTCAACAACCCGCTTCCGAGCGCCGTTCTGGTCAGCACCGCTTCCGGCACGCGTGGTTTCGAGACGACCCTCAACCGCGCGCTCGGGGCGTACCCGAACCTCAACATCCAGAGCCGGGCGCAGTTCGAGCAGGCCCAGCAGAAAAGCATCAACCAGCTGCTCGGACTGATCTATGTGCTGCTTGCGCTGGCGGTTCTGATCGCCATGATCGGCATCGTGAACACGCTCCTGTTGTCGGTGTTCGAGCGCACGCGCGAGATCGGCCTCCTGCGGGCGGTGGGAATGAAACGCCGTCAGGTTCGGGAGATGATCCGCTCGGAGTCGGTGATCGTCGCGGTTTTTGGCGCCGTGATCGGGATCGTGGTCGGCACTGGGCTCGGGGCCGCGGCGGCGTCCTCGCTGCGCAACAGCAGCGTGACCAGCATCGCCATTCCCGTCCCTAGCCTCATCGCTTTTCTGGCCTTGTCGGGCGTGCTCGGCCTGATCGCCGCCACGTGGCCGGCACGCCGGGCCGCGAACCTCGACGTTTTGAGGGCGATCGCGGCGGAGTGAGGGACGCGACGCGATGCGGGCTGGTCACGGCGGCCGGTCGGCGGCACAATCCGCTCCAATGAGGGCAAAGCTCCCCGTGGTCGCCTGTGCCGGGGTTCTCGCGGGCGTGGGCGCGGCATGGCTCGCGGCTCACCAGCCGCCCGGGCGTCCCACCGAGCCCGGCGTGGTGCTCGAGCTGCTGGTGGGTGTTTCCCTGCTCGGCTGCGGACTCGCCTCGTGGTGGAGTCGGCCGGAGAACCGGCTAGGCCAGATCATGGTCGCCACCGGGTTTGCCTGGTTCGCTGCGGAGCTCGTCAATGCCTCGCCACCTTGGCTGAATACGATCGGGATAGCGATCCAGTCGGTTTGGATCGTCGGCTTGATCTACCTACTCCTCTCCTTCCCCTCGGGGCGGTTGATGGGCCGACTCGACCGCTGGCTGGTGGCGGTTGGGCTCGGGGTTGGCTTCGGCCTCCAGGTCGTGGCGATGCTCTACGGCAACAAGGTGGGTCTGCGTTGCTCGGGCTGTGCGAACAACGTGATCCAGGTCTTCCACGACAACCAGAAGGCCCTGAACTGGCTGGCCCTTCAGCGCTTGGTCGGGATCGTGCTGATCGTGACGGTCATCGTGCTGCTGGTGGTGCGCTGGCTGCGGGCGGGTAGCGCCCAGCAGCGAGCGGTCGCGCCGGTGCTGGTGGCCGGTTGCGCCACGCTCGCGGCACTCGGCGTGACGGTCGTCATGGACCTGTTCGGCGACCCGCTCGGCTCGCTTCCCGCGAACGTGTACTACACCGTGATGGCGACCGTGCCGGTCGCCGTGATGTTCGTGTCGCTGCAGCGGCGGCTGGCACGCGGCATGGTTGCGGGGCTCGTTGTCGAGCTGGGCGAACCGACGGCGACGGCCGGCCTGCGGCAGGCTCTCGCCCGGGCGCTGGGGGACCCGTCGCTCGAGCTCGCGTACTGGTTCCCGGCCGAGAACCGTTACGTCAACGGCGACGGCACCGCGGTCCGGCTTCCAGAGGCCGACGTCAGCCGGAGCGCGACGTTCGTCGAGCGCGACGGCTATCCGATCGCTGTACTGGTCCACGATCCCGTGCTCGAGCACAACGCCGAGCTCGTTCAATCGGTGTGCGCCGCGGCGAGCCTCGCGCTCGAGAACGAGCGCCTTCAGGCGGAGTTGCGCGCGCGCCTGACCGAGCTCCAGGCGTCGCGCGCGCGGCTGGTCGAGGCCACCGATGCGGAGCGGCGGCGACTCGAGCGCAACCTACACGACGGCACTCAGCAGCGGCTGGTCTCGATCGCGATGTCGCTTGGGCTGTTGGAGACGAAGCTACCAACCGACGCGACCGCGGCCCAGCCGATCGTGCGCGAGACGCGCGAGGCGCTGACGATTGCGCTCGAGGAGCTGCGCGAGCTGACCCACGGCATCAACCCGCCACTGCTCGCCGAGCGTGGGCTGTCGGCCGCCCTCGACGAGCTCTGCCGCCGCGCTCCGCTCCCCGCACGCCTCGAAGTGTCGGTCGATCGGCGGCTCCTCGAGGAGGTCGAGAGCGCCGCATACTTCACGGCCAGCGAGGCGCTGACCAACGCTGCCAAGCACTCCCACGCCAGCGAAGTCCGAATGTCTGCCACCTATGAGGGTGGCGGGCTGATCGTGCAGGTCACAGACGACGGCATCGGCGGCGCCACCACCGGCCGCGGCTCCGGATTGCGCGGACTTGCCGACCGGGTCGAGGCGCTCGGCGGTCGCTTCACGGTGTCGAGCCCGCCGGGCCGCGGCACGACTCTGCGCGCCGAAATCCCATGCGCGTAGCGCTGGCTGACGATGCGGTGATCCTGCGCGAAGGTCTGGCGCGACTGCTCCAGGAAGCTGGTTTCGAGGTCGTCGGGCTGGCCGCCGACGGCGACGACCTGCTCGAGCTGGTGCAGCGAACCGAGCCCGACGTCGCCATCGTCGACATCCGCATGCCCCCGACGCACACAGACGAAGGGCTGCGCGCAGCGAGGGTCATTCGGGAGCGGTGGCCGGCGATCGGGCTACTCGTCCTGTCCCAGCACGTCAACGCCCGCTACGCGCTCGAGCTGCTCTCAACCGGGACCGACGGTGTCGGCTACCTGCTCAAAGAGCGCGTGTCGGACCTCGACGAGCTCGCCTCCAGCGTGAACCGCGTCGGCCACGGGGGTTCGGTGCTCGACCCGGCGGTGGTCGACGAGCTCGTCGGCCGTCGCCGGCACGCCGATAACCCCCTGGCGCAACTGACCGATCGCGAACGCGAAGTGCTCGCTCTGATGGCCGAAGGGCGCTCGAATCGGGCCATCGCCGAGCGCCTGTTTGTCACGGATCACACGGTCGAAAAGCACGTCAAGAACATCTTCGGCGCCTTGCGCCTCCCGCCATCGCCGGACGATCACAGGCGCGTGCTCGCGGTCGTCGCGTACTTGAATTCACAGTAATCACGGCGCGGCGCGCCTGGAGACCGACTTAGCCGCCCGCGACGTCGCGCCGTATGAACAGCAGGAAGGCCGTGACCAGCGCGGGGACGCCGTACATGGCACACACCCAGACAGAGTGAACTATTGGGGCCCAATCGATCGGAGTGCGCAGCAGGCCCTGCCAGGCGTTGAACTGAGTGGAGAGAAGATAGGGCTGGGTCCCGGTGAGTCCGGGGAGAACGCCGATCAGCTGGAAGACCAGCGAGATCATGAGCGTGCCAACGACCGCGGCGGCGCTGTTGTGGAAAAGCGCGGAAAGCAGGACCCCGATGAACACGAGCGTGACGATCGGGACCAGGTAGATGAGCAGGCTGACGTACACCAGCACGAGCGCGTGCGAGGCTGACACCGTTGTCCCCGAGAGAGTCTGAAGCGAATGGAAGCCCGACTGGAGTGTCCCCGCGACGACAGCCACGCTCCCGTTCAAAAGAATCGCGACGATCGCATAGGTAGTCGCGGCGAGCACCTTGCCGGCGAATATCTGCCAGCGCTCGAGCGAGCGGGTGAGGACGGTCTTGAGCGTGCCGTTGTGGTCCTCGGAGGCAATGATGTCGCCCGCCACCAGCGCCACGATCAGCGGAAACATCCACACCGCGCCGAAGAGCAGGATTACCAACGGCAGCGCGAGCCCGCTCCGATTGAGGAAGGTCGCGAAAGCGAAGTCGCCGTGGTGGACGTGGCGGAAGTGGATCGCGACTGCAAAGCCCACCGGCACGGCCACCGAAAGCGCAAGACCCAAGTAGGTGCGCCTGAGGTGCACAAGCTTGAAGATCTCCCAGCGGTAGACCGTGAACACCGACGGCCTGCGAGTCCGCCCGGTCACCCCGGGCACCCGGGTTGCGACTGCACCCGTGCTCATCGTGTTGCTCCTACGGTGGGCTCGGCGACGGGCTGTTCGTCGTGCTCCGAAGCCTCTGTGAGCGAGAAGAACAGGTCCTCCAGCCGAGCGGTCTGCGGCTGGAGCGAACGGATCAGCGCGCCTCCCTCGACCAGTGCCTGGGAGAGCGTGGCTACCGCCTGCTCCTCCTCGGCAGAAAACCAGATCCGCCCGTCCTGACGGCGGACATCGGCGATTCCACGCTGCGCACGGCAGATCTGGACGGCCCGTTCGTCGTCGGTCGTCTGCACCGTGTACGAGGCCCCGGCGCTTCGCTTTAGCGCCGCGATCTCGCCTTCGTACACGAGCTTGCCCGACTGGACGATCCCCACCCGGTTGCAGACCTCCTCGACCTCCGCCAGCAGGTGGCTAGAGAGCACGATGGTGATGCCCTCCTCCGCGAGCCGGCGCACCAGTACGCGCATGTCGCGCATCCCGCCGGGGTCGAGACCGGTGGTGGGCTCGTCGAGCAGCAGGAGCTTGGGCTGGCGCAGCAGCGCGGCGGCGATCCCGAGCCGCTGACGCATACCGTGTGAATAGCCTTTGACCTTGTCGCGGGCCCGGTCGGCGAGCTCCACCGTCTCCAGCGCTCGCTCGACCTGCTCCCCTGAGCCACCGCCGTCAAACGCTGCAAGCAACTCCAGGTTGCGCCGCCCATTCAAATAGGGATAGAAGGTGGGCGCTTCGACGAAGCCCGCCACCCCGTCGAGCGCACGCACGCTCTCCCAGGGATCGCGGCCGAACACCCTGACCGTGCCGGCGGTGGGCCTGATCAGCCCGAGCATCATCCGCAACGAGGTGGTCTTGCCAGCTCCGTTGGGACCCAAGTAGCCGTAGACGTCGCCGGACTCGATCGTCAAATCGACCCCGGCCACCGCAGCCAAGTGACCGTAACGCTTTACGAGTCCGCGGACCTGGAGCGGCGGAGCCGAAGCCGTGCCTCCGCTCACAAGCCCCGGGCGACTGCCCTCGCGACGGCCGGATGTACGGAGCCGAGCACCGTATATCCGACGTGGTCGCGGGTGAAGCGGACCACGCTGCCAAGTGCGGTGTCGAGCTCCTGGCCGGTGGTGCCGTCAATCGACACGGTCGGAACGCTGAGGCCCTGCCCGTCCGACCCGCCGCTGGAGAGGCCGCCAAAGCCGCCAGTAGAGCGGCCGCTCGAGACCTGCTCCACCACGGCCACCGCGCCGAGCCCCTGGCCGTACGTCACGATCGCCGCCGGGTGCGAACCGCCGTGAAGGAGCGCGACCGTGCTGCGGTGCAGCCCCGCCGCCGTGCTCGGTGCCGCCAGCTTGAACGGCAGCGCCCGCGCGACCGCAGCCACGCCGGTCGTCTCATGCTGCTTGGCGTGCGATTTGGAATGATGCGCCGCGCCGCCGCCACTCAGGTTGGTGTGAACGACGTTGGCGCCGGTGGGCGGCGAGATTTTAAACGTCGAGGCAGGCACCTTCCCGAAGGAGATGTCGGTCGCGGTCAGCTCGAGCACAGGCGTCGAGTCCCCGCGCGCGAGCACCTCGAGGCGGAGGGGGACGCCGCGCACGGCGTCCCAGCCGAGCTCGACCCCGCCGAGCAGACCGCCGCTTTGCTTCGGCGAGATGTGCACGGTATAGGCGGGTTGGCCGGCGATGTCGCCGGGAATCGCGCGGCTCACCTGCGTGTGACGCATGATCCGGTTGAGACTTGCCTGGATCTGCGCCACGGACGGGATGCCTTCGTGGCTCTTGCCCCGGTGAGTCCCGCTCGCGGCGGATTGCGCCGGGAGGGTGCCCTCGTATGCGGTCCGGGAAGTCGGGTCGTACATCCAGAAGGAGCGACCATGGACCACTACCTGCGCGTCGCCGTTCTGGCCCTGGACCTCGAGCCGCAGTTCACGGCCCGAGCTGGACATCCACAGCCGACCGCTCCCGCCGTTCAGGAGCGGGTCGGAGCCCTGTATCTGCGAGCCGTCGATGAGGTTGTCCGTAAAGCTCACCCGCGCCGTGATCCCGGAGACCGCCGGCGCCTTCAGCGCCTGATGGATAGCGCCTGAGAGAGACTGACGCTTCGGCACGGGCCCGCCGGACGTCGCCGCCACCGCAACCGCCGCCCCGATAGCTATCGCGGCGACGACACCGCCGAGCGCAGCCATTAGACGACCGGTCGTAGCTGTGCGCAAAAACCTCATCGCAGTTCGAGATTCAGGTTAGCTCACCGAGATCAGCGGCAGGTCAAGGGCTCGTGAGCGGGTTAAGAGGGATCACGCTACCGTCGGGTTCCCATGTGCCGTCTGTTCGGGATGAGCGGTGGACCGCGGCGTGTGGCCGCGACTTTCTGGCTGCTCGAGGCGCCCGATTCGCTGGCCCAACAGAGCCACCGCGAGCCCGACGGCACGGGCCTGGGTACCTTCGACGAGCACGACCGCCCCGTGGTCGCCAAGCAGCCGCTAGCCGCCTACGAAGACCGTAAGTTCGCGATGGAGGCGCAGGACGTCTACTCGCACACCTTCGTGGCCCACATCCGCTATGCCTCGACGGGGGCGGTCGAGCTCAAGAACACCCATCCCTTCGAGCAGGCCGGCCGCCTCTTCGCCCACAACGGCGTGATCGGCGATCTTCCGGCGCTCGAGCGGCAAGTCGGCGACGGCATGTCCCTGGTTCAGGGCGATACCGACTCAGAGCGCTTCTTCGCCCTCATCACAGGGGCTATCGAACGCACGGGCGATGTCAGGGCGGCAGTCGAGCAGGCTGCCGGCTGGGTCGCCGACCATCTGCCCGTGTTCGCGCTCAACTTCGTGCTGATCACGGGCCGAGAGCTGTGGGCCTTCCGCTACCCCGACACGCACGAGCTGCACGTCCTGGAGCGCGATCCCGGCGGCCCGAGCGGAGATCGGCACCTGGAGCACGCGAGCTCATGGCGGACGGTGCGCGTCCATTCGGCCGAACTCGCGCAGGCAGCCTCTGTCGTCGTCGCCTCAGAGCAGATGGACGAGGACCCGGCCTGGCGTGCGCTTGAGCCGGGGGAATTGCTGCACGTCGACCCGGACCTGCGCGCCACCGTGACCAAAGCGCTCGACCGTCCCCCCGCACACCAATTGACCCTCGCCGACCTTGATCCCAAGGCCGCCGCCTCCCAAGCAGCCCAAAAGCATTCATGAGCGACCGCCTGGTCCGGGGCGACGACGGAGTGACGCGCTGCTGGTGGGGCGCCTCCACCCCCGAGTACCGCGCGTACCACGACACCGAGTGGGGCTTTCCGATCAGCTCCGATGTGCGGCTGTTCGAGAAGCTCTGTCTGGAGGGCTTCCAGGCAGGCCTATCGTGGCTGACGATCCTGCGCAAGCGCGAGGCCTTCAGGCGCGCGTTTGAGGGCTTTGACTTCGAGCGGGTGGCCCGCTTCAACGAGCGCGACGTGGAGCGGCTGATGCAAGACACGGGCATCGTCCGCAACCGAAACAAGATCGAGGCCACGGTCAACAATGCCCGCCGCACGCTCGAGTTGGCGGACGCCGAGGGCTCGCTGGCGGCGTTCGTGTGGCGGTTCGAGGGAGGGGATGGGCGAGAGCTCGCGCGTGAACTGAAAGCGCGCGGCTTCCGCTTCGTCGGCCCCACCACCGTGTACGCGTTCATGCAGGCCATGGGACTCGTCAACGACCATGTGAAAGGTTGCGACGCGGGTAGGGAGGTGGAGGGCGCCCGGGCCAGGTTCAAGCGGCCATAGCGCCCACCACGGACCCAACCTCAAGCCCCTGACCGAGGTCGGGTTCACCATGGGCGCTATACGCCCACCACGGACCCGGGCTGGAGGTGAGCCAGGGGGTTGGGCCTCTCGTGGGCGCGTCGGGCGAACCGAGTCGCACCCCGCCGGGCGCGCGCGGTCGAGGTCTCAGCCGCGCGGTCGAGGTCTCAGCCGCGCTACCGATGACTCAGCCGCATCGGGGCGGGCGATAGCAGTTGCTCACGCTGTTACCCGTGGCGTGGTTCTGCCTGCCCTTGGCCCAGTACTCGGCGTAGAACCCGTAGTCCGCGTTGTCGTCCGCCCTGTTGCCGAACAGATCTGCCTGGTACGCGGAGTGCGGGGGCGCATTGTTGTAGACGTAGAAACCCGCATAGCTGTTGTCGCTCGCGGTGGAGTTCTCAATCGTGTATGGCCCCAGAGTGGTGTCGGCAACCGGGTACTCGACGTAGAACCCGTAGTCATCGTTTGAGCTCGCGGTGACGCGGCTGACCGTGGCAGCGCTGACGTAGTCGTAGAGGCCGTAGATGAGGTTGTGGTTCGCCACGCTATCGCTGACGTTGACCGCGAAGTTCCTAAGAGATAGATGCCTTGCCGGGTGCCGAAGACGCCGACGCGCTTGATGACGCCGTCCTGTCAGTACTCGTAGGGGGATCCCGGCCTCGCCGGAGCCGTGCACGGTGGCCTCGAGGATCTTCGAGCCGTGCGTGGCCTGCTCGAAGATCCCGTCCTCGAAATTTCGGATCGTTCCGTTCTCGATCGTCACACGACCGTATCCGTCGTTGTAGATCCCGTCGTACGAACTGGGGCCGCCGGGAGCCTTGATCGTGTGGCCGTTCAGGTTGACGGTGATCCCAGACCTGCCGACGTCGAGTCGGTCCGAGGTCCGACAGATCATGTTCGCGGTCAGCTTCACGCTGTGAGTGAGGGTCGATCCGCACCGGGGATTTGCGCTCGCCGCATCGGCCTCCGCAAGCGTCAGCACGCCAACTGCCGGCGCAGCCAGGAACGCCGTACCGACTGCCCTGCGCTTGTCCGGACCCCCCGCCGACTCAGCTGCAGCCCCGCTGCCGGTAGCAGTTCTGGGTGCCGTTGCCTGTGGCGTGGTTGTGCGCGCCCAGGGCCCAGTACTCCGCGTAGAACCCGTAGCCGGTGTTGTTGTTGGCCGTGTTGCCAATCAGGTCCGCCTGGTATTGCCACTGCGGCAGATTGTCGTAGACCTCGAAGCCCGCGGTGCCGTTGCTGTCCGCGGTCGAGTTCTCGATCACGTATGGCCCCGAACTCGTGTAGGCGGCCGGGTAGTCGATGTAGAACCCGTAACTGCCGTTGTTGCTGGCCGTGACGTGGTTATGCGTGGCCGCGCTGTAGTAGTCGTAGAGGCCGTACGTTGAGTTGTGGGTCGCCGTGCTATTGGTCGCGTTGACGTTGGTGTTCTCATAGAGGTAGATGCCTTCGGTGGCGTTGTGGGAGGCGCCCGAATGGTCGACCACCCCGTCCAGCGAGTACCAGTAGGCGATCCCGGCCTCCTGGGCGCCGTGCGCCTTGATCTTCAGGATCTTGGATTGGCTTGAGTACTCCACGTGAACGCCGTCGTAAAAGTTTTGGACCGTGCCGTTCTCGATCGTCACCCGCGCGTAGCCGCTGTCGTAGACCCCGTAGTAAGTGCCCG
>DASYAP010000297.1:0-3327 GCA_036501265.1 Solirubrobacteraceae bacterium | reverse complement strand
CGACTTGGGCGGCTCGGGATGACCGTCTTGGTCGGCTCGCGCGATCCAGGCAACGGCCAGGTCGCGGCCGAGGAGCTGCGACAGCAAGGGATCGACACCCGTCCACTCACGCTTGACGTGACCGATCACGCGACGATCGAGTGCGCGCGGGAGCAGATCGATCGCGAGTTCGGGCGCCTCGATGTGCTGATCAACAACGCCGGCGTCTCGCTCGAACGCGAGCGCCGGGCGCCCAGCGAAACGCCGATCGAGACCATCACGCGCACATACCAGACCAACGTCTTCGGTCCGATCTCGGTCATCAACGCGATGGTCGACCTGTTGCGCCGCGCCCCCACCGCGCGCGTCGTGAACGTGTCCACCACGATGGGGTCGAGCACGATCTGGAGCGACCCGGCCTCCCCGCAGCGGCGCTTTGCGCCGCTGCTGGTGGCCTACGACACATCGAAGGCTGCGCTCAACAGCGCCACCGTGCACTACGCGCTCGAGCTCCACGACACCGGCGTGAAGGTCAACGCTGCCTCTCCGGGTTACGTCGCGACCGATCTCAACGGCCACCAAGGACAACTGGTCGTCACCGACGAGGAATCGGTAGCGCCGTGATCAAGCTGGCCACGCTTCCCAACGACGGACCAACCGGCGAATTCCACGACATCAACGGTCAAATCCCCCGGGTAGCGGCAGAGCCCAGAGCCAATCGACGACAGCTACCAACGAAGACCCGAGCGCTCGGCGGTACAAGCTCCAGCTTCGACGAGGGGCACCCAGCTTCTACCTCAAACCACGCCACAACAAGGCAACGGACACGAACCGATCGCCCCGCTGTCGCCAGCAGCAGGGAAGATGCTCAGCCCGCCCGCGGCCGGAGTGGTCGCAAGCTCCTCATTCCAGCAAGAGACCGCGACGCCAGCGGCAGGCGCGGAGTCGCTCGTCGACTGCTGCTCCGAGGCTCTGGCCCACCAGAGCTGCAGCGACGGCCTCGTAGCCGGGTCGGCGACGATGCAGAAGTCTCGGAGGCCCTCATCGTTGGGCCGGCACCGGGCCGCGACGCTCGGAGTCGATAATCCGAGCGCGCGTCGCACGCTTGCGATCGAGGCCAGTCTGCTACAGGCGAGAACTCAACACCGGGAGGTACCGGATGAAGGCGATTGTGGTGACGGACGAGGCTGCGGGAACGGCCGGGATGACGCTGGTGGAGCGGCCCGAGCCGCAGGCAGCGATAAACGACGTCATCGTTCAGATTCATGCGTCGGGATTCGTCCCGACTGAGATGGCGTGGCCCTCGACCTGGACCGATCGCCTCGACCGTGACCGAACACCGTCGATCCCCGGGCACGAGCTGGCCGGAGTGGTCACCGCTCTCGGCTACGGCACGACGGGGGTGTCGGTGGGACAGCGGGTACTCGGCCTCGCGGACTGGCATCGCGACGGCACGCTGGCGGAGTATGTCGCGATCGAGGCGCGTAACCTCGCGCCACTGCCGGGCGACGTCGACTTCACGGTGGGCGCGAGCCTGCCAATCTCGGGCCTGACCGCGTGGCAGGGACTGTTCGAGCACGGCCGTCTTCAGGCGGGGCAGAGCGTCCTCGTGCACGGTGCGGCCGGCGCAGTCGGGTCGATGGTGACGCAACTCGCGCGTGAGGCCGGCGCGTACGTCACCGGCACCGGGCGCGCCACTGACCGCCAGAAGGCGCTCGACTTCGGCGCGGCCGAGTTCATGGACCTTGAGAACGACGCGCTGGAAGACGTCGGCGGCGTCGACCTGGTATTCGATGTCATCGGAGGAGACATCCAGAAGCGGTCCGCAGGCCTGATCCGGGCCGGAGGAACCCTGGTGACCGTCGTAGGGCCGCCCGAGGCGCGGCCAGCCGACGGCCTGGCAGTCGACTTCGTCGTCCTGCCCGATCGCGCCCAACTAGGTGAGATCGTCCAGCGGGTGCGGGACGGACGCCTGCGGACCAACATCGGCAACGTCGCGACTCTCGACGATGCTGTCGCCGCCCTCAACCCGACTGAGCGACGCAACGGGAAGACGATCATCCGCATGCGTCCATAAGGACTCAGAGACGGCAGAGGCCGTCTTGCTTGGCGAGGGCGCGGGAGACGCGGGACGTGCCAACGCCGAACTTGGCGGCGGCATTCGGAAGCAGTCCGGCGGCCTCGGGACCGGATCATCGTCGCCTATGCGCCACTTGGGAAATCGACGCTCAGCCCGGGAGAGCGTCACCTTGAGCTCTCGCCAACGCACGGCGCTGGTCAAGAACGTCGCCTGAATGCGCGAGGAACGAGGGGCTGATCTGCGGCCGGCGTGCTCGGCTGGTCGCACGGGCGGCCGGCTGCACGCCGTGCTGGTGACGGCATCCGCCGAGGCTTCTCCATGCACGAATCCTCAGGTGTTTCGCCGGGCACGAACGCCGGGCCGGAGAGTTCCGCTTTGGCCGACGAGCTCCCCGAGCAGTCGGGCCATCACAGCCCCTTGGGCGAGGTGTGCGGAAGTATGGTCGGTGCGCGGGAGACCGCTGGCGTTCGATCAACTCACAAGTCAGCGATCGTCGCAGCAGAGCGCCGATTTCATGCGAACTCAGCGGGATGGCGTCCAGCGCCGCCGACGGCTGCCGGGCGCATGGCGCCGGACTGGCTGCTGGGGTGGGGAATTGCCGCGTGGTTATGGGTTCGAGATGAATTGCTCGAGCTTGTCGAAACTGTCCGTCCAACCATCCCGGTGAAGCTCGCGGCGAGTCGCCGTCTTGAAGGGACCCTGAGCGAAAACGACCTCGGTCGACTCGCCGAGATCCCGGAACGACAGCTCGACCAGCGTATCCACGTCGTCGGGATCTGGGTCCTCATAGACGAACGTATACGCGAGGCGGACCGGGGGATCGACCTCTCGGAACTCCCCGGTGAGATAGAAGGGATCGCCCTCGGGCGGCTGCATCTCGATGCGGTAGCTGGCTCCGACACCGGGATCGAATTCGAGGCTCGGTACGGCGAAACCCTCCGGCCCCCACCATTTCGCCAGCTTGTCCGGATCGGTGAAGGCAACAAACACAACCGACGGAGCGGCTGGGAGCACGCGCTTCATCTCAAGGGTCGACTCGCCCAGCTGCGGCACCATCCGTTGATCCTATTCGGTCCCGCTCCTGGTGCGGCGGAGCAGCGCACGCTCTCACCCGGCTACTGCTCCGCGCGAAACGGAACGGCCCGGGACTCCTCGCCGCGGGCCGTCGCAACGGGCTAGCAGCAGCGATCTCATCGCGGCCGTGACACCGCTGGATCCGCCCGGCGGCACAGCGGTTGGCGCGAGTCAGAAGGTGGACCTCGCGCGAC
>DASYAP010000296.1:0-20542 GCA_036501265.1 Solirubrobacteraceae bacterium | reverse complement strand
CGCGGTGATCGATGAGGTGCGCGCGATCGCGTTGAAGGGAGGGGATGCCGTGATCCTGCTCGACACGCTCGACGCTTTGCACGAGCACGCCGCTCGCAGGGCTTTGGCGACGGCTCGCAAGCTCCGCGATGGGGGCTCGGTCACGTTGATCGCGACGTCCTCCGAACCATTCGGCGGTGAGACCACAGTGATCACGCTCGACCCCGCGCTAACGGGTGCGGGTCGTTTCCCCGCGCTCGATCTGCGCTCCAGCGGGACGATCCGGCCCGAGCTGCTGGTGAGCGAGAAGGATGCCGCGCGGATCGTGCGCGAGCGAGCGGACCGACTCGCAACGATCGCCGACGGAGGTTAGGAGGACATGAAGCGGCTCAGGCCACACTGGGGAGGTCCATCGGTTGCGTGCGCCGCGATGGTATTGCTTGCTTTCGCGGCGGGGGCGCTGGCAGCGCCCAAGCATGGCGCGCACTACACGGGTCGCGGCCCGGACTACATGAACAACGCCTCGAAATGGACCAAGGCGGCGACCGCACACATTTCCTTGAAGACATCGGGTAACGGAGCCGATGTGATCAGCTTCGACGGCGCCTTCTACTACTACTGCGGGTCAGGCAAGGGCCAGATCACCGACAACACGATCCGCATCGCGAGCGACGGCAGCTTCTCGGACCGCGGGCATCACGTGGACAAGGAAGGGGCCGAGTACGTGAGCATTTGGGGAAGGTTCAACAAGAGCGGGACAAGCGCCAAGGTCTCCTACCGGTTCGATTTCGTCTATGCGGGAAAGCACGTCAAGCACCCGTACTCGACGAAGATGAAGCCGCGAGTCGACGCTTGCGAGAGCTGGGTCCGCGCCACGGCGCGTGTAAAGACGGGGTGACGGGCGTGCGGCGGAGCCTGGGGCGACGTCGCGCTTGACCAAGGCGGAGCGGGTCAGTAAGCCGTGCACCGCGAACGGTGGCGCGGCCGGGCCTTGTATCGGGCCTTCTGACCGCGGTCCCAGAGGAGCCGGTCGATCTCGGCTGCGGAGACCCGGCCGCGGCGCGCGACCACGATCAGCTCCACTGCGTGCACGGCGCAGGCGCGGATCTCCACCTCCTCCGGCGAGCCGTGCTCGATGAGTTCGCCGCGCTCAATCCGTTCTACGAGCGTCGGCACGAACCCAAGCACTCCATCCAGCCGCAGGACGTGGGGGACGAGGTTGTCGGCGAACAGCGTCAACCGCCCTAGGTCATCGAACCGAGCGACACCCGCCAGCGACAGATCCGCGGCCGTGATCTGCGCTCGCTTGAGGAAAGGGACGGGTATCCCCTCGTAGTGGGAGGTGTCCTCAAAGCAGTGCCACCGAGCGAGCGTCGTCACAAGTGTGGCGGCGGAGTCCGCCGCGCCATCGATAACCGCACCGAATCGACCGTCGTAATCCCGGGTGATGTGGGCGCCGAGGTCACGCAGCGAGCGAGCGAACAGCCCCATCAGCTCGTGGCCGGGATCCTGTCCCAGCGCACCTGCGAGCTCAGCCACGTCAAGTTTTGCGAGCTCTGGGGCGGTCCAGGGACCGTGCGCCTCAAACCGCTCACGTATGCCCCCGGCAACCGTGAAATAACCGGAGCGCCCTCCGCGTTTGCGCAGCGTCGGAAACCAGCCGGACCCGAAGTTGATCGCGTCCAAGGTCAGCCAGAAGGCGGCTAACTCGTCGCGTCTCCGTCCGACGAGATGCACTTCGGGATCCGGGGCACCGGGGTCGCGCGAAAGTGGGAGCGCGGCCGCGTAGCGACCGATCGCGTGTCGGTCGACGGCCACGTAGCGAGCGCGCCGAGCCACCTCGGCGCAGGCGCAGCGCAACTCGGTCAGCGGGTCGTCCATCGCGGGGGAGCCTATGCTGGCGCGGTGATTCCGGAGCTCGTGACCGAGCGTCTGCTGCTGCGCGGGCTCGAGCTCGCGGACTTCGATGCGTACGCCGCGATCTGCGCTGACCCGGAAGTCAGGCGCTACCTAGGAGACGGTCGCCCGCTTGAGCGCCCGGCCGCGTGGCGCGAGATGGCGTTCCTACTCGGCCATTGGGGGCTGCGTGGGTTTGGACAGTGGGCCGTGGTCCAGCGAGAGAACGGGGAGCTCTTAGGGCGCGCGGGGCTTTGGCAGCCCGAGGGATGGCCCGGCCTGGAGGTTGGGTGGGTACTCGGCCGCCCGTATTGGGGACGGGGATTTGCCACGGAGGCCGCGCGCGCGGGGCTGAACCATGCCTTCTCTGCCCTCGGAGCCCAGCGCGTGATCAGCCTGATCCATCCCGAGAACGAGCGCTCTATCCGTGTCGCCGAGCGCCTCGGCGAGCGTTACGAGCGACAGGTTGAGCTGTCGCGAACCCCCCATCATTTGTACGGGATCGAACGCGGCCGCTGGGAGGGTTGAGGGCTCCGACTATCTCGTCGGCGGACCCCGGGTGACGACTCCTGCGGCCGCTACCGTTGACCTTCCGATGCCGGAGACGACGATGGAGCTCGAGACGCTGCTGGCCGGTCTCAACGGGCCGCAGCGAGAGGCAGTGGCGTTCGGCGAGGGTCCGCTCTTGATCCTGGCCGGCGCCGGGTCGGGAAAGACGCGAGTCCTCACCCACCGGATCGCATATCTGGTAGCCACCGGGGACGCGCGCGCGAATGAGATCCTCGCGATCACCTTCACGAACAAGGCGGCAGGGGAGATGCGTGATCGCGTGGAGCTGCTCGTCGGGGGCCGCATCCGCACGATGTGGGTCATGACCTTCCACGCCGCGTGTGCGCGGATGCTGCGTGCCCACGCCGACCGGCTCGGCTATACGCGGCGGTTCACGATCTACGACCAAGCCGACTCACGACGTCTGATCAAGCGCTGCCTCGACGACCTGGGGATCGACCCGAAGCGCTTCACGCCGGCGGCGGTCCAGGCGCAGATCTCAGACGCCAAGAACAAGCTGATCGACGCCGACGGCTACGGGCAGATGGTCGGCTCCTTTTTCGAAGGAACGGTCGCGGAGGTCTATCGCCGCTACGAGCGCGAGCTGCACCGCATGAACGCGATGGACTTCGACGATCTGCTGTTCCGGGCGGTAGACGTGCTGACGATGTTCCAGGAGGTACGCGACCGCTACACGGAGAGCTTTCGCCACGTGCTGGTCGACGAGTACCAGGACACGAACCACGCCCAGTACCGCTGGCTCAAGCTACTGACCGCTGAGCGACGGAACGTGATGGTAGTGGGCGATGATGCCCAGGCAATCTACGGCTTCAGGGGGGCCGATATCCGCAACATCCTCACGTTCACCGACGACTATCCCGACGCGCACGTCGTAAAGCTCGAGCAGAACTACCGCTCGACCCAGACAATTCTCGACGCGGCCAACGCCGTCATTTCCAATAACCGGCAGCAAAAGCCCAAGCACCTGTGGACCGAGCTGGGCAAGGGGGATCCGATCAAGGTGCGCGAGCTGGACGACGAGCACGCTGAGGCCCGCTTCGTCGTCGCCGAGGTCGAGCGGCTCTTCGACGAGGGCACCTCGCCTGCGGACGTCGCCGTCTTCTACCGCACCAACGCCCAGTCGCGCGTGCTCGAGGACACGCTCGTGCGGACGGGGATCTCCTACCAGGTCGTCGGCGGGACCAAGTTCTATGACCGCGCCGAGATCAAGGACGCAATCGCGTACCTGATCACGCTGGTCAACCCGCTCGACGCGGGCGCGTTTACGCGCATCGTGAACTCCCCTCGCCGCGGCATCGGGAGCACCTCGGTCTCCCGGCTGCTCGGGTTCGCGAACACCACCGGGATGGCGATCTGGGATGTGGCCGCGGCGCCCGAGCAGGTTCCCGATCTCGGTCCCCCAGCGGTGAGAGCACTGAGGCGGTTCATGGCGAGCATGGAAGGCCTACGGGAGCGTGCCGAGTCGGGCTCCGAGATCGCCACGCTCGTCCAGGCGGTGCTGCGCGACGCCGGATACCTCGAGACGCTTGAGGCCGAACGGACGATCGAGGCGCAGGGTCGGATCGAGAACCTCGAGGAGCTCATCAACGTTGCTGCCGAATTCGACGCGTCGGTTCCGGACGACGGCGTTCCGCCCGGCGCCGGCGAGGGACAGACGAGCCGACTTGCGGAGTTCCTACAGCAGATTCAGCTTTTGTCGGACGCCGACGAGCGCTCCGACGAGACCGGACTGCTGACGCTCATGACACTGCACAACGCAAAAGGTCTGGAGTACCCGATCGTGTTCATCATCGGCTGCGAGGAAGGGGTCTTTCCCCACTCGCGCGCGCTTGAGGAGGGGGGCCTTGAGGAAGAGCGGCGCCTCTGCTACGTGGGCATTACCCGGGCAGAGCGCGACCTCTACGTGACGTCGGCTCGCTCGCGCGGGGTGTTCGGGACGCGCAGCTATGGCATTCGCAGTCGCTTCATCTCCGAGATTCCGGTCGAGCTCACCGATCGAGAAGAACTCCCTCCGCGGCCTCGCGCCATCTCGTGGTCGGGCGCCGCGAAGCGCGAGTGGACAGGGGAGAGAAACGATGCCCCAGCCGTGAGCTTCGGTCTGGGCGATGACGTGGTCCATCCCTCGTTCGGTGACGGTGTGGTGACCGGGATCGAGCCGGGCGGCATCGTGGTCATTCGCTTCGCCGCGGACCGCTCTGAGCGCAAGCTACTCGCCGAGGTCGCGCCAATCTCGAAGCGCTAGCTTGCGGGTGCATTGCAACGCCTTCGCCACCAGAGCCCTCGGCGGACAGCGGTGATGGCGCTCGCGTTCGTCGTAGCGGTCGCGCTTGGTGTCGGCATCGGGTTTGCAACGAGCGGCTCGTCGCAATCAACTCGCCACCCGGTGAAGCACGCGGGCGCCGAGCCGGCAACGTCTCCGCACCCACCGGTCGCGAAGCGAACGACAGGGGCCGGTCCTCCCGTTGACCTGCGGCGTCTCGTCGGCCAGCTGATCGTCGGCCACTACACAGGCCCCCGGCCGAGCGCGGCCTTCCTCGCACGCGTACGCGCTGGTCAGCTCGGGAGCATCATTCTCTTTGGCGATAACACGGCGGCTGGACTCGCGGCGACTCGACACGCGATCGCCGAGCTCCAGGCCGCCGCACGTCGGGGACTCAATCCGCCGCTTCTGGTCATGACCGACCAGGAAGGCGGAGAGGTCCGCCGTCTTCCGGGTCCGCCCGAGCTGGCACCCGCCGACATGACCTCGGCGGCCGTCGCGCACGCACAAGGGGTCGCCGCCGGCCGGCTGCTGCGATCGGTCGGCGTCAACGTCGATCTGGCGCCAGTCGCGGACGTGGAGCGGGCACCGAACTCGTTCTTGGGGACGCGGTCGTTCGGCTCCGATCCAGCGTCGGTGGCCGCGCGCGCGTGCGCATTTGCTCGGGGGCTGAGTTCGACGGGCCTCGCGTACACGCTCAAGCACTTCCCCGGCCTTGGCAGGGCCGATGCGAGCACCGACTTACATCGAGTAACGATTCCGGCCCCAGCCGCGCGGCTGCGGACCGACTACGCCGCCTACCACGCGTGCGGGTCTTCGCCCGACGCGATGATCATGATCTCGAGCGCCAGCTATCCGAGCCTCACCGGGTCCGCGCCGGCGGTCGTCTCCCCGGAGATCTACACCCACGAGCTTCCGATCGCCATCGGCCATGCCGGTCAGCTGACGATCAGCGACGCGCTCGACACGCCGGCGCTCGCGGGGCAAAAGGCACCAGCTTTGCGGGCGATCGACGCGGGCCTCGACCTCGCGCTCTTCCCCGGCAGCGAGCAGGAATCGGCGACGGCCTACCGGCAACTCCTGTCCGACGCGCGCCATGGCTCACTTCCGCAGAGCCGGCTGCGGTCAGCGGTGTACGCGGTCGAGGCGCTCAAGCGTCGCGTGCGGTAGGGAGCGCCAATCGTTTAGGTTTCGCGCACCATGACTGCCAACATCATCGACGGTGGCGCGGCAGCGGAACGCGTCCGCGCCGACGTTGCCCGCGAGGTCGAGCGGCTCGTCAGCGAAACCGGTCGGCGTCCGGGGCTCGCGACAATCCTTGTCGGCGACGACCCCGCGTCGGAGATCTACGTCCGCAACAAGCGGCGGGTTTCCCAGGAGGTAGGGATCGCCGACCATCACCGCCAGCTACCGGCGGAGGCCAGTCAAGCCGACGTTGCCAGGGTGATCGATGAGTGCAACGAAGATCCCGACGTAAGCGGGATCCTGCTCCAGCTCCCGGTGCCCGAAGGCCTCGATGGTGGGGCGCTGACCGCGAGGATCGCGCCGGGGAAGGACGTCGACGGACTGACGCCGGTGAGCGCAGGCCGCCTGCTCCAGAACGCGGCCGGGCTGCGGCCCTGCACGCCGCTCGGGATCCTCGACTTGCTCGACTCTCACGATGTCTCGCTGGAAGGCGCGGACGTGGCTGTCGTGGGGCGGTCGAATCTCGTGGGCCGACCGGTGGCAATGCTCCTGCAGCACCGCAACGCGACCGTCACCATGTGCCATTCCCGCACCCGAGACCTCCCGGGCGTCTGTGCGCGCGGGGACGTCCTGATCGCAGCGGTCGGCGTACCACAGCTGATCGGACCCGAATACGTCAAGCCGGGGGCCACCGTCATCGACGTCGGCATCAATCGCACGGAGGACGGCCTCGTTGGCGACGTCGACTTCGAGCCGGTGGGCCAGCGGGCCGGCCTGATCACGCCCGTCCCAGGAGGAGTTGGACCCATGACACCGGCCATGCTCTTGCGCAACACGGTGCAGGCGGCGCGCGTGCAGATCGGCGAGAACGCGCGCGCCTAGCGACGGCGCCCTGACAAGCGGCTGCCGGGGAGGCAACCCAGACTGAGCATGGCATGAATGGCGAGCCATTTGGCGCTCGCGTCGCCTCGACGGTGGCAGATACGATCACCCCGTGCAGACCTGGATCCTCACCGGCTCGCCGGAGAACTTTCAAGCCACAAAGGCGCGCGGCTTCACCGTGATTGGGCTCAAGGAGCGCAACCGCAACCGTGCGCTGGAGATCGAGGTGGGCGACAGGCTCGTGCTCTATCTCACTCGCGTAATGGCGTTTGCGGGCAGGATCCGCGTCGAGGGCGAACTGTTCGAGGATCGCTCAAAGATCTGGCCCGGTAAGCCGGGGAAGGCCGACAGCTACCCCTGGCGCTTTGAGACCTCTCCTGAGGTCATCCTGGAGGAGCCCGAGTGGGTTCCAGCCGCCTCGCTGGTGGACGACCTCGACCACATCCACAAGTGGCCCCGCGAGCACTGGAAACTCGCCTTCCAGGGGCAGATCCGAGCGGTCTCGGAGCATGACGCCGCGGTGTTGCGTGAGCGCATGAAGGTAGGCGCCACCGCGTGAGCGTCGAGATCTCGCGTTTGCGTGCGGGCGAGGTCGCCGCTGGGCTAAGCGGCGTGCTCCTTGTGAGCTGGGCCCGGCGACGAGAGGCGCGCGTTCTCCGCTGGCTGTCGCTGATCACTGGAATCTCGGCAATCGCGCTCCCCTACGCCCAAGCGACGCGGCGTGCGCCCGCGTTGCCGGTGGCGCTCAGCGTGGTCGTCACCGCACTCGGCGGGACGACGGCGGCAGGGCTTCTGCGCCGCGTGTTTTTCCGTTCTGGCGCCACTCGCTTGGGTTTCTTTGCGGCTCTGGGTGTCGCCGCCGGCGGCTATGCGTCGATGCGCCAGGAGAGCGGCACGGACCTGGCCGAGCTCGGCGAGCTCGAGACGATCACGCTCGAGCCGTAGCAGCATCCCGGTCGGCGAACCTGGCGTGACGCGCCACAAACTCGCGGATCAGGTTGGCCACCAGCTGCGGGTCGTCCCAGGTCGGCACGTGCCCGACCCCCTCAAGCACGCGGAACTCGACGCCGGGAATCTCCGCGCGGAAACGATCCGTGTGACGCCCCATGGGCAGCATGCGGTCGTCACGGGGCCACGCGATCAGCGTCGGCGCTGAAATCTGATCGAGATCGGTCACCCGCGCGTGATCCGACTGCAACGCGTCCATCACGCGCGGGAAGATCGGGCACTGAAGCGATGCGCGCATCATCTGGACCACATCGGCCGGCGGCACGAGCTCGCCGTGACGCATGACGTCATGCATCGCGAGCCGCCGCAGCAAGGGGCTCTTGACGACCACCGGGACGATGGGTCCGAAGACCCGGGCGAGCTGGCGCTGGCGGGCGAACAGGCGGGCCAGGCGTTCGGCTTCCCCGCTGTCGGGGGCCCATCCGCCGCCCGGAGCGATCGCGATCACACTGAGCCCCCGGCCGCGCTTGGCGAGCTCCAACACTAGTGCGCCGCCCATCGAATTACCCACCAGGTGCGAGCGGCCGACTCCGAGCTCGTCCAGGTGCCGCTCCATGGCATCGCCCGCAGCGGCGAGCGTGTTCTCGTCCTCGTCGTAGGGCGGCCCGCCCAGGTGCCCCGTGAGGGTGGGCGCAATGACTTCGAAGTACGGGACCAGGTCGGCCATTACCGGCCGCCACTGGTGCCAGGTGCTCATGAAGCCGTGCAGCAGCACGAGCGGCTCGCCCTGTCCGGCACGGTAAAGGGAGGGGGAGATCTCGGGCCGATGGTCCACCTAGAATCGACGTCGGATGCTAGTGCCGCTCCCGTCAACCCTCGCCCTGTCGGGCGGCTGCAAACCTTCGGCTGCGCGGGCTTGCGGCCCGCTCGGCATCCGGCTTCGCTTAATCGGGCCGCGCCCGCGTCGTCCAGCTGTCCTCGGACCTCGACGTAGCGCTGCTACGCCTTCAGCCCAGCGTCGTTGCCATCCTCGCTTTTCGCTCGCCCACCATGGCAAACGTCTCCGGTCGTGACACTGGATCGCGAACAGGTTCTGCACGTCGCGCGGCTGGCCCGGCTTGAGCTGACCGGCGACGAGCTCGAGCGGATGCAGCGTGAGCTCTCGCACGTACTCGACCACATCGAGAAGATCCGCGAACTCGACCTCGAGGGGGTGCCGCCGACCTCGCACGTGGTCGACGCGCCCGCCCCGCTGCGTCCAGACCAACCCGAGCCATGCCTCCCGCGCGAGGCGGTGCTCGCCAGCGCTCCCGAACCGGTACGCGGAGGATTTGGAGTTCCCAGCCCGGGCGCGGCGCCCGCATGACCGCCGAGCTGGTCGAGCTTACGGCCGCCCAGGCCGCTGACGCGGTCGGCTCGGGCGAGATCGATCCCAGGGAGCTATTCGATGCCTACCGGGAACGCGCGGCGGCTGATGAGCTCAACGCGTTCACCTGGGTGGCCGACGGACCGCCGCCCGCAGCGCCCGAGGGCCTCGGACCATTGAAGGGCGTCCCCGTCGCGGTCAAGGATCTTTTCTGTACCAAAGGCGTCCCCAGCCAGGCCGGGTCGCGAATACTCGAGGGGTACCGGCCTCCCTATACCGCGACCGTGGTCCGGCGTCTGACGGAGGCGGGAGCTCCGTTGCTCGGTAAGACCAATCAGGACGAGTTCGCAATGGGCTCCTCAAACGAGAACTCGGGATTTGGCCCCGCGCTTAACCCCTGGGACCACCGGCGCGTGCCCGGCGGTTCGTCTGGCGGCAGCGCTGCGGCTGTCGCCGCTGGCCTGGCGCCGTGGGCGATTGGCACGGACACCGGTGGCTCGGTCCGTCAGCCGGCCTCGCTATGCGGAGTCGTCGGCCTCAAGCCCACCTACGGAGCCTGCTCGCGCTACGGCATGATCGCGTTCGCCTCCTCGCTGGACCAGGCTGCTCCGCTCACCCGCGACGTAACTGACGCCGCGCTGCTGTTCGGGCAGATGGTGGGCCGCGACCCATGTGACTCGACGTCGCTTGAGTTCCCCGAGGAGGTCGTGCGGCCCCGGAGCGAGAGTCTGCGCGGTATCCGTCTGGGCATCCCTGAAGAGCTGACCGGTCCCGAGGGCGCAGTGGAGGAAGGCGTGAGAGCCCGTTTCGAGGAGTCGCTGGCGCTGGCTCAGCAGCTCGGCGCCTCGGTGGAGGGCTGCCGGCTACCTCACGCCGCGCACGCTTTATCGGCCTACTACGTGATCGCACCGGCTGAGGCCTCGGCCAACCTGGCGCGCTTTGACGGCGTCCGCTACGGCCTGCGCGTCGACGGCGATGCCGACCTGCTCACGATGTACACGCGCACCCGCGCCGCGGGATTCGGCCAGGAGGTCAAGCGCCGGATCATGCTTGGCACCTACGCATTGTCGAGTGGCTACTACGAGGCCTACTACGGCGCGGCGCAGAAAGTGCGCACCAAGGTCGCGCAGGACTTCCGGGCGGTCTTCGAGCAATTTGACTTCGTCGCCACCCCGACAAGCCCGTGGGTCGCATTCGAGCTTGGGGCGAAGACGGACGATCCGCTACAGATGTATATGAACGATTTCTGCACCGTGCCGATGTCGCTCGCAGGGATCCCCGCGATTTCGATTCCGTGTGGCCTGAGCGAGGACCTCCCCGTGGGCTTCCAGCTCGCCGGGCCGGCGTTCTCCGAGAACCGCCTCCTTGAGGCGGCCTTCGCACTCGAGCAGGTGTTCGGATTCGACGGGAGTCCTGCGCGTGGCTGAGAACACCGACTACGAGCCCGTCATCGGCTTGGAGGTGCATGTCCAGCTCTCGACCCGCACCAAGGTGTTCTGCGCCTGCGAGCTCTCCTTCGGCGACCCGCCCAACACCCACACCTGCCCGGTGTGTCTGGGGCTCCCCGGGGCGCTACCGGTCGTCAATGAGCGGGCGGTCCGGTTCGGGGTGATGATCGGGCTCGCGTTCGGGTCACAGATCGCCCGCCGCTCGCTGTTTCACCGCAAGAACTACTTCTATCCCGACAGCCCCAAGGGCTATCAGATCTCACAGTACGACGAGCCGTTGTGCCTCGGCGGCGGACTGGGTGGCGTGCGCATCCAGCGCGCTCACCTGGAGGAGGATGCCGCCAAGCTCGAGCACCTCTCCGCAAGCGGCAGAATCCATGGCTCGGAGCGTTCGGTGGTCGACTTCAATCGCTGCGGTACGCCTCTGGTGGAGATCGTGACAGAGCCCGATGTCCACTCACCAGAGCAGGCGCGCGAGTGGCTGACATTGCTACGCGCGACGCTCAAGGCACTCGGCGTCTCAGACGTCGACATGTCCCAGGGCTCGCTGCGAGTGGACGCCAACGTCTCTGTGCGCCCACAGGGCTCCACCGAGCTGGGGACTAAGACCGAGCTCAAGAATATGAACTCGTTCAGGTTTCTCGAGCGAGGGCTGCGTGCCGAGCTGGACCGCCAGCTCGAGCTGGTCCGAGCCGGCGACACCGTCGTTCAGGAGACGCTGCATTTCGATCCCGTGACCGGCCAGCTGTCCCCGCTGCGCTCCAAGGAGGAAGCTCACGACTATCGCTATTTCCCCGAGCCAGATCTGATGCCGCTGAGCGTCTCAGACGAACTGCTGCAGGCGGCCTCCGACCAGGTGCCGGAGTTGCCCGCCGAGCGCGCGAGGAGGTTCGAGGACGAGCTTGGGTTGAGCGCCGTTCGTGCCCGCGAGCTCGCGTTCCGTACCGAGCTGGCCGACTATTTCGAACGGGCGCTTCAGGCCGCGAATCAGGTTTCCGCGGCCGAGCTGGCCAACTGGGTCCCCCTACTGGTGGAGCGGATCGGCTCGGACTCCGATCCGGCCAGCTCGCGTGTTGATCCCCAGAGCCTGGCTGCCCTGGCCGCGATGGTCAAAGAGCGCAAGGTGAGTCGAGACGCGGCGCGGACGGTGCTCACCCAGATGGTCGCTACCGGGGATCGGCCCGAGGAGATCGCCGAGCGCGAAGGCCTAATGGCTCTAGTTGGGGGAGATGGGCAGCTGGCTGCGCTCGTCGACCGGGCGATCGCCGAGGACCCCGGCGCGGCCGAACAGGTGCGCGCCAACAACATGAAGGCGATCGGTCCGCTGGTCGGGTACGTGATGCGCGAAACCAGAGGCAGAGCCGATGGCGGGGAAGTCACGCGGCTGATCCTGGAGCGGCTGGGTCAAGGCTAGGTCCTGTCAGCGGGTGGGCTTGGACGCGGGCGTAGCATTTCGTTCCAATTCACCATCCTCGCCAGGAGGTCTCGCACATGTCTCGTCTCATCCGCATGGACAAGACCGGGCACACCACGCTCGCCGAGTGGACGGCCGAAGATTCCGACGCGACAGATGCGGCCGTTGCGGCCTTCAGAGCCGAGCTCGACCAGGGCTACTACGCCGTCGTCTCCGACGCCGACGGTAATGCCTCACACGTGCGGGAGCTGCCCGTTGACGCCTCGCTCGTCATCCTGAGACGCCCCATAGCGGGCGGTTAGAGATGACCGATGCCGTAGCCGGTGGCCAGGCACGCGTGGCCGCCGCGGAGGGCCTCCCCGAGCTCGCCACGGTGTGGTGGCGTCCCCGCACCGACAAAAGCTCGATCCGGCGAACAGAGCGGCGGTGGCTAGCGTGGACGGTGGCGCAGACTGCTCCGTTCCTCGCGGTCGGGGCGCTGCTCGTGGCTCTCAAGCCGCTCCTCATACCGATGTCACTGCTGGCAGTCGCGCAGGCCTGGATCATCGCGGAGCTGTACGCGGCGCGGGGGGCCGCGGTAGTCCGACCACGTCGGCTCTCCGGTTTGGCCGCAGGCGCGCGGAAGACCGCCGAGCGTACCGCTCTGGGGTTGCTGGGCGATCTGCTCGACCACCGCAGCCGGGCGCTTCATGACAGCACCGGACTTGTGCTGGAGCGCGGCGAGCTCGGAGCCTGGGTGCTGGGAGAGGCCGGCGCCATACTCGTGCCGTCTGGCGGCCGTCGCGCTCATTGCTACTGCGTTAAGCCCACGGATGCCGCCTTGCCCCACGCCGACCGCGTCGCGCACCTATTGCTCGCCCTGCGGGCCGACGAGACAGGATTTGCGACGGTGGCAAACCTCGCTTTCTGCGGGGCTCGGTGGCGGCTGCGACGTCGTCTCGACCGCTCTGCGCGCGAGGCGCTTGATGCCGCCGTCGAGGGTTCTGCGCTGCGCTACGCTTGAGCCGTGGAAGCAAGTGAACTGAAGGAAGCTCCCAGGCAGCCTTCAATCCTCCGCCGAGCACTGGCGGTGCTGGTGATCATCGCAGCGGCTGCGCTGGTCATCCATTTCATCGCCGGGCTGATCATGGTCATCTTCTATGTGGCTCTGGCTGTGGCGGTTGTGATTGCAGTTGTCTGGGCGCTGAACACGATCCTGTAGTGGAGGACTCCCATGCAGGACCTCGGGTACCTCTCGATCGCGCTCCTGTTTGGGGTGGTCGGCGGCTTTGTGGGCAAGGCGAAAGGGTCGTCGTTCTTTCTGTGGTTCCTCGTCTCCGCTGCGGTACCGGTCCTCGGGCTGCTGGCCGCGATCTTCTACCGCTGGGACAACCACGAGTTGCGCCGCCGGTGCCCTGGTTGCGGGCGGATCATCAAGCTCCACGACGCGCTGTGCATCAGTTGCGGGACTGAGCTCGCCTTCCCCGAGCAGGCGATCGCCTCGAAGGCTCAAGTGCGCAGTCGCGCCGGCTGAGGGTCGCGGCTACACTCGCCGATTTCATGCGCGCGGTAGACGCTGTAATGGAATGTCTCAAGGCCGAGGGTGCCGAGGTCGTGTTCGGCTTGCCCGGTGGCGCCAACCTGCCCACCTACGACGCCTTTTACGACGCTGGGATCCGTCACATCCTCGTCCGCCACGAGGCCGGCGGCGGCCACGCGGCAGAAGGCTATGCGAAGGCCACCGGGAAGACCGGCGTGGCTGTCGCGACCAGCGGCCCGGGCGCGACCAATCTGATCACGCCGATATGTGACGCAATGATGGATTCGGTCCCGGTGGTGTTCATCACCGGGCAGGTCCGCACCGAGTTGCTGGGCACAGACGGCTTCCAGGAGGCGGACACGATCGGGATCACCATGCCGATCGTCAAGCACAGCTTCTTGATCCAGCACCCGCTCGAGATCCCGCGCTCCATCCACGAGGCCTTTCACATCGCGCGCTCAGGCCGGCCGGGGCCGGTCGTGGTCGACATTCCCCAGGATTTGTCGCGCGCGGACATCACTTACGAGCCTGTCACCGATCTTCGCCTTCCGGGCTATCAGCCCACCACCGAGGGCAACCAGAAGCAGATCCGGCTGGCCGCCAAGGCCCTGACGAACGCTCGGCGCCCCGTCATATATGCAGGAGGAGGAGTGATCTGCGCCGACGCCGGCCCGGAGCTGGTCGAGCTCGCCACTGCGGATCGGTTCCCGGTCACCTGCACCGTGATGGGGCTGGGCGGCTTTCCTGCTCCTCACGAGCAGTGGCTCGGGATGCTCGGCATGCACGGGACCCGCGCCGCCAACTACGCCATCGACGAGGCCGATCTCATCTGTGCCATCGGCGCGCGCTTCGACGATCGCGTCACGGGCCAGCTGACCGAGTTTGCGCCGCATGCCAAGTTCATTCACATAGATGTCGATCCCGCGGAGATCTCGAAGAACGTGCCGGCTCATATCCCGATCGTGGGCGACGCGCGGAACATCCTCCCGCGACTGACAGCCGCCTACCGGGCGCTGGCGCCCGATCCGGCTCGCCTGGACGAATGGTGGTCCCGAATTGGGGCGTGGCAGCAGCGCCATCCGCTTCGCTACGACGACAGCTCAGACTCCGAGATCAAGCCGCAGTACATGATCGAGGCGCTATACGAGGCAACCGGTGGTGACGCGATCGTCTCGAGCGACGTGGGCCAGCATCAGATGTGGGCCGCGCAGTACTTTCACTTCTCTCGGCCGCGGCAGTGGATCAACTCCGGGGGACTGGGCACGATGGGCTTCGGGCTCCCAGCGGCGATGGGCGCAAAGGTAGGCTGTCCTGACAAGACTGTCGTTTGCATCGCCGGCGACGGCTCGATTCAAATGAACGCCCAGGAGCTGGCGACCTGCGTCCAAGAGGGGATCGCGGTCAAGGTCTTCGTGATGAACAACGGCTACCTGGGAATGGTCCGCCAGTGGCAGGAGCTGTTTTGGGATGGGCGCTACAGCCACGTCGAAACCGGCCCGTGGCCCGACTTTGTCAAGCTGGCCGAGGCCCATGGCGCAACCGGAATGAGATGCGCCGACAAGCGGACCCTGGTCCCCGACATCAAGGAAGCGCTCGCGACCGAGGGTCCCGTTCTGGTCGATGTGCGCGTCACGCGTGAGGAGAACACCTTCCCCATGATCCCTGCCGGCAAGCCGGCCCGGGATATGGTGGGGTAGCCGGCGTCGGACTCGGTCCAAGCACGCATGGGCGAACCCGCCACCAAGGAACTCCTTTCGCTCGACCAGCTCGAGGCGGCCGGTCATCTGCGCACGGGTCGCAAGCACATCCTCTCGATCCTGGTCGAGAACAAGCCGGGCGTGCTGACGCGGATCGCGGGCCTCTTCGCGCGCCGTGGGTTCAACATCGACACGCTTGCCGTCGGGCCCACCGACGACGAGCGAATATCGCGCATCACGCTCACCCTGGACGGCGCCAAGCACCCCATCGACCAGGTCACAAAGCAGCTGCACAAGCTCATCAACGTGATCAAGATCCGCGACCTCGAGCCGGAGGAGACGCTCTCGCGAGAGCTGGCGTTGTTCAAGATCTCGGCGGACGGCGCGAGCCGGTCCGAGGTGGTGCAGATCTGCGAGATCTTTCGCGCCAAGATCGTCGATGTCTCCAAACGGTCCGTGGTCGTCGAGGTGACGGGAGACTGCGACAAGGTGGACGCATTCGAGCGGCTCGTGCGGCCGTTCGGATTGGTCGAGATGGCGCGAACCGGCGAGATCGCGATCGCGCGCGGGCGCAGCGAGACGTAGCAACGAAGAGCCGTCGGGACGATCGGTAAAGAGCGCCCAGGGCCCGACCGGCGCTACGCTCGATCTCAGTGTCCGAGGTCAGGATTGGGAGGCCTGCGCCCGGGTGGCTCGACAGGGCCAGCCAGGCGCGGCTAGAACGGCGCGTCGCAATTGCGCTGCGGCGTGCGCGCGCCTCGGGCTCATCAGTGCTGGCGAGCGTCACCGCGCCTCTGTCGGGAGCCGTCGACCCGTCCGCGATAGTGACCGGCTCGCGAGCGCCCGCAGAGCCTTGGTTCTGCCTCGAGCAACCGCAGCGCGAGGGATTTGCACTCGCGGCGCTCGGCGCGGTATGGACGCTCGAGGCCCGCGGACGCGATCGCTTCTCTGCGCTTGATCGCCGCTGGCGGGGGGTGGCGGGTGCAGCGGTCGCCGAAGAGCCCGGGGGGCCGGCGGGCTCGGGCGTGGTCGCGGTGGGCGGCTTTGCTTTCGCCCCGGACGGCGGCTCCTCATCCGCGTGGACAGGGTTTGCTCCCGCCTCGCTGGCGGTGCCCGAGATCTCCATCTACCGGCGGGGCGACGACGCGCGCCTGACCGTCAATGTCGGCGTGCAGCCCGACGACACGGGCGCCGATGCCCTCGCGAGAGCCCACCGCTCGCTTATAAGGTTGCGCTCCGCGCCGCTACCGCTGCTCGATCCCGCGCCCGCCGGGACCTTTCGAGTTGCCAGCGCGCTGCCTCCGGCTCACTACGAGGACGCGGTAGCGCGGGCGGTGGAGAGGATCCGGGCTGGGCGGCTCGAGAAGGTGGTGCTAGCGCGCGAGGTCGAGGTCCACGCACCCGCCGATCACGATCCGGCCGCGATCCTCGGTGTGCTGCGTGAGGGCTTCGGCTCCTGCTACGTGTTCGCGGTGGGGCGCGGTGATGCCGTGTTCATCGCGGCGAGCCCCGAGTTGCTGGTTCGCTGCGAGGGCCAGCGTGCGAGCACGGTCGCGCTCGCGGGATCCGCTCGCCGCAGTGCGGATCCTGCGGTCGACGACCATCTGGGCGAGCAGCTGCTGCGCAGTGACAAGGACAGGCAAGAGAACGCGATCGTCGCCCGCCGCATTGCTCGCACGCTGAACTCGCGTGCCCTCTGGGTGACCGCGGCGCCGGAGCCGGTGTTGATCCGCGTGGCCAACATCCAGCATCTCGCGCGCCCGATCCGCGCCCAGCTCGCCGAGCCGATCGGCGCGACCGTGCTCGCCGGGCTCCTACATCCCACGCCAGCCGTGGGGGGAGAGCCGTACGCCGTCGCCCGAGAGCTGATCCCCGCGCTTGAGGGACTCGACCGGGGCTGGTATGCCGGAGCCGTCGGCTGGACCGACCTCGCCGGCGACGGCGAGTTCTGCGTCGCCCTGCGGTGTGCGCTATTGCGGGGCCGCATCGCCCGCTGTTACGCTGGCGGCGGGATCGTCGCTGACTCGGACCCAGCCGCTGAGTTGGCCGAAACCGAGGTCAAGTTGGAGGCGCTTCTGCCGGTGCTTGCGGCGTAGGGCGACCGCGAGGGAACCGGCGAATAGGGCTGGTGCGGGCGTTGCTAGCTGAGCGCCGCCCGCACTGTCTCCGCCACCCGACGGTGCAAGGCGAGATTGCGCTCGCGGTCAGTGCGGATCTCGATGATTGTGCTGGCATCTGCTCCGGCCGCTTGCTCGAGTGCCGCTCGGAGCTCCCCGATCGTCGCGGGTCGCTCGTAGCCGCACCCGTAAAGCGAGGCTGCCCGCGAAAAGTCAAGCCCGTGCGGTGTGGCCACGTGCTCCACGAATGCTTCTCCCTCATCCGCGACGGGCAAGAAGTGGAAGATCCCACCGCCGTCATTGTTGAGCAGCACGATGGTTAGCCTCAGGTCGAGCCTGCGTGCCGCCAGCAGGCCCCCGATGTCGTGGGCGACGGCTACGTCGCCTGCCAGAAGCACGACGGGGCCCTCGCTGACCGCCGACGCGCCGAAGGCCGACGAGACCGTGCCGTCGATCCCGTTCGCCCCTCTGTTGGAGAGCACACGGGGAGCGTCCGCGCGGGCGGGTGCGAACGACTCGGCGTCGCGGATTGGCATCGATGACGCGAGGTAGAGCGTCGCGTCCGCAGGGAGAGCTCGGAGCAGTTCGCGGGCGGCGAGCGGCTCGGAGACCTCGTCGGCCAGCGCTCCGGCGATCGCTTCCTCGGCGTAGTCGTCGGCCTCTCGCCAGCTCGCCAGCCAGCCCTCATCGAGCGGCTCGAAGTCGTCGGGCAGCGCTAGCGCATCGATCCGCATGCCCACCACGCCGTCGGGGTCCTGCCATGTGCGATCCGGGTCGACCGCGATCTGTGCGGCGTCGAGACCGGCCAGCCACGCGCGCATCGGCTTGGACGTGGGCAGCTCGCCGGTACGGATGAGGAACTCGGGCCGGTGGCCTTCGGCGAAGGCGGAATCACGCAGGATTAGGTCGTAATGGGCGATCGCCGCTGGGCCCCGTCGTGCCCCCGAGAGCGGGTCGGCGAGCAACGGAATCCGCTTCTGAGCACAGAAGCTCGCCAAGACCCCCGGATTGTCTGTCCCGCCGCCCGCGACGAGCGCAATCCTTCCCGAAGGGTGTGGGCCTGGTCCCAGCGCAGGAGTGGACGCTGCCGGCACGTGACGCACCCACGGTGTGCCGTCGGGGCGTCCGGGCACGGGGTCTTCGGGTAGGGGGCCTAGGACGACGAGTGGCTCGCGCAACGGGAAGTTGAGATGGACCGGGCCCGGTCGGTCCGCGAGCGCCGTCCAGTACGCCCTGCACGCAAGCGTCCGCATCCATCGCAAGCGATCGATCGCGGCGTCCTGGACTCCGACATCGAAGAACCACTTGACCGCATCGCCGTACAGCTTGAGCTGGTCGATCGTCTGTCCGGCTCCCACCTCGCGTAGCTCGGGTGGTCGGTCGGCGGTGAGCACGATCAGGGGAACACCGGCTTGGTGGGCTTCGATCACCGCTGGCGCCAAGTTCGCCGCCGCGGTCCCCGAGGTGCATGTCACCGCGACCGGCCGTGCCGATGCCTTGGCCGCACCCAGCGCGAAGAACCCGGCGCACCGCTCGTCGATGTGGGAGAAGCAGCAGATTCGTTTCTCGCGTACCAGCGAAAGCACGATCGGCGTGCAGCGCGACCCAGGCGATGTGCATGCGTGCCGCATCCCGCAGCGTGCGAGCTCGTCGCAGAACGCGCGCAGCAGGAGATAGGCGTCGGCGCCGGCCGGGACGCTGGTTCGGTGTGGCGAAACGGTCGCGGGGGTGGTCATGATCTGGGTACAGAGCCCATCCGGAAACCCGACGCGCGTGTCTGGCGGCGGCGGCTCGGCGCGGAGCATTGTCCTCGGTCGGGGCAATACCTTCCAGGTATTGCACCCTCCCTGCGTCCTTCCTCCGCTTGATCCGGCGCTCGCCAGCCGCACACGCGGAGTTTCCGGATGAACTCTAGTGGCGCCGGCACTCGTCCTCCTTCATGGCTTTACGCACACCGGGCGCAGCTGGGACGGCGTCGCGCGGGCGCTGCGTGAACGCTACCGCCCGCTTGCGTCCGACCTCCGTGGACACGGGTCCGCGGGCGGCGCCACGCCGGTCACGCTGGAAGCAGTTGTCTCAGACCTCGATCGGCTCGTGGCCGGGCGGTTTGTGCTCGCGGGCTACTCGATGGGGGGTCGTATCGCGCTGCAGTACGCCCTCGCGCGACCAGCCCGGGTCAGGCGACTCGTCCTGGTCGGGGCGACAGCGGGAATCGCGGATCCCACAGAGCGAACGGCCCGCGTGGAGGCCGATGAGCAACTCGCGCACGACATCGAGCGGATGCCGATCGAGGCGTTCGCGGCGCGCTGGGCGCGAACGCCCGTACTGGCCGGCCAGCCGCCGGAGGTCGCTGAGCGGGTCCGCGCCGATCGACTGCGCAACACCCCGCAGGGGCTCGCGCGGGCGCTCCGTGGGCTCGGCGCGGGTGCGCTGCCACCGGTATGGCACCGCCTAGGCGAGCTGCAGATTCCCGTGCTGCTGGTCGTCGGCGAGCATGACGAGAAATTCCTCAAGATCGCGCAAGCGATGGCTGACGAGATCGCGAGCGCCCTCCTCGAGGTCATCCCCGGTGCGGGCCATGCCGTCCACCTCGAGCGTCCCGAGGCGGTCGCTGCAGCGATCGCGCGAGAGTGAGCGCTCAGGCGGCGTGAAGCCCATACCACTCCCGCAGCCCCTCGCCGAGCCCGGGCCCCACTGGCGCTGAGATCCGTCCGCTGCGCGCGGGCAAAGGGTCGGCGCGGTCGGCGAAGACACCGAGTGTGGCGAGCCCGCACGCCAGCTCCGGTCTGATCGCGACCGCCGCGTGGAGCGCGGCGGCGATGGCCAGCGGGCCATCGAGAGTCGATGCAAGGTAGATGCGGTAACCGGCCGCGCGGGCCCGGGCCGCGCTCTGGAGCAGGCCGGTGAGTCCGCCGCAGCGGGCGACCTTCAAGCACGCGGCATCGCAGACGCGACGCTCAAATGCGCCGGGCGCGGCCGCCGTCTCATCGAGGGCGATCGGGATGCGGCTCTCCGCTGCGACCCGGGCGACTTCGTCGAGGCCGTGCACCGGCTCCTCGCACATCTCGATCCCAAACTCCGCGAGCGCCTCCAGTTTGGCGACCGCTTGGTCGAAAGACCAGGCTCCGTTGGCGTCGATCCGAATCGCCATGTCCTCGCCGCCCGCAGATCGGGCCGCCGCCAGCCGGGCAGCATCGTCACCGAGGGCGACCTTGATCTTCACGCAGCGAAAGCCTTCCCCGCGGGTGGCCGTAACTTGGT
>DASYAP010000295.1:0-1913 GCA_036501265.1 Solirubrobacteraceae bacterium | reverse complement strand
CAGGCATCAACCGCCAGCGCCCAAAGCGACCTGGGCCACGAGCGGACAACCCTCGAGGTCGCCGGGACCGCTCTCGGAGCACCCGCTAAATAAACGCGCAGGTGCTTTTCTTCTTCCGCAGGCTCGTGCAGGGCGAGCGCTCATAGGACAAGCTGTGGTTGCCTCGACCGCCGCCGGGAGAGGGCCACGATCGCTTGCCCTTTCGTGGAGGGCCTGCCGAAGACCAGCCCGTCCCGACGGTGGTGAGGTGCCGCAAGCGGCAACAGGACGTAGCCCCAAACGCGAGGGCCTTGTCTATGAGCACCCGCAACGGTACCTCCGGGTCGAGGCGCTGTGAAGGTGACCTGACCGAGGAGGGTGAAGGATGGCGTGGCGGTATGCCGGGATCGATTGGGCGTCGCAGACGCACGATGTGCTCGTGGCCGATGAGACGGGTGAGGAGCTGCTGAGCGCGACCTACGCGCACGACGAGAAGGGCCTGACCGGCCTGTGTCGGATGCTGGTGCGGATGGACGTTCGGCTGGTCGCGATCGAGCGGCCGGACGGGCTGCTCGTCGACCGGCTGCTCGATGCAGGGCTGCGGGTGCTGGCGTTGCATCCGAACAAGGTCGCGGCGGCGCGTGACCGGTTCCGGGTCTCGGGCGGGAAGTCCGATCGGTTTGACGCGTTCGTGCTCTGCGAGCTCGCGCGGACCGACCATCACCGCTTCCGGGTGTTGGAGCCTGACTCCGATCAGACGAAGGCGATCCGGGCGTTGACCCGTGCGCGGGAGGATCTCGTCGCTGTGCGGACCGGGGTCATGAATCAGTTGCGCTCGGAGCTCGAGCGGTTCTGGCCCGGGCCGCTGGCGCTGTTCTCGCACATGGATGCCGAGATCCTGCTCGCGTTCCTTGAGCGCTACCCCAGCCCCGAAGACACCCGGGGGCTCGGAGTCGCACGGATGCAGGCGTTTCTCGTGCGTGAACGGTACTCGGGTGGGCAGCATCCGACGGCGCTGATGGCCAAGCTCCGCGCAGCACCGCGTGTCAGGATCGGCGAGCTTGAGCTCGCCGCCCGCCGCCAGCTCGTGCTCAGCTACGTGACCATGGTCCGGACCCTGAACGGGCAGATCAAGCAGCTTGAAGGCGAGATCCGCACTCAGGTCCGCGCGCACCCCGACGGGCCGATCTTCCTCTCGCTATTCAAATCACCCAACAGCGTGATCACCGCCGCGGACCTGCTCGCCGAGATCGGCGACTGCCGCGAGCGCTACCCGACCCGTGACGCGCTCGCGTGCGCCGCCGGCCAAGCCGCCGTGGCCGTCGAATCCGGCAAGTGGAGAACCGCTGGATTTCGACGCGCGTGCAACAAGCGGCTCCGCGTCGCGTTCTGCCGCCTCGCGGACAGCAGCCGCCACTGGCATCCCTGGGCCCAGGACCTCTACGCACAAGCTCGCCAACGCGGCCACGACCACCCCCGCGCGATCCGGACCGTCGGGCGCGCGTGGTGCCGCGTGCTCTGGCAATGCTGGCGCAACCACACCCCCTACGACCCCGCGCGACACCGCGCGCTGCAACGCCACATCACCGTGACCCTTCCCAGCCCGTCCGGCGGACAGACCGACACCGAGGCCACACGACGTCTTGCCGGACCCGGTCTGTGGCGACCGGATCTCACCGAAGTGGCGACAGGCACCTGACCGGCGCAATCTCCCCTTCGAAAGAAAGGACGTTGACACAGGACGTCTCCGGCGACTCAGGAGGCGTCCGCCGGCGCCAATGCCGGGAGTGCTTTGGCCACAAAGGCGGTCGTGAGCTCGCCCGCGTGACGGATGAGCCTGTTGTCGCCGTTGGGATCGTCCGGCCCGCGCCGGCGCGAGAACAAAAGCAGTCGCGCCCGGGCAGCAGACGCTCGGATTTGGGCGAAGGGGGAAG
>DASYAP010000294.1:0-22186 GCA_036501265.1 Solirubrobacteraceae bacterium | reverse complement strand
GCGAAACGGAACGGCCCGGGACTCCTCGCCGCGGGCCGTCGCAACGGGCTAGCAGCAGCGATCTCATCGCGGCCGTGACACCGCTGGATCCGCCCGGCGGCACAGCGGTTGGCGCGAGTCAGAAGGTGGACCTCGCGCGACCCTGTGTCACGCCAGAGCGTCGCTCCGCGATGCCAAGCAGCAGGGCCCGCCAAGGCCGCCGCGTGTTTGCTCAGGCTCGACGCTTCGGCCCGCTAAAAAGCGCCCCGCACGCGGGCAGCCCGGCGGCCCGTGTGCCCCGAGCGACAGTCAGCCAACGCGACCTCACTGCTGCTGAGTTCGCGTGGATGGGACGGTGTTGCTTGACCGCCACCAGGTCGCGAAAGAGGGGACCACAGCCCCGGCCGACTCACCCATGCCGTAGCGTTTGCCTAAGCATGGTGACCATCTGCAGCGCCGACGACGCTGGGAACCGGCGCTCGCTCTGCTCATAGACACGCGCCCCGCGAGCCCGAGGCGGCCGACACGCGTCGCTTCTCCTTCCACGAAAAGGGGCCAGGCAGTGCTTGCTTGATTCGAGCTAACCCCGGCCGCCCCCTTTGGACGAGGTGGGACAGCGCGACCTCGCCGACTGAAGGCCGCTGCTCAGCCAATCGGGAAGCAGAAGCGGTGATGGGGCTGCAGTCGCCGGCGGCGACAGCCTGGCGGTCGACTTTCGTAACACGCCTTCTCGCCGGGATGGAGGAACCACGGCCACGTCCGCACCGGCCGGAGCTCGTCGTGTCGGGTCATGTGGCAGATCATCTGGACCCCGCCGCACGGCTGCGGGCGTCGCCCAACGCTTTCCGCGCGCGCGACGTCCACCGTGCCGTTGTTGCTCTGACCCCGCGGGAGAAGGCCCCGCCCGAACGGGTTTCTTTTGGGCCTGAGCGGCCGTCCGGCACGTCCGATAGCACTCGCCGGCGTGGCGACGATGAGGACCGGTTTCGAGGTTGGCCCGCGAGTCGGGCGCCAAGAACGGACGTACCGTCGTCGGCGGCGCTGGGCAGAAGCGACCCGTCGGTCCTGACCCCACTGTTTCCCTTTGGGCAGGTGCTCATGACGGACCGCGTTAACGAGCGACGCCGCGCCGCGCAACTCGCGCGCCACTACCGCGACCAGGAGGGCCTGGCGATCGCCGAGATCGGTCGCCGGCTGGGGCGCGCAGAGAGCACCGTGAAGGCCTATCTCTACGATCCGATCGGCGCAAAGGCGCGCGAGGTCAAGGCACGCTACGGCGGCGCGTGCCGTGGCTGCGGCGCGCCGACGAGCCCGCGGGGCGGCAAGGGAGACGCGTACGAATACTGCAAGACCTGCCGTCCCGGGGCGATCGCGCGGCAATGGACCCGCGAGCGGAGCCGTACGGCGATGCGCGCCTGGCGAGCGCGCTACGGCGCTGCCCCGTCCTCCTACGACTGGTCGCGCACCCACGCACGCCGACGCGGCGGCGAAGCGCTCAAACGACTACAAGCCGGAGAATGGCCCGCGCCGTCCACAGTCATCTCTCGGGAAAGCGACGCTCCCAAGTTCAGGCCAGCCCGGCGAAAGCTTCAAGTCGCGTCGAGTTCTGAATTGCCCGGCGGATGCACCAGTACGCGGCGCGGGGTGAGACGAGTGGTGTTAGCCCGTTGCAGTCGGGTCGTCAGCGGGGCTCGTGGTTGCTGCTTTTCTCAAGGGCACCACGGTCGGTGATCACTGCGGCTTTGGCGGGGCCGAAGTAGGAGTCCGCTGATCGTTCGCCGGTGCCGCTCGTCGTCGTCTCGAGCGCGTACGAGCGGCACCTCGGTTGAGACGACTTCCGCTACGGGGGGAGCGACACTGTCGCGGCCGGCACGCTCGGTCGGCTTGACTCGGGGTCGCCGCCGCGCCAGTCTCAGTGGTTGATCGAGCGTTGAGCCGAAAGGGGCCCGCCGTGCAAGCAGATGCATCGCACTTAGCTTCCGCTGACGCAGAGGGGGGTTCAGTCGTTGCGCTGTGGCGCTACCCGGTCAAGTCGATGTTGGGGGAGGAGTTGAACGCCACCGAGGTCACGGACCGTGGCCTGGTTGGCGATCGACAGTTCGCGGTTATCGACCCATCGACGGGGAAGGTCGCGGGCGCCAAGAATCCGCGGAAATGGGGCAACTTCTTTGACTTTCGCGCCGCCTATGTCGAGCCTCCTCAGAGCGGAGCGAGGCTGCCCGTCGTGCGCGTGACGCTGCCCGACGGGACTGTTGTGACGACCGATCAGCCTGACCTGGCGCAGATCCTCGCCAAGGCGCTCGGCCGCGACGTGGCGTTCGCCGAGGCGCGTGGCGATGGAGAGTCGTCGCGCGCGCAGGCCGAGGAGTACTGGCCAGACATGGACGGTCTCGACTACAGAGACACCGTGACAGAGTGGGAACTGCCGGCGGGCACGTTCTTCGATGTTGCCGTCGTCCATGTGCTCACGACAGCGACAATCGAGCGCTTGCGCGCGTTGTATCCGGACGGGCGCTTTGAGGTTCGGCGGTTTCGACCGAACGTCGTCGTCTCGACCGCGCCCGATGCGCACGGGTTCGTGGAGAACGACTGGATTGACCGCACCGTCGCGATCGGCGACGAGGTCCGCTTGCGGATCACCGGCGGCTGTCCTCGGTGCGTGATGACCACGCTGCCGCAGGGCGACCTGCCGAGGGATCCGGGCATTCTCCGTACCGCAGCGCAACACAATCAGGCCAATGTGGGGGTCTATGGCGACGTGATCGCGGCCGGGACGATTCGGCGCGGAGATCCCGTCACGCTCGGCTAATCGGACGCAGGTTCCAGCGAAGCTAGAAGAGGAAGAGGTGGAAACACAGCCGACATCGCTGTACGAGCGACTCGGCGGCATCTACAACATCGCCACCGTCGTCGACGATTTCATCGACCGGATCATGGTTGACGACAGGCTCAACGCGAATCCTCGCGTCGACGAGGCGCACCACCGCGTGCTGCCGCCCGGATTCAAGTACCTGGTGACCGAACACGTCGGCGAAGCGACCGGGGGGCCACAGCGATACACGGGTCGCTCAATGAAAGACTCCCATCGGGATCTCCGGATCACCGCGGACGAGTGGCGGGCCTTCATCGACGACTTGAACCAGACGCTCGACAAGTTTGAGGTACCGCAGCCGGAACGGTCGGAGGTGCTCGCCATCATCGAGAGCACCAAAGACGACATTGTCGTTTAGACCGGACGTCCCGAGCCACAAGCGCGCCCGCCGCTGCGAATGCTTTGAACACGGGCAAGGTCGAGCCGAGTGCGGCGCTGAGAGCAAAGCACAGCGGCGCGACGAGCGGCGGCTGTTCGACACACGACGCTCGACGGACTCCTCCGTCGGCACGAAGCGAAAGCACCGAGACGCGCGGCCGCGCCTCGCGAGATGACTGCTTTCGAAACGAATCCAGCAGCCACCGGCTCGACCGCCAGTCTCCTGCCGTGATCGAAACGGAGCACTCGCTCACCGTCGTGACTGCTTATCCAGGATGCGGCAACGGTTGGTCGGGCTTAGTTGCGCTGGAGTTGGGCTGGGGCGCGGGCTGATTCAGTACGCCCGATGTGGCGGGCCGCTGCGGCGGCGGTAGAGCTGGGCGGCCAATTCCTGCTCTTAGAAGGAGGGAGCTATGCCTTCTGTTGTGCCGCTTTTCGATGCTGCCGGGCGGCGACGCTCGCCGGCGACGATGCCAGGATTCCGCGCCGGCACTGCACCAACTAACAAGGGTCAACGGTATCCCACCACCCACCGACGGTCGATGAGATCGTGGCGGTGATGCGCCAAGCTCGTCACCGCTGCTCATGGCAATCGCCTCAACGGGCTGATCGTCGTCCTGTGGCGCGCCGGTCTGCGGATCAACGAGGCGCTGTCGCTCACCGAGACCGATCTGGGGTGCGCCGCCGGTTCCCGCCCCACCAGCTGCGACACGCCCACGCCGTCGAACTGTTGCACGAAGGGATCCCGCTGCCGCTGATCCAGCGCCAGCTCGGCCACTCGCACCTGTCAACCACCGGAACGTATCTTCAGGGGATCGACACCGAGGAGGTCATCTCCACCATCCACGCACGGCGCGCGCCGATGATGAACGCCAGCGCCGGTCTCACCCTCTAGAGCAACTGCGCGGGAGCGCACAACGCGCTCCCGCGCACCACCAGGCACCTGACCCTGCGCAGCGCGTCCGACGAGGCGCCCCGGCCCAAGCTGCTACCGCTCCCCGCGAAAAGAACAGCCTGAGGCCAGTGCTCCGTTTCGATCATTGCGCCAACGTATATGGCGGCACTACTGGTTCGAGCTCAACCAGCCCTTGCGGCGGAAGAAGATCCAGAATCCGACGATCGAGGCGAGCAGCGAGCCGAGGCCGAGCACGAAGAACGACCACGTGTGGTTCAGGATATGCCCGGTCAGAAACGCGAAGTTCTGGCCGAAGAAGCCGGTCAGGAACGCCAGCGGCAGGAAGATCGTGGCGATGATCGTTAGCTGCTTGGCGATCTCGCCCTGGCGGTTGGCTACCGTCGAGAGGTACATGTCGGTCGCGCCGCTCAACAGGTCGCGGTAAGAGTCGATCAGGTCCGAGGTGCGGATCAGGCTGTCGTAGACGTCGCGGAAGTAGAACGTGTCATCGGGCTCCATCCCTGGTAGGTGCGTGATCTCCTCCGCGTCGCGGGCGAAGAAGTCGCGCATTGGCGTCACCACGCGGCGCATCGCGATCAAGTCGCGCTTGAGCGAGAAGATCCGCTGCAGGCTTTCCTCGCGCGGCTGCTCGATCACGTTTTGCTCTATCTCGTCGATTTCGTCGTCGATGCGATCGAGGACCGGCAAGTAGCTCGACAGGATCGTCTCGAGGATCTCGATGATCAACGCCCGCTCGCGCGGCGGCGGCTCCTCCCGCACCCTCGCCCGGAACGCGTCGAGCACGGCGAATGGGGTGGGGTGGAGCGTCACGACCCAGTCACTGGAGATCAGCATGTGGACCTCGCGCAGCAGCTGCTCGCCGGCGGCCGCCTGCGCGTCGACGCCGTAGACGACGAGGCTCACGTACCCCTCGTATTGCTCGCGCTTGGGCTGCTCGGAGAAGGTGCTGAGGTCTTCGATCGTCAGCGGATGTAGGTGCAGCAGCTCGGCGAGGCGGCTGAGCTGATCGGGCTTCGGGTCGCCCACGTCGAGCCAGAAGAGCTGATGGGCCTCCACCAGCCCCGTGACCCGATCGAGGTCGCTCCCCTCGAGCACGGGGAACGCGGCGCCGCCGAAGCTCACGCTACGCACCTTAGGGCTCGGCCCGGCGGAGCCGACTGCCCTAATCGATCAGCGGCTCGTTGACCGCGCCGATTGGCACTAGAGCGACCTATGCCCGTCCATGACCGACCACGTGTTGACGTGGTCTCGAGCTACTTGCGCAAGTAGTGATCGGTCCAAGCGGGGGCCGCGAGGCTTCTCCTTCGAGCTAAAAGCATCAGCCAGTCGGTCCCATGTTTGAACGGCAATTAGCGCCGGTCAGCGCGGGACTGCTGCAGATCGATGTGGCTGTCCTGAAAATAGCCCGCGATCTTCATTCCTCAGGGGTGGCGGCAGGCCGCCCGGGACGCTGTCGGGAAAAGAAATCGCGCTGTGAGCTGCGCACAAGGCGCTCGGTCGCTGGCGATCGCGATCGCCCCTGCCGGCCTGAGGCGGCGCGTGCGTCGCAAACCGCGTTCGGCTCCGAGTTGCTCTTGGCGAAAAAGATCGGCCGGCATTTATCCGACAGCGTCCCGTGCGCCTCCGGCGCCGCCGATGAGGACTGAATCCCGGCGTATTTCAGGACAGCCACCGATCAAAGCACCAGCGTCGCGCTTGCGCCGAGTTTGCCTAACGGCGTGCGCGGGGGTTAGGATTCGGCACGGCTAGTGGGGGCTCGTGGGCCTAGTAGTATCGCGGCGCTCGGAGAGCGACAAGGAGAGTGTGATGAGACCAGTGGGTCTTACGGCGGGCCAGCGGCGCGCTCGGTGTTTGCTGCTCCTGATGGGGTGTCTGACCCTGGGGGTGCTGGGGCTGGAGGCGGTCGAAGCGGACGCTGCCACGCCCTCCTCCCTGGCGGGCGAGACGTTCATAAGCCACAACGTCCGCGGCTCGACGTTGACCGGCACCTGTCCCGGCACCTCAACGGGCACTAACGGAAGCTACAACTTCTCCGTGAACGGCACAGCCGCCGGTCCCTTTCCCGGCACCTTCACCGAGTCGGGAAGCTTCACCACGTCCCTTGCCGTCACCTGCTCACGTTTTCTAGCAACTTCACCATCAAGGACTCCGCCGGTACCACGACCGTAACCGGCACCAAGAGCCTCTCCACGACGGGTGTCAGCGAGGCGACATGCACCTTCGCAGGGGTCGGTGGCACCGAGCTCGACGGCTCCGTCTATACCACCTACCGCGCCACGATCACCGGCGCCGGGCAGGACAGCGGCGATTCGGAGCTGGTTGCTGGTATTGGTGACGGCGGTCGTGGGGCTGATGTTCCCGGCCGAGGCGATGGCTTTGGGGAACGGCATCACCACGGCTGGGGTGGCTAAGAAGGATGGGTTCAGGCTCTCGCTGAATATCGTTCAGGGTCACCCCTGTCGCCCCGGGTGCGGATATGGAGGGGGGCCTATTCGGTCCTCTGTCACCGGGGTTCTCATGAGGAAGCGCGGGCATGTCACGCAGACCGCCTCCTACGACTCCTCCCATGGCATCAAGTTCACCAACCGCAAAAACTTCAGCTCCGCGACCGTGAAGGGGACTTTCGCCAACGGCCACGGCTCGATCAACATGACATTCCACGCCACCGGCCCGGTGATCCACAGGAAGGGCTGCGATGGCGAAGTTGGGCAGGGGCGCCGGGGAGTGTTGAACGGCACCTACACCCTCCATGCCGGGAGGTTTTTCGGCAAGGTGACGCAGAAGTCGTTCATGGCGACGATCTGGAACGGCAGCCGCCCGGAAGGGTGCGGTCACCTGCCGCGCTACCAACTCCTCACGAAGAGACTGCCCTCCGTGGTCGTGTCCAAGGCGCGCGGCACGGGCCTAGTGAGCGAGGCGATCGGGGTGGCGAAGGGGGCATCGCGTACAGCTACTCGGTCACGGGCGAGCCCAGCCGCGACTACAAGGTCGACTCCACAATCACGAGCGCGACGGTGACCGGGGCCGGAGGGATCTCGGGGACGGCCTTCTACTCGGGTACCAGAGGCAGGCCCAGGCAGTCCAGTGGCGAGCTCAGTGGCAGGTTCGCAGTGACGATGACCGCGATCAGCCGCGTCAGGCCGCTCGCGAAGGGTCCTCGGGGCGCGCTACAGCGCCTGTTCGGCGCCGTATAGCGTCGCTTTTGACGCGCTGGCGTTATGGCCACCCGCCTATGAGAGGGTCCGCGACAACGCCTGGGGGCGCGGACCCTCCTGTCGCGGGGTCAGGAGTGCTTGAAGTAGGTTCTGAACACCTTGCCGCTGCTGTTGAGCGGGCCTGTTTTGATTTGGAGCTTTCCGGCCGAGGTTCGGTTTACTGCACGTGAAAGAAACAGGACGTGCCCAAGGGGCTGTCCGTTGATCTGGGCGTCTGAGTAGGTCAACGTCCCGATGTCCGGCACTCCCTCGAGATGGTGATGCGAGTTAGCCCAGCCCTCGTCTCCAAGCGTCGCAGTCTCGAACGCAGCACTGCTGTAGCCGCCGCCGCTGGTCCGCGACACCTTGAACTTGTGGGTCTCATCGGTAACTGAAACCCAGTGGCGCTTGTGGTAGGCCAGGCGCAGCACGATCGTGTCGCCCGCGTGGGCCGTCTTGGTCCGGTAATTCTTGATGCTGCCGTTCAGCACAAGTTCCGGCCAGTAGTGGGCATTGCCGCCATGGCAGCCGATGAACAGCGCCGCCGCCGACGGGCGGCCGGCCATGTCCATGAACGCCGAGACGCTCGGGGCGATCGCCTGGTCGGCGCTACCGCAGCTGAGCTTCGGCACCACGAAGGTGGTCGTCGCAAAGCCGCTAGTCGGTGGACTGTAATCCCACGTTTGGCCCCGGTAGCCCGCAAAACCGTGGCACCCCCCGCGTAGACACAGGCAGAGCTGACACCTCTCACGGCCGCGTTGGCGGCATCAGAACCCGGCGCCGGGACAGCGAGTCCAAGACCGGCCATGGCAAGGGCGAATACTCCGGCACGACGCAGGAAAGAACGAACAATCATGAGCGACGCTCCTCCTCCATTGACCCCTTCATTCGAGCGCTCCGGACAATAGGCTGCATCCGGACCCGCCCGCCCCAGGGAAGCACCCCAGAAACCGCTCCCTGGCCCCCAACGTGCTGGGCCGCCGGAGACTGTCCAATCGGGCTAACACCACTCGTCTCACCGCGCGCCGCGTACTGGTGCATCCGCCGGGCAATTCAGAACTCGACGCGACTTGAACCTTTCGCTGCGCGGGCCTGAACTTGGGAGCGTCGCTTTCCCGAGGGAAGGAGCAGCAAGGCCTGGGTGGTGCAAGTAGCCCAGAGCGACGCTGTTGTCGCTCGCCAAGGGCTGCGCAGGTTGCGGTCCCGACCCGCGTTGGCTCGTGCACCACGCGGCGCATTCAGCAGCGCCACGCGCGCGGCGAGTGCGTTGCCGCTAGCTTGCCCGCGTCGCGGGCTCTCGCGGGCCGATGAAAATCTTCTGATGCACCGGGAAGCGACAAAGCTTGCGCGACTCTGAGTTCTCCTGGTCAGCCCAACGCGGAGGCGAGGCAGGCGATGGCGGTCGGGCATGTCAGCCGGCCGACGCTCACGCGCCCACCGCGCCTCGGGCGCGCGGGCCTCACGCTGAGGTCCCGCACGCCCGCGCGGCGCTAGCTGACCTTATGGAACGGCCCGTGCGTCAGGACGTCCCGTCGGCCGACGCATGCATCACTGATCTTGGAGAAGCCGAGCCCGTTGGGGCCAAGCTCCGGACCGCCGCGCACATACTTGTAACTGCCGGGGCTCGAGCACTTGACCCCGGTGAGGAACGTGATCCTGTGCGGGGCAGGGAACTTGTCCTTGCCCTCGCCGAAGAACTTGCCGTTGCGGTAGACCTTGTAGTGGCCTGGGATGAACGTGATCTTCCACGTCGCGTTCAGAGCCCCGTGGAGCGCGGGATCGTTCGTGATCTTCTCCTGGTATGACCCCGACAGCACGCCGGTTGCCAGAGCCGCGGGGACGAGCCCCAGCCCAACGACGACCAGCGCGACCCCTACGAGTCGCTTCATATGAACTCCCTCCTGTTCGAGGTTCTGACCCCTCCTTGGGTCACCCCCCATCTAAAACGCGGCAGCCCCCGTGGCCACCCCGAGCAACACCCCAAACCTACCTCACGCACCCCACGTTAGGCGAGCAACATAACGCGCCAACTTAGCGCTGGCGGAATCATCGAAAACCGACAGTCTCGCGCTGGCACACGCTCAGCAGGTGAGGTAGGGCCGATTCGCTGTCGCTTTTAGCCCGAGGGGAGCAGTTTGGTGGTGGGGAGGCGTGTGGCGGTCGGGTGCTGCTGCCCCGGGGGTTGGAGCACCCGGGGCAGCAGCTGGCGTTGCGGTTTAGAAATGCTTCGCGGCCGGCGGACCGCCCAGCTTGATGGGACTGGCTTTCACGCACTGGCCGCTGCGACTACCGCCCACGGTGTTGGGCTCCGACACGCGGGGGTACAGGCCGGACCCGGCGTCCGCGCTGTCCCATATGGGCAGCACGCCCTTGGGCTGGCGACCCGGGTGGCGGTTGCCGGCGCAGGACAGGCTCTTGCCGATGTGGTTGGCGAGCACCTCGATCGCGTCGGGATCCGCCGTCTTGTTGATATTGATCGTGACGTAGCTTCGAACCGTGTCCCGGGCCAGTCCAAACCAACACGTCCGCAGGCCGTTCATCCTGACGTCGCCCCCAACAAAGCTGTCCTCCAGATCGCTAAAGACGGGGCTCTTGAAAGTCGCGAAGATCCCAGTCTTGGGCACCGCACAGCTCGGACCGCCGCCCCCGCCGATGTCCTTGACGCTCTCGCCGATCGCGCTGTTATGCACGATCAAGCCCAGCGCGTGGTGAGCGATGATGTTCCCCGAAACGCGCTCGTGGCTTGTCAGCGTCGGATGCGATTGATCCGGGTCGTCAATACAGGCCATGCCCGTGCCATTGGGATTTGCCTTGCAACCCAAAGCCGCGGCGCCACCGCGATCGAGGACTACATTCCCCGCGACCGTGAGGCTGGAATGGTGAGCGCCAAAAAGCGCCACCAACGCCGAGCCCTTAGTCACGGTCAGCGTCCCCGTCACACGCGCCTTACCGTCGTTCACAAAGCACACGCCCTTGACCACCACACCCTTCGGGTACGCGCCCTTCAACACCCCAGGCGCGCTGAACGTCCCCGAGCACACATGCGGCGAAGCCGTGTAGGTCAACACCACCGAAGCCGTCCCGAACGTGCTGTTGGTGCCCGTCGCGTCGCAGCCACTCAAGCTCGCGCCCGTAAGCGAGGAGGCGCAGAAATCAGAACCGCCGCCGCCACCACCCGCGCTCGTGTTGGCACCGCCGCCGCCGCCGCCGCCGAAGTAGCCCGCGCCGCCACCACCGCCGCCTGGGAGCTGGCCAACGCCGCCCGCACCACCGGCGCCCGGACCGGCGCTAGACGAGGCCGCCCCATCAACACCGGGCGCGCACCCAGTGCACCCGGGATCAGCCGTCCCCCCGGCTCCGGCCATCATCGCGGTGTTGTCGCCGCCACCGCCACCGCAAGCGAACGTTCCCGAGCAAGGATTCCCATGAGCGCCCGCGCCGCCGCTGGGAAGCCCCGCGCCGCCGCCACTGTCCTCGGCGCCTGCGCCGCCTCCGCCGCCGGCCGCGATCAGCACCGGCGTGGAGAAATCGCTGCCCAGCGCCACGCCCGACGCGCCACCACCCGCCCCACCGGGCGCCCCGGGGCTTCCGCCCGCACCGCCGCCCGCGTTCACGCACACATCCAGCACCTGACCCGAACTCAGGCCAGACAGCGTCCCCGACACGACATCACCACTACCGCCCGGTCCAAGACCGCCGTTGACCGACTCGGCCGCGCTGCCGGTCGCCGTGACCGCAACGCTCGACACCCCAGAAGGGACGGTGAACAGGTTCGCCGAAACCGTGTTCCCGCACCCCTGGGTCGAGAACGTCGTCGTGCTCGCCAACGCCGAGGCGGCCGGCAACGCCGCAAACACCAAGCCAACGAGAAGCAACATCCGCCGCACCCGCGCGCCCGCCAACCACAAGCCAAACCGGCGCGCTTGACTGAAAATCATTTCGGATACCCCCACTAGACGCCCCAGCGGCTTCCTCGGCCGCCTCAACAACATTGCGAACCTATCTCACCCCACCTCGTTAGGCGAGCAACCATCTGTGCCGATTGCGTCGTCCCAAGCGGGCAGATCGACCCAAAGGCGCCGTGCTAACGCTGTGCATAGCTTCGCTTCAACGCTGACGCAACGATCGACCAGGAACAGTCTCGGCAGCGCCGCTGCATTCTGAGGAAAACGAGCAGTCTGCGCGACTCCGGCTTGGTCTTTGAAGGCTGATGCAATTAGCCCGAGGCACAACTCTTCCCGCGGGCTTGCTCAGGGTGCCGGTTTGCGATTTGAAAATTGGGAAAACAGTGACAATTGACTGGGGTTGGTAGGCGGCCTACTATGCGCGCGTTGGCAAAATGCGGGCTCGGGGGGCGGCTGAATGCCGCAGAGCTCGCGGGAAAGGGACCGATATGAAGAGGTTGTTCACTGGCCACGCCTGGCGATGGCGCGGCCGAATCACCGTGCTCGCCCTCGCTGGGCTGGGCGCCACCGGCCTAGTTGTGGGCGTTGGAGCATCCGATGCGTCGCGGCCGGCCAAGGCGTCGGCGACGCCGGCCAACCCGCCGGCCGCGACAGCGGCGAGCCCCGCAGCGGCCAACAAAGCCGCCGTGTTCGCCTACTGGACGCCCGCACGGATGGCATCCGCCAAGCCAGCGCCGGGAGCGGTCGCGGGTGGGTCGAGTGTGAGGGCGGTCAACGCGGGTGACACCGCGACCGGCCGCCCCGGGGTCGCCGGAGGGTACGTTCCGGCAGGGCATCCTAGCCTTCCTGGTATGACCAACCGGCAACACGAGCCCGAGGAGCTCGAGCGTGCTGCCGGCTGACGGTGGCTATCCCGGCCCGAACGATACGTTCAACTGGATAGGGAGCTACACGACCTCCCCAGTCAAGGCGGTCGGCAAACTGTTCTTTACCGAGCCGAGCGGCAATTTCGTCTGCTCGGCCTCGGCCACGTTCGCTAACAGCACGCAGCCGAACATGGTGTGGACCGCCGGGCACTGCGTCGGGCCGCAGGGTGGCAGGAGCTATTACAGCAACTTCCTGTTCTGCCCCGTCTACAAAAACGGCGAGAACACGAAAGTCGGGTGTTGGTCGTGGGCTTCAGCGCAGCAGACCGGCGGCTGGTACTTCAACGGGTACTGGAGCGCCGACTACGCGTATCTGTATATGCGGACTACCGGCGATCGGCAAGCCAAACCGGTCACCACGGTCACCGGCGGGCTCGGCTTCGCTTGGAACTGGAGCCGCGATCAGTTCTGGCAGGACTTCGGGTACCCGTCAGCAAGCCCGTACAGCGGCGGTCTCCTCGCGGTGACCTCGGCCGAGCACCGCTACGACGTGACCAATCCGAACGGGACCGCCGGCAGCGATCCTGGCCCGCAGGACGATTCGATTGGATCCTCACAGACGCCGGGCTTCAGCGGCGGTCCCTGGATCCTGAGCTTCGGCCACAACGCGAGCACTGACCCGATCGGTCACGCGGACTGGATCAACGGAAATAACAGCTACTACTTCACTTCCGGCGGTCCGGGCGGTGGTAACGAGTACGGGACCGAAATCCAAAGCCCGTACTACGACACCAACGCCTGTAACTTCTGGAAGGGAGGCAGTCACTGGACCGGTACCTGCTGAACACGATCGCGTGACGTGACGCCTGGCCGGCGGAGCAGCAGAAGGCTCCGCCGGCCACACGTCGTGATGGAGGCATCCGGCAGGTCGTAGCGCACCACGAGCTTCGACCGTTCCACTCCACGGCGTCGGAGACCGCTGAAACCAACCGGACTCGACACTCTTGCCGTCCACCGGCGGGTTCCTGGTTTGATCGAGAACCAGTCGTCTCGCCGGGGGCGAGTGACTGCCGCATCCGCCCAGCGCTGCACCAGTCAACGCGACTGAGCGCTCGGTCGTCGGACCCCTGCCGGCGAGCGGGCTGGCGCTCCCCGTGCCAAAGGAGCAGTCAGCGCTGAGGCGACCTGGTGCTTGCTCAGACTCGAACACCTCGGCCCTTGAGCAAACGCTCGCCGGCGACGGCGCTGTCAATCGAGCGGCGCGAAGCCAGCGGCTTCGACCTAATGCAACGGTGATGCCTTCGCCCAGCAGGAGTCGTCACGAGCGCCGCGACCGGGCGAGTGCTTTGCCACCGAAAGCGGTCGTGAGCTCTCCCGCGTGACGGATGACTCTGTTGTCGCCCAAGCGCTTGCCTGCTCTGGGGTCGGTGGGGCGATCGCTCTGAGGAATGCGATCGTGCCGCGGCCCGGCGCCGGGCTGCGGCACAGGGCTATCGCATTGGGGCGCTGCTGGTTTGCCGGACGGATCCAGCGGTGTCAGTCTTGCGTCGACGTCGATGCTTTTAGCCCATCTCGACACTGACGTCGAGGTTTCGCGCCGGACTTCCCCAACCTCTTCCATGGCCATCGGGTCGCGTCCCCCTGCTGCCGCGAGCTCAGCGGGTTGTGATGATGCCGACCTTGTCCGCGGCGAGCTCCGTGAACCACATGTTCCCGTCGGGCCCGAGGATGATGCGATGCAGGACGGCGCTTCGGGTTGGCACGTCGAAGAGGTTGACCTTCATGTCGGCGCCTACCCGTCCGATCGCGTCTACGCCGGTCGGTCCGTTGAGTTCTAGCCAGAGCGTCCCCGTTGCGCCGAAGGCGAGGCTGGCTAGCAGGTCAGCAGGCCTGGGTATCGGATACTCGGTTATCTTGCCGGTCTTCGGGTCCAGCACACCGAAGCGATGTCCGCGCTCCTCGGTGAACCAGACCTTGCAATGGCGGATCGCGACTGCGATCGGTCGTGATCCGCCATCGGGCGGATCGGTCGGAGTCCGGTATTGCTTTATCGCTCCGCTGTTCGTGATGCTGCCGATCCTGCTGTTTGTGAGCTCGGTGAAGTACATCGCTCCGCACCCTTGCGCGATGTAGATCGGCTGGCTGTAGCGATCCGGCAGCGGGAAGACCTTCATCCGACCGGTGCGCGGGTTCAGGCGGCCGATGTTGCCTCCGTATTTTCCGGTCCACCAGACCGCTCCGTCGTTGGCGATCGCAAGTCCGTGTGGCTCGGCGGGCGTGGGGATCCGGTAGGTGTGGGTAATCCGGCCTTTGAGATTGACCTCCGCGATCTCGTTTACGAACTGCAGCGTGATCCACATGTGGTCGTGGCGGTCAAACGCGATCCCGTGTGGGCCAAGACCCGGCGCCTGCGGGAAGTAGCGCACCCGACCCTGCGGGGTAATCCGAACGAGCCTCGATTGATCTTGCTGGGTGACCCAAACGTTGCCGTCCGGGCCTTCGGCCAGTTCGTGCGTGCTACCGAGCGAAAGGTCGTCGCCGACGTTGATCTCTCGTATGCGCGGCGTGCCGGACGAGGCACTAGCGACCGCGGCGGTCACTGCCAGGAGTGCGATTAGGTAAGCCGCCGTCAGTCCCCATAGGTAGGACTTGGCACGCCCACCAATCAGTCTGCCACCCATGCGTATCTCCCGCTGGGATCGTAGCCACGCGCCAATCCCCGAGTCAAGCCCTCCGCCCGCCCCGAGCACCGGGCGGTGTCGATGGCGGGGATACCGCGCCGATCCCTGCCACCACGAGACTACACGCCGCCGGGCCCATGCGGGCGAGCGACAGCCCAGGATCGCATCGCAGCGCCCGTGTAGCAGAGGCCGCCAGCCACCGACATAATCACCCTGGCCGCTCTCAGGTCAAAGCAGGAGCCCAGCGTGTCGTGTCGCTTCTGCATTCACCGAGCAGCAGGGTCTCGGCCGCGCTGGCGCTTCCTGAAAAACGAGAAGTCTCCACCGCTCCGATTTGGTCCCGAAGGCTGATGAAAATAGCTGAGGCTGTTTCCTAAATGTCTTGGTGGGTGGCTGGCGGGCTGCCTGGTGGAGGTGGCGTTGGTGACGTGCCCGCTGGCGGGGTGCTGTCATCGCCGTCGGGGCCGTTCAGGCGGCCAGAGCAGCTATTTGGTGGTTGTAGAGCTTGGTGAAGTTGTGGGCCATCATGTGTAACCGCCACTCGGTGCGTACCTTGACCCTGCCGCGTCTGAGGAACCCGGTGACACGGTTGTTGTGTCCCGGGTGAAGCAGCACCAGCGGCGCACCGTCGCCGTGCTGGTCATACCAGGCGCGCACTTCGCCGAGCTGAACGAAGTTAGGCATCTAGGTTAAGCCCCTCCGCGGTAGCTGAGTTGCTCCTGCCAGTCTGGAGGTCGTCCTTCGCGGGTGAGGTCAAGCAGGTTCCACAGCGGTTCGAGCGTGCCGACGTGGCGGGGATCTTGACCGGGGTCGGTGGGTGCATAGAACAGCTCTGAGCTCCAGAAGTGCCTGATCGCGTTCCCGTGGCGGTGAAACACGGTCAGCATCGGCCGCTGTAGGCCCTCAGGGGTCTCGGCGTAGTAATCGACGTTGTAGGTATTGGTCGCCGAGGACAAAAATCGTAGCCGCCGCCATCCGCGCTCGTTTGCGAACGCGAGCAGCCGCGGCAGCGTCGTCTTGGCCGCGACCGCAAGGTTGATGTGCTGGCTTGCGTGCTCGGCGGCGCCTTCGAGCTGATCGATAAAAGCGGCGCAGGTCGGGCACGGTCCCTCGGCCAGCGGCAACAGCGCCGTTTCTCCGGTCCTGGGGCCGGGCGTCAGATCCCCGGGGTCGCGCGGAAACATAAAGCTGTAGATCACCAGCGAGTCTTTGCCGGGCGCGAACAACTCAGACAGCGCGACGTCCGAAGGGGCTCCATCAGCCCCAACGCCCTGGAAAACGTAGTTGCGGGGCGCAGAGCCGCCGGCCGGCAGCTCGCGTCTGGCAGCGGCAACCGCCTCCTCCGCGCGCCGCAGCTCGATTTCCTCAGATAACAGCCGATCCCGCGCCGCCCGGTACTCCTGCGACTCATTTGGAAGGGCAATGCCCATCGTGCTCCTCTCGCCGGACTCCCTTGTTCGCCTCAACAAGAGCGATTGTGGCCACTGGGTTGTTGGACCGATCGACGTCGCCGAACTCATCGATCCGCTTCGCGTGATCCTCCTGCGTGCCGTTCTTAATAGAAGCGCGCGAGGCACCGCGCACACGCTGCGCTAGATCACCCCGGTGAAGACCAGCGCCCCAATAGCGACGAGGACAAGTGCGGTGAATACCCCGTCTATGCAGAGAAAACCCTGCAATGACGGCGATGCCGGAGGAGGGACTCGAACCCCCGACACGCGGATTATGATTCCGGATGACCTGAGCGACTATCGCCCGTAAATACAGGCGATTCCGGACGCGTAAGCGCCGTTTGGACAGGAGTTTGGACAGGATTGCCAGCTCACGTGCACCTGCAGCGCTGAGGTCCGCGGTAGTTCGTAGAGGCTTGTAGTGCACCTCGCTTCAAATGCCTGGATGGTGACTAGGTGCGTCGCCCAGCGGTCGGTCGCGAGAGTGTGGGCTCGGGGTGACCTGGACTCCTGGCGGCGTGGCCGAGATGTCCTTGGGCGGTGAGAACATCGGCCGCATGATCAATCCAGTGCCGCTGCCGGAAGTGCGACTCAGTTACCCGCGCCGCCAGCAGTACCAAAGGCTTTCGCGGGCCGGTGGCGCGATGCTCGCGAGCATCGCGACAGGAGTGAGCAGTCTCATGGCCGCGAGTATCGGAGCTCTGTTATTCGCTGGCCTGCTCTTTCTCGCCGCCATTACGCTCGCCTTCTACGCGCGCCACTGGCTGGCGCTCGCCGGGCGCAGCCGCATCGGTGCGCGTTCTGAAGAGGAGGTGCGGAGCGTCCTTGCGCCGCTTCGAAGCGAGGGCTGGCGCCTACGCCACTCGCTGTCGTGGCTGGGGCGGGGAGATATCGACTCCGTCGCGATCGCGCCAGGCGGCATAGCGGTGGTGATCGAGACCAAGACGAGGACGTATCGGTACGCCCATCTTCGTCGTCTTCAGGAGCAGGCAGCCTGGCTTGCTTGCTGTCGGCCTCGGTGGTGCGCCCCCGGCGTCGTCGCCATCCTCTGCCTCGCCGGGACCTATGGAGTGCAGCGGGTCGAGGACGACGTGCTTGTAGTGTCAATCGATCGCCTCACTCCGATGGTCCGAGGCACCGCGAACCTCGTGCACTTGCCGTTGATAGGGAGCGTGCGGTGCTGGGAGCGAAAGCGAGCGTCGAGAGGGGGAAAGGGAGCGTGCGCTCGGTGGGCCCGTCCGGCGCTTGTTGCCGGTTTGAGCGTGCACTGGCCTAGCTCGTAACGCTGGCGCTAAATTGCGGCCACCGGCCGTCGGCTCTACGGCATTAGGATCGGCTGGTGGATATCGCGGCTTTGAGGGCGCAGACGCCGGGGTGTGCCCATCGCGTTCATCTGAACAATGCGGGGGCGGCGCTTATGGCGCAGCCGACGCTGGAGGCGATGGCTGCGCAACTGCGGCTCGAGGCGGAGATCGGTGGGTATGAGGCGGCGGAGGTGGTGCAGGACGCTATCGCTGACACATATGAGGCGGTAGCCGAGCTGGTTGGAGGTCGCAGCGCCGAGGTCGCCTTCTTCGATAACGCCACGCACGCGTGGAACGCCGGCTTTTACTCGGTGAGGTTTCGCCGGGGCGATCGGATCCTCACCGGCCGCGCGGAGTACGGCAGTAACGTGCTCGCCTACCTGCAGGTCGCGCAGCGGACCGGGGTCGAGGTGGTCGTGGTTCCCAACGATGCGCACGGGCAGATCGACGTCGCGGCGTTGGCTCGTCTGGTCGATGAGCGCACGGCGCTGATCGGCTTGAGCCACGTGCCGACGAGCGGCGGGCTGGTCAACCCGGCCGCCGAGGTCGGCCGGATTGCGCGCGAGGCGGGGGTGCTGTTCTTGCTCGATGCGACGCAGTCGGTGGGTCAGTTTCCGGTCGATGTGGAGACGATCGGGTGCGATTTGCTGACCAGCACGGGGCGCAAGTTCCTGCGCGGACCGCGGGGAACAGGTTTTCTGTGGGTCCGTCTGGACGCGCTCGAGCGCCTCGATCCATTCGTGGCCGAGATCCGCTCGGCGAGCTGGGACGGCCGCCGCGGGTTCGATTGGGTGGACGGCGCGCGCCGGTTTGAGTCGTGGGAGAACAGCTACGTGAACCTGCTCGGCCTGCGCGCGGCGGTGCGCCAGGCGCTCGAGCTCGGCCTGGAGGCGATCGCCGAGCGGACACTCGCCCTCGGTACGGAGCTGCGCGCGCGGCTGGACCAGCTACCCGGCGTCTCCACCCACGACCTGGGGGAGGAGCGGTGCGCGATCATCACCGCCCGCGCCGCTGACGTGGCCTCGGCCGATGTCGCTGCAGCGCTCAAGCGAGCTGGCGTCAACGTCACGGTGACCGTGCCAGAGGACACCCAGTTCGATACCGAGGATCGGGGACTGCCCCCGCTCGTGCGGCTCTCACCGCACTACTACAACACAGCGAACGAGCTCGAATACGCCGTCGAGCAGATCGCTGCCCTGCGCCGCTGAGGCCGAACCGCTCCTCGAGCTAGCTGCGAAACGGACGACCTCCACATCTCGCAAACAACGTCGGAGCTTCGAGGATCGCCGTCGGGTGCCAGAACTACGCTCCTTCCACCGCCGACGCACAGACGCCACCATATGTACCGATGGTCGACGCTACCCAACGAGAGCTGGAAGCGATCGGTGCCGGCTCACTACCCGAGACCGTGGTCGCTGATCCGGGGTACTGGCACAAACCGCAGCTGGAGAACGTCGTCACGCGCGGCATCCAAGTACTCATCCCACCCGACTCAGGGTTACGCACCGAACCGCGACCGGGATGGAACAAAGGGCTGTATGCGTTCATGCGCACCGTGCTCTCCACCGAGTTCGGCCAAGCGGTGTATCGAAGACGGATGGCAACGGTCGAGCCGGTGTTCGGCCAGATCAAGTTCAACCGCGGGTTTGACCGCTTCCAACGACGAGGCCTGTCCGCCGTGACCTCGGAATGGCGATTAGCAGCAGCGACCCACAACCTCCTGAAGCTCCACAAGCACCAGATCGCCGCCACCAGCGCCTGAAAAGGCCCGCAAGGCGGACAAACCGACCGGACAGACAGCGAAGCCCGCTTCCCGCCGTCCGCGCTCACAACCGCGCCCCAACCATTTGCCCGACGGCCACCAGGAGAGCAATCGTCCCGACGCGCCCCGAGCCGGCGATGCCTATGGCGACGACGCAGTCGCGTATGCAGGACGGCACAGAATCCTAACAACCAGGTCACCTGTTTAGCGCGGATTCGGAGGCTCCCGTTGCAGGCGACCGGAGGGGTGACGGTCGAGCGCGCCGGTGACGAGCAGGGCGTTCCGGCTGGATGCCGCCGGTCCCGCTCTCGCGGCGGCACGGGGTTCGCCAATTGCGACTTGCTTGTGGCTCTCGTCGGAGCAGCTGCACCTAGTTCCGTCGGTTCTCGGGCTCCTGCATGTCGTCCGAGACCGTTCGATCGGTCCATCGAGTCCGTGTGATGCGTTCGAGCAATGCGGCAGCGGACGGCATGTGCGGGGAGCGCCACACGTGTCGCTGCTCGTAGGGCCAAGCGTAGATCGGGTTGCCGTCGCGAACTAGCTCGAGCAGGCGTGGCTCGCCGAGTTCCTCAGCGGACCACTCGTATATGCGCTGCAGTCGCGGCACGATCACCGCGTAGTCGAGCATTCGGCCGAGACGGTGCTCGACGGAGATATAGCGCTGTACGTCTTGCTCGAGCGGATAGCGGTCTGGGAGCACGCGCCCGAGTGAGAGGAACGCTCCCGCCATTCCGAGCCGAGGATCGCCGAGCAGGCGGCCGAGGAGAGCGCACCGTCCTAGCGCCAGGCGCGGCGCCGCGTTGAGTGCGTGCGCGTAGAGCACGCGCGCCAGCGCGACGTTCATGAAGAAGCGCTCCGGTGAGCTTTCTGCTTCGGCGAGCTTGCGGTGCTCCAGATAGCCGCCCACGATGCTCGCGTTGTGTGCTCGGTACCAGTTGCGCCCCGTCGGCTTGGCGCTGAACTTCAGCCAGAGCCGCACGGCCTGCGACGATGGCTCGCCGGCCACCCCACCCAGCAGCACGATCGCTTCGCATCCGTCCCGCAGCAGTCGCTCGTTCATCGCGCGCCACCACACGCTGCCGGGCGGTGACGCGTTGAGCGGGTTGAGAACGCCGCGCTGCGCCTGCCAGCGCATGAACGACAGCGCCGCTCGTCGGAACGGCAGGTGTCGCGGCGCGCGGCCCGTCGGCCCGCGAAACAGCCGCGCCATCAACGCTAGACGCGCCGCCGGATCGTCGCGTACGGCGGCGACCTGCCACTCAGCCCAGCCAAGCGCGCCTGCGTCGTGGCTCATCGGTGAGCCCGCCGCCTCGGGGCGATCCGGCTGGACGGTGCGTGGCCGCGTGGGCACAGCGCCAGTCTGAAACGGCACAAAGCGCAGAAGCACCTCTCCGGCATACATCGCCAGCTCCGGCGCGCAGCGAGTTCACCGGCCTCCCTTGTCTGACGGGTGGGGTCCTTCTCGGGCACGAGCAGCTGCTTCACATCCTGAAGTGACGGTCCAGTTCGTTTAGGTATCTACGACCGAGCGTTGGCGCGTGCTCGTTTAACCATTCGACGAATGAGACGCTTCCGAGCGCGGGCTGATGCGAGACCAGGAGCCCGGCGGTCAGCCCTCGAATCTCGTCGGCCGTGAGGACGACGTCGTGAACGAGAAGGCCGAGTGCGCGCGCAAGCGCGGCCATCGCTGGGGACGGTACGTGCAGGATTGGCGTTCGCCGGCCGACGGCGTCCCTAATCGCTCGAACGAGTTCCTCAAACGACATCGTCTCGCGTCCGGCCGCGTCCATGATCACGTCGCCGGCAGCGTGCGCGGCCTGTAGGCAGATGCGCGCAAAGTCGTCGACGTGGATCGGTTGCACCAGGTAGCGCCCGTCGCCCGGCACGACGAAGAGCGGCATGCGTCGCAGAATCCAGGCGATGTTGTTGGCCAAGATGTCCCGCCCACCCCCGAAGAAGAACGTTGGCCTGACGATCGCATACGGAACCCGGGCGGCGGCCAGAGCCTGCTCGACGAGCGCTTTGCCGCGGTAGTAGGGCAGCGGCGAATCGATCGAAGGATTCGCGATGCTCACGTGGACGATGCGAGTGACGCCGGCACGTCGAGCTGCCTCAAACAGCACTCGCGAGTTGGCCACAGCGGTGGCGAAGGTCGTCCGGTCTCGCTCGAATCGAACCCAATACGTGTTGTAGAGCGTGCTGACCCCTTCCAGACTGCGTGCCAGCGCGACTGGGTCCTCGAACCGATAAGGCCACGCTTGGACTCGTGCCCGTAGGGGATGCTCGCGATCAGGATGCTGAGTGATGGTCTTTACCTTTCGTCCGGACTCGATCAGCAACTCGGCGATACGCGAGCCTGAATAGCTGAACGCCCCCGTGACCAGGTCCGTCTCGGCGCCACCGCCGCTCACGGCTTCGTGCCTCTCGCTCCTAGCTCATCCATCACGGCGACTCCTCATGTTGGGCGTCGGTTGAATACTGACCCACCAGCGGCACATGAGCGCGGGTAGCGCCACGCAGCGCGCGCTCAGCCAGAGCGCGGAGTGCGAGGACCGCGCGCTGGCCCTCCCCTGCTCCCGCTGCGGAACTCCACGTCGCTCCGCCGCCCGGAGTCCTGAGTTACGCCCGAAGCCGCGCAAGTCGCTGCCGAAGGCTTTCGCTTCTTGAGCGGTCTCGGAGCTCACGAGCGCTCCGGCGACTCAGGAGGCGTCCGCCGGCGCCAATGCCGGGAGTGCTATGGCCACAAAGGCGGTCGTGAGCTCGCCCGCGTGACGGATGAGCCTGTTGTCGCCGTTGGGATCGTCCGGCCCGCGCCGGCGCGAGAACAAAAGCAGTCGCGCCCGGGCAGCAGACGCTCGGATTTGGGCGAAGGGGGAAG
>DASYAP010000293.1:0-5571 GCA_036501265.1 Solirubrobacteraceae bacterium | reverse complement strand
GACGTTCGACAAGGTGGTCGACCCACCCTGCGCTGCGGCCGTGAACTGAGTGCCGGCCGTGTCCCAGGTACTGAAGTCATGGATATCGTTGTCTTCCACGGTCAGTCCATTGACACCATCGATGTGCATCAGGTCGCGTGATGCCTGGGAAATGTCATTGCCGGAGACTGTTATGTCGGCGGGAACCGAGCCACCCCACGGGTTGGTGACAAAGCCGTACAAGCCACCGACGATCGTGCTCCCGGACAGAGTGATGTGCGAAACGGCACCGCTGAGGAGAACCGCGTCGCCATCGGCCACAGATTGGGTCTGGGTGAACTGAACGTGCATATGGTCCAGCACGATATTGCTACTCCCCTTCTCGACCTTGACCTGTGCCGTAGAGGAGATGCCTGAGAGATCGACGTTGTGGGCCGACGCAAAAACTAAGCCATCGAATGTCGGAGAATGCCCCGGATTGTTAGTGATCAAGACTGGAACCGCGAATGACCGCGATATCACTGTTTGCGGATACGATCCTGCGTGTACGACAATCTCGACCCCGTCTGTAGCCGCCGCCAATGCTTGGCTGAGACTGGCAAACTGGCGGCCGGGCCCGACTTGCAAACACGCAGGTGTGGTCACTGAAACTGCCGGTGAGGGAGCACTATGATCGCCGGCAGCATCGTATGCGTCAACCGTAAATGAATAGGTAGTTGCGCACGTGAGGGTGGTAACTGTGAAGGACGTCGTGGGCGATTGTCCTATATTTGTGGCGTTCTCGAAGACGTCATAGCCGACGACGCCAGAGGTCGAGCCACCCGGCGACCAAGAAAGGGTTAGTGAGGTGGCCGACACATTGCTAGCGACGGGTTGCGTTGGAGCGGGCGGTGCCGTGACGGAGGTCAGCATCGCGTCTGACGGCGACAGGCGTGGCACCCCAAAGAAGTAGCACTGAGTTGCATAAGTGCCTTGAGCCGGGCTGTCGGCCGTACAGCCAGAGTTGCTCTGAGCAGTCGCAGCGCCGCCCGCGGCCAGGAGCAGCGCGCCGAACAGTGCCGCCGCGCTCGCCGCCACGGCGATCACCCATCGAGTCATGCGTTTCACCAACACTCTTCCCCTCCTATCTGGGGTGAGCGATGCTCATAGCACAACCTGTCGGCCCCCGGCGCTCATCCCATCGCGCTCTGATTGCCGCCTCCAAAGATAACGCCATTACTGCGTCTCGTTAGGTGACGGACTGTGGGTTGACGCAAACTCGGCCCTTTGCAACCGACATGTGCTGCCCCAAAGGACGACACTGCTGGTCTGTGAGTAAGGCGACTTTCGTTCCAGAGTCCTTAGGTGGGACGGACCCGGGGACCCACTGGGAACCCTGAGAACGCGCATACGCCAGAAACACCACAGCCGCCACAAGCACCGACGGCGCCGCAGCGCTGAGGTCGGTTGTTTTGAGCAACCTCTCGCCCGGGTGATGAAGTGATATGGCTCCGGTCCCTCCAACACACTGCGCGCGTCGGCTTTCTGGAACTCGTGCAAGTTGGCTTTGGACGCGCCTCTCAGACCCGCGGGGTCTTACCTGGCGCCACCAACCCGCTCTGGTAGGCGATCACGACCAGCTGCGCCCGGTCGCGGGCGCCGAGCGTAAGCATCGCGCGGCCGACGTGAGTTCATATCACGCCGTCTCCCACCAGCGCTGGTTCCAAGCCATCAAGGCATTCCTCGCCGAAATCTTCGGCACGGAGGTCGCGTCGGCCACAGCGGAGGAGCTCACAGCTGAACAGGGTTGTACGAGCACCTCACGCAGTCAGACCTGACTATCCCGTGCCGGGCCAGGTCGCGGTGGCCCGAACGCCATCGCCCTCCTCGGGCTTGGGGCCGCCGACGGCGACGATGTCAAGCCCCTCGGGGCCGGCCTCGAATGCTCGGACGACCTCGGGTGCGACGCGGACCACATCCCAGGTCCGCAGCTCCTGGGGCTCGTCGTCGAGCAGGATCCGGCCGGAGCCGGCGACGACGACGTAGGCCTCCTCCTGCTCCTTGTGGCTGTGAGCCATCGGGCTGCGCAAGTTCGGGGCATACCGAAAGAGACTGACCCCGAGGTCGCGGGAGTCCAGATGCTTTCGCCCGAAGCGGCCCTCGAGCCCCTCCACCCGCCCGGCGACGGAGTCTTCGAGCTCGAGCAAGTTGACCTTTGCAAAACGCGACATGCGATCTCCTCGGTAGTACTGCGAGTCGGTGGGACGAGCGAACCCTAGCTCTCGAGGCTAGCCACAGGGAGGAGACAGACGCGCGGAACGTCGCGGTAGCGATCGCGGGCGCAACGAGCTCCGGCGGAGCGAAGCAGTGTTCCGCGGCCCTGCGAGTCGCGCTTCTCACCGGCGAATCTCCATGACCGGTGCTCGGGCGGACCTAGCTAGCGATGCGGGCGTCGGCGCAGCAGGGTCGCGGCGAGCACAAGTAGTCCGCCCGCGAGGAGGACGTGGCCGAGAAGGGAGTCGATCGTCGTCCAGGCGCTGCCGGCGAGCTCACCTAAGAGCACGAACGCGACGGCCCACAGCGCGCATCCCATCGTGGTGAGAGCGATGAACGGGATAATCGGCACGTGGTGCGCGCCGGCAGGCAGGGACACGAATGTGCGGGCTAGCGGCAACAGGCGGGCGATGAACACCGCGCGCGTGCCGTGCCGCTCGATCGAGCCCTCCCACCGGCCGATCACGTTGCGCGCCACAGCGACGCGCGCCAGTAGCCCGGTAGCGCCCACCGCGTAGGCGAGCAGCGAGCCTGCCAGGTTGCCCGCAGTCGCCGCGACCACGGCGAGCGGGAGGCTCATCCACCCCTTGTGCACGGCGAATCCGGAGAAGATCAGCGTCGCCTCGCTCGGCACCGGTATGCAGGCGCTCTCGGGCACCATCAGTAGGAACACCCCGAGCGCCCCGAACCGGACGATTAGGCCGGTCATCTGCTCCTCCAAGGCGCGGCGACCGAGGCGCGTGTGAGAATCATGCGGTCAATAACCATGCTTAGATGTTAAGCTTACTTATCTAGTGCCCGCCCCGCGACGGGCCCTATCAGAAGCAGCCGACGCGCTGATCGCGGTCGCGCCGCTCGCCAATCGATGGATCGAGCGGCTCCTCGCGGGCCATCAGCCCCCCCTGACCGTCGCGCAGTTCCTGGCGCTGCGAGCGATCGCGACCGAGGGAGTTTCGGGCTCCGAGCTGGCCCGCCGCGCCGGCGTCTCCGCTCCCGCTGTCTCGCAGCTGCTCAGCGGCCTCGCCGACGCCGGCCTGCTCCACCGCCAGGAGCAGGCCGAGGACCGTCGTCGCCAAACGCTCACACTCTCAACGCGCGGCCAACGCGCGCTGAACTCCGCGCAGACGCTCCTACGAAAGCGCCTCACTCCCCTGCTTGCCGAGCTTGCTCGCCCAGAAGCGGACGCGCTCACACGCGCGCTACCACACTTGGAGGCAACCCTATCCGGCGCACCGCCACCGCGGCGACCCCCACCGCCGCGGCCGGCGGATCATCCTCACCATCCGCCGTCTCGGCACTGATGCCGTTCGCCGGGGCGCCGGGCGCGTCGACGACCGTGCGCGGCGGCGAGGTTGTCGAAGAGCGTATGAGTCGAGCTAGTCGTTTGAGGCAGCGTTAGGTGCCCCGAGGGCCGACCGCGCTAGTGAGTCGTCAGCTAGGTGGAGGTCCTCGATTGCGCTGACGAGGAGCTGGTCGGTGATGCGTGTCGCGTCTCCGTTTTCGGCGGCGGCTAGCGACGCGCGTCGCAGTACTTCGCGGATGAATGCGGGAGTCGCACCCTCCGTCGCGCTGATGATCGTTGCGCGATCACCGAGGTTCAGCTCAAGGCCTTCGCCGTAGAGGTCAAGCAGTCGGCTACGTCCCTCGCTGTCTGGCAAAGGCGTTTCAACCGCGAGGTCGATCCGGCCGGGTCGCGAAGCGAGCGCCGGCTCGATTATCTCGGGCCGGTTAGTCGTGAGCACAAACACGACATCGATGTCTTCCTGGAGCCCGTCCATCTGGTTCAGCAGCTCGAACAACACCGAAGTGGGATGACCCATCATCCGATTTTCCGCCACAAGATCGACGTCCTCTAAAACCAACATCGAGGGCGCCAACTCCCGTGCCATCTCACAGGCTGGCTCGATCGCGCCAAGGGTATTTCCGGTCAGCAACAGCACCGTGCGCCCAGGCATCAGCGTGGAGAGGTACATCACAGAGAGGGTCTTGCCCGTGCCCGGCGGGCCGTGGAGGAGCAACCCGCGTTTCAAATGGCGTCCCGCCGCGCGCAGCGCATCGACGTGTTCTTCGAAGGTCTTGGTGTGGCGCTCGATCCGCTCCAGCACTCCGGACGGGAAAACGATCCGCTCACGCGTGACCTTCGGTAGCCGCTGCACTTCGACCCCAATCCCGCCCCACTGCGACCGTGACAAGATCAGAATCCGGCCGCGATACACGTTGTGCTCGGCCATCAGACGCTCAATTTCGCCCAGCGTCCGTTCGGCGATCTCACGTTGGCGAGCCATGATCTCGATCCCGAGTTCGGCGTGATGGGGACCCTCGTCCGAGCGACGCAGCATCAGCAACAGCGGCTCCCGCTCATCCTTGATGAGCCACAGTCCAGCGGCGACGCACATGATCCGCAACTCGTCGACATCGACCGGCTCGAACTCGACGGGGCCCTCCTCCGCTCCCTCCCGGTCCCACGGACCGTGCACAACGCCCCTTGCTAACTCAGCCAGCCCCACCCGGTAGCCATGCGTCATCGGCAGGCCGATCAGCTCCGCCTCTCTACCTGCGTGCTCGAGGTACCGGTCGATCGCAAGCTGAAAGTTGGCCCGTTGATAGCCCTCAAGCGCGCGCGACACCACAGGCAGTCCTTTAGCAGGACCGCCCATGTGCTCGCGGAGCCGCTCGCGAAGTGGATCCGGCGAATCGTCGATCGCGAACGCTTGAGCCCAATCGGTCAAGCCAACGATCGCTCGGGCAAGGGCCTGAGGGTCGACGCCATCCACAGTCCGGACCCTACTCGTCGCTGCCGCCAAGCGCCACACCCACCTCGTGTTGCCCCACGCCCCCGCAAACACCTCGCGCGATCGCTCTTGACACCCCCCACGCGCCGCCTCGGGCGATCGGATCGGCGACTGAGCAGCAGCGAGCCGTGAGGATGACCGCCCTGCACAAGATGATCTTCCTCTTAGAGACCGAGCTGCTCTGCGATGGCGGTGACTGTCGCGTCGAGAAACTGTTCGCCGTCGACGCTAATGGTCATCAACTTGTTGCGCGCGCCCCCGCCGCGATCGCTTCGGTGAAAAGTTCATCCCGTGCGAGGAGATTGGCCAGTGGGTCCATGGTTCGTCGAGCTCGTCGACTAGAAACTTGAGCCGCGAGCGGGAACGTCCGCGAACTCTAGGGCCCGCTTTCCGCGACGGCGCGCCGTCACGGTATCTTCATGGCGCGGTAGACGTTCCATGTTGTCGGCTTGACCGACCCATTGACCTTGATGGTGCCGCCGCCGTTGACAAAAAACTGGCCGGATGTCAGGCCGGTTGAGGCGCCGTTGACTTGGATGCCGGTGAT
>DASYAP010000292.1:0-9009 GCA_036501265.1 Solirubrobacteraceae bacterium | reverse complement strand
GCGCAACCTCAACCTCGTCTTCCAGAGCTACGCGCTTTTCCCGCATCTCGACGTGTACAACAACGTGGCGTTCGAACTCAAGGTCCGTGGGGGTCGTCGGCAAGAAGTCGACGAGCGAGTCAAGGAGACCCTGCACCTAGTACAGCTCGACGGCTATGAGCGACGCAAGCCCGCACAGCTTTCCGGCGGTCAGCGCCAGCGAGTTGCGCTAGCCCGCGCGCTCATCGGCCAGCCTGCCGTTCTGCTGCTTGACGAGCCGCTGGGCGCACTGGACCAGAAACTGCGCAAGGACATGCAGATCGAGCTCAAGCGCCTGCAGCGGGAGGTCGGGATCACCTTTATCTACGTGACTCACGACCAGGAGGAGGCGCTGACCATGTCCGACCGGATCGCGGTGATGCGGGCTGGCAACCTGCTTCAGGTCGACTCGCCCCGACGACTGTACGAGGCCCCCAACGACACCTACGTCGCCGGGTTCGTCGGCCAGTCCAACTTCCTGCGAGGCATCGTCGAGGAGCACGCGGCGGACGGCACGATCGTGGGCGTCGACGGGATCGGGTGCATCCGCGCCGAGCTCAACCGTGACGCTGAGGTGGGCGCGGAGGTCACCGTCTCGTTCCGACCCGAGCGAGCCCGACTGGGCGCGGCCCCCAATGGCGATAACGAGGCCTCGGGCACGCTGCGCGAGGTGGTGTTCGTCGGCAACGACACCCAGTACTTGGTCCAACTGGCCGGCGGCGCCATGGTCCAATGCCGACGCCAGAACGACGGCGCCGAGCTCGACCAGGGGGTCGGTGATCAGGTCCGGATGACCTGGAGCCGCGCCGCGACCGTGGTGCTTCCCTCATGAGCGCCGTGAGAACGACCGTGGTCAAGGCGGCCATCAACGGCGGCTGGGGCAAGAGCTACCACCCGGCGACGCCGATCATCCCGTCCGAGCTGGCCGAGGCGTCGAGAGCCGCCGCGGCCGCCGGCGCCGACTTCGTGCACTTCCATCCCCGCACCGGTGACGGTGAGCAGTCGATCCGCGCCGAGGACGTTGACCGCGCCCTGCTCGCGATCCGCGAAGTGTCCGACATCCCCGTCGGGATCACCACCGGCCTGTGGTGCTGTGGCAACGATCCGGGCGAGCGCTACCGCCAGGTCGCAGCCTGGCGGGAGCTCCCCGACTTCGCCTCAGTCGCCTTCAGCGAACAGGGTGCCGCCGAGACGGCCAACCTACTGGTGGACCGAGGCATCGTGCTCGAGAGTGCCGTTTGGACCCTCGACGATGTGCCGGCCCTGCTCGCGTCCCCGACCCTGGCCCGCAACACTCGCATCCTGATCGAGCCCTTGGAGGAGCAGCCGGACGACGCCGTCCGAACGGCCAGAGCGATCGCCGGGGTGATTCGGGAGGCGGGAGTGGACTGTCCGTTGCTGTACCACGGCGACGCCGCCACGGTCTGGCCGGTCCTCCGGGCGGCGATCGAGGACAGCGCGCAGGTTCGGATCGGTCTCGAGGACGGAAAGAACCTCCCCGATGGCTCTCTAGCCGCAGACAACGATGCGCTGATCCGGGTCACGCGGCGCGAGATCGACCTTCACGCACACGCCTCCCAGACCATCTTCGGAGGCGTGAGTTCCGCTTATACGGCGCGGACTTCCGGAGCCTGTCAAGCTCGGTGAGACGCTTCGTGTTCGAATTTAGTGAGCGGCGACCTCCTTTGTGTCGGCCGGTTTGTTGATCCACGCGGCGATGGGTAGCTCGGGCGGGACTGGCGGCTTGCGCACGAACCGCTCGGGGTTGCGGGCGTAGGCGGCGTCGAGCACGTCGGCGCGGGCGGCGTGGCGCTGCTTGGCGTGTCCGTGGTGCACAGCGGCGGGGGTCATCAGCCCGATCCCCGAGTGGCGGTGGGCGTGGTTGTACCAGTCCACGAACGCGCGGCAGTGCTCGCGCGCGTGCTCGATCGACTGGAATCGGGCAGGGAACTCGGGCCGGTACTTCAGCGTCTTGAAGTTCGATTCCGAGTACGGGTTGTCGCTCGATGTGTACGGCCGACTGTGACTTTTCGTGATGCCGAGATCGGCCAAGAGGAACGCCACCGGCTTGGCACGCTGCGGCGCGCCACGATCGGCGTGCAACGTCAGGAGCTTCGGCGTGATCTGCTGCTGGCCGGCGGCCTGCTCGATCAGTGCCTTCGCGAGCTGGCCGTTCTCGCGATACTGCACCGTCCAGCCGACGATGTAGCGGCTAAAGACATCGAGGATCACGTACAGGTAGTAGTACGTCCACTTCGCCGGGCCCTTCAGCTTCGACACATCCCACGACCACAGCTCGTTCGGTCGCTCGGCAAGCAGCTCGGGCTTGGCGTAGGCGGGGTGGGTGAGCTGAGCGCGCCGGTCGCGGACCCCACCGTGGTGGGCCTGAAGGATCCGGTACATCGTCCGGGACGAGCACAGGCGTAGCCGAGCTGGGCGTTGTGGTCGGCGGGCGCGGCGCGGCGGCGGGGGTGTCGGACCCGGAGCTGGCCGATCGAGCCAAGCGGCGCACGTTCACGGCGAAGTACAAGGCGCGGATTTTGGCCGCGGCTGATGCGTGTACGGCGCCGGGCGAGGTCGGTGAGCTTTTGCGCCGGGAGGGGCTGTACACGTCGCACTTGACGTACTGGCGTAAGCAGCGCAAGGACGGCGCGAGGAAGGAGCTCGGTCAGCCGCGCGGCCGCAAGCCGGCCGATCGGCGTGATCAGGAGATCGCTGCGCTGCAGCGGCGACTGGAGCGCTCGGAGTCAGAGCTCTCCAAAGCACGGAAGGTCATCGAGATTCAGGGAAATCTCTCAGCGCTCTTGGAGCAGATGCTCGGTACCGAGACCGTCAACCGGAGCACCGAGCGATGATCTGGGAGACCGTTGAGGAGCTCACGCCGATCATCGGCACCCGGCCGGCATGCCGGGCGCTCGGAGCGTCTGTTGCCAGCGTCTACCGCCGGCGGCGGCCACCCGAGCCCCGACCGTCCCGGCCACGGCCAGCGCCTGCCAGGGCGCTGTCGGAGCCCGAGCGCGGACAGGTGCTGGAGGTGCTGCACTCAGAGCGGTTCGTGGACGTCTCGCCGGAGGAGACCTGGGCAACACTGCTCGACGAGGGCACCTACCCTCCCTGGTCTTCGTGGCCGGCGCCAGCAGCCTCAACCGCTGCTCCGGGGCCAGCCCCATTCGTGCTCGTCTCCAACATCTCCAACAGGCTCCGTTCTCGCCCTCAAGGTCATTGATTCCTCGATGCTGAGCGTCTCACCGGACGTTGACAGAGAGGGTTCGACCCATCCAAGCGCGCGTCGACGGTGAGCTCCCGGTAGGTTGAAGCGCAGGTTGTTGCGGTGAACGGTCGTGTCCGTGTCGTTCGTGGACGTCCCTATCGCGGCAAGGGCATCGTCAGGCCAGCCCCAAGCGAACGAGTCCTTTGCTCCAATAGCGCTCGTGTTCTGTAGGTTTTTACGGCAGTTGTCAGAACGACTCGGAGACCCGGACTGCACAGGCCGGGTGCTTTTCTGACAGCGCATTTCGATGCGCCTGATTTATGGTCTACAGTCCTCGACCGTCAAAGCAACAGGTCGGGGGTTGGGGTGCAGAGGTTTAGAAAGAAGCGCTACTGGGCGCTCGCGATGCTCGTGCTGATCATCGTCGCCGCGGGTGCCGCGGGCTCGTCGAAGAAAAAGTCATCGAGCACGGCGGCGCGCATTGAACAGACCACCGCGAGCTCCAGCTCGGCGGCGCCCATCCCGGGCAACTCCGTTGCGACCAGCTCGAGCTCGGGCGCCCACCGGGCACACCACTCCCGGGTGCGGAAATCGCATGTCAACAGCTCCCGTTCCGGTGGCTCGAGCTCGCGCGGCACCTCCGGCCTCAGCGCGTCTGAGCTGGAGGCGGTTGTCAGCGCGAAGGAGTACCTCCAGGAGTCGGCGTTCTCCAAGCAGGGCTTGATTGATCAGCTCGACTCCTCGGCCGGCAGTGGGTTCTCCGCCAACGACGCAACCGCAGCCGTCGACAGCCTGCATGTCGATTGGAACGCGGAGGCGGCCAAGGCAGCCAAGCAGTATCTGCAAACGACCTCGTTCTCATGCCAGGGGCTGATTCAGCAGCTGTCCTCCTCCGCTGGCAGCCAGTTCACAGCAGCCCAAGCGCACCATGGAGCTTCGACGACGGGCGTCTGCGGCTCCGGCTCGGCTGGATCGGGCTCCGGCAATGCGGGCGGCTCCGCCTCGAGCGGGAGTGCGTCTGAGGCGCAGGCGGTTGCCAGCGCGAAGGAGTACCTCCAGGAGTCGGCGTTCTCCGAGCAGGGGCTGATTGATCAGCTCGACTCCTCGGCCGGGAGTGGGTTCTCTGCCAGCGATGCAACCGCTGCCGTCGAGAGCTTGCACGTCAACTGGGACGTGGAGGCGGCCAAGGCAGCCAAGCAGTATCTGCAGAGCACTTCGTTCTCCTGCCAGGGGCTGATTCAGCAGCTGTCCTCCTCAGCTGGAAGCCAGTTCACCGCAGCCCAAGCGCAGTACGGAGCTTCGAAAGCCGGCATCTGCTCATGAGACAACGATCGCACCCGCGACTGGGACGCTCCTTCGCAACGACCAGGACACCCAGCGACATGAGCACGAACCAGTGCGGTAGCTGAGCTCAAGCACGTCCGCGGCAAGGGACTCGTGAGCGTCGGCACGACCCGGCGCGCGCTTTGCTCGCGAGGACACGTCGCGTCTTGGGCTTGTCGAGGATGAAAGCGATGACCGGCTCGGTGAGCGAGGGTCTCGGCCGGATGCATCGCTCCGGCGAGCGGGTTCACGCGATAGCGGTGGCGTCTGGGAGCCCGGCGGGGGTGGCGATCTGCATATGGATCTCGCGGGATCGGGATGAGCGCGGGAGTGCGGAGATTCTGTGAGGCCCGCATGCGACGGTAGGGCTGTCAAGTCCCGGTGTTGACTTCTGCTCTTGATAAGAGCGGGGTGCGCCGTCTGGGCCTGTCAGTCCTTGCGGTTGTTTGCGGCGTCGGGCAGGGGGAGAGAGCGGTGGCTATCTGGTGTGGTCTGTGTCTACTGCGGGTTCAGGCAGGTGATGATGGCCAGCACGCGTCTGTGGTCGTCGGGGGACTGGGCAGAGGCAGCGTGCGGAGGATGCTCTTGACGTGCGTTTCGATCGTGTGCTCGGTGATGAACAGCCGCTCCGCGATCGCGCGGTTCGAGTGTCCCTCGGCTATCAGCGTGAGGACTTCGCGTTCGCGTTTTGGTGAGTTCCTCGAGCGGGTTGTCGGCCTGGCGGCGACGGCCGACGAGCTCGCCGACGACGGCTGGGTCGAGCACCGAGCTTCCGTGCCCGGTTCGCTCCACGCTGAAGGAGAGCTCGTCGAGATCCGAGACGCGTTCCTTGAGCAGGTGTCCGATGCCGTCGGCGTCGGGGGACAGCAGCTCCAGCGCGAAGCAGGAAGCGACGCATCCAGAGTCGCGGTCGGTCAGGCCAGCCCAACGCGGCGCGAAAAGGAGCACCCCTGGGCGGAGTCGAACTCCAAGGTGCCGCGCAGGCCTCGTCGGGATTTACGCCTCGAAGGTCAATCGGTCGATGATGCCGGCGATCTCGAACAGTCGCTGAACCTGTGGCGACGCGCAGCGTACGGTCAATCGGTGGCCGTTGGCATCGGCAGTGTGCAGAGCCCGGATGATTGAGGCCAGGCCGGTGCTGTCCATGAACTCCACGCCGTTCAAGTCGATCAGTAGCCGGCGATGTTCGCGCTCCGCGAGGTCATCCAACAGCCGGTCCAGCTCGGGGACCGTCGCGAGGTCCACCTCCCCGACGAGCGTGATGCGGACTCCCTGCGAATCGGGCTCCAGCCTGATCTTCAATTGCTCGGAGAGGCCACGATCTCCGTCGGGTACGCCACCGTCAGCCGTCTGCATCAGATCATCACCTCCGAGAAGCTGTCGTCTAAGGCGAGAGGGCCGACGCCCGACCGTTCAGATCGCACGGCGTCCCTCAGGTGATCTTGAGCTCACCTTCCTGATCCACACGGTCCCAGGCGAGGCGATGCGAGCGCAAATCTAGCACCCACAACCGCTCGGGCAAACCGATATCCCCAGCAAGCACGACCGGCCAAATTCGGCCGGCCCAGAACCTACCCGGGGGCCGGCAGTTCGGCCCACACTCGGTAGCCGTCGGGTCGTTCTGAGCCCCAACGCACAGACAGCCGCTCGATGAGCGCAAGCCCCCATCCACCCGGCGCCGAGCGCTTTGATCGGACAGGCTCGGCGGCCTCTCCGGACAGCCCCGGGTCATGCACCGCGATCAGCAGACAGCCCTCCCGGCGGCTGACGTCGACACGGAGATTGTGAGCGACCACGCAACCCGAATGTCGCACGGCATTGGTCACCAGTTCGCTGGCGACCAACAGTCCGTCATCCAGTGACCAGCCGCCGTCGAACACCGCCGTCAACGCTTCCCGAACGATCTTCGGCGCGTGAGGATCACACGACACCTCGAGAGACAGGACGTCGCGGGCGATAGCCATGAGCACCGTCTACCCGCAATCGAAGGTTCAACCTCGATCGTGGCCGAGGCCTCCGCGCCTCACTCGCGGAGGGCCCGATCCGTGATCGTGATCCGTTTTCCGACCGGATGCTGCGCTCATGTCGCGTTGGTCGGGCGGCGGGCCGCGTCCTCGCTCCGTCCAACGCCGTGCACGCCGACGGCGTGCCTGAGATGCCACCGGGTGCTCAACCGGTTCTCACCCGGCGTCTATGCTCGAGAGCGGCGCGTTCGGAGTCCTTAGCCTGATGGACACCATCGACGCTGTCTTCATCGTCCAGGCGCGTCGATCGTTGGCGCTCACACCGAAATGGGATTGCTGGTGGACGAGCCTTTGGAGGTCGAACTGCCGCGAGACCCGCACGCGCCGTTTCGAGCGCGACGCCTGATCGAGGAGTTAGGCGCCGCCGCGCTCGATCGCGACGAGCTGGACCGCGCGACGGTCATGGTCAGCGAACTGGTGACCAATGCAGTGCTTCACGGCCGGGGGGTGATCCGCCTGAAAGCACGTCTGGACCGCGATCGATTGTTGGTCGAGGTGATCGACGAAGGCTCAGGGTTTGAGCGCGTCGTCCGTGAACGCAGCTTCGAAGATCTTCACGGTCGCGGGCTGGAGATCGTGGAAGCGGAGGCGAGCCGGTGGGGTCTGTTTGAGGGCACGACCCACGTTTGGTTTGAGATTGAGCGATCAGGACCCCGGCTGGGCGCCGAGGACACCCCGATCCCGGACGAGTTTCAGTGACCCCGCGCCGGACCCCTGGGTACATCGCAAAAGCCAGTCAGATGGTCGGTGCAGCCCCCATGACCATCGGTCAGCAGTCCCGGCGATCCTGGATCTCATGTCATCGTGATCGTCGATTCTGGTGCGCGGTCGGACGGGAGTGACGGGTGCTGCGGCCGCGATTCCGGTCGCCCCGCCCGCGCGAGCCGGCGAGCGCTTCGCCGCGAAGCATCGTCGGCTCGTGGGCTGGCGGTTCGGTCCTTCGCCGACGTTCCGACACGACGCCGGGCGCGAGTGTTCTGACGCCGAAACGGCCCCCAGGACCTTGTGTAGGTAGCTGACCGGTCTGCAGGTAACGCTCTGCGACCTGACGCGCTGGGTAGCGTGCTGCGTTCGGATGGCGGACCTGGCTGTGCTGTGTCTGGGGTGTGCGATACTGCGGGCAGCCTTCCGGTACGTCGTGGTGGCGTCGGTGGGGGCATCTTGCGTCTTGGCGGTTCGCCGTCTTTCCCTCTTTCAGGGCGTTGGAAATCATCTCTGAGGGGAAGGCGAGATCGGACGGACGATGTCCGTTTCGACTGATGGCCAGCATTCCTCTGCGGCTTCGTTGCCGGCGTCGATCTCGAACGCGATCGTCAAGCTGATGCGTGAGTACACCGGCCGCGGCCCGACCAAGGCCCGGACGACGATCCGCGACAACGTGGTGGTGGTGATGCTCGAGCAGACCTTGACCAAGGGCGAGCAGTCGTTGGCGGCCAAGGGGCGCGGGGAGCAGGTGCTGGGGATCCGCCACGAGTTTCAGGAGGCGATGCGGGAGGAGAGCAGCGCCAAGATTGCTGAGTTGACCGGCCGCACCGTGACCGCGATGCTCAGCGCCAACCACCTTGACCCTGACCTAGCCGCGGAAATCTATGTGCTGGATCAGTCGCCTGACTACGAGGGCCGGACCTGGGAGAGCGCCGCTGAAATCAAGCTGTCGGCTCCGGACGACATGCCCAGCTGACCGCGAAGCGGGCCTGCGGACGCCAAGCACGGGCGCGTTGGCTTTAGCGATAGAGATGTGCGTGCAGGAGATCCATCGCGTGCAGCAGATGCGCGTGCGCGAGATCCAGATGCTCACTCTGCTCGTCATGGCCGAGGCCGGCGGCGAGGGTGTCCTCTGCCTCGATAACGACTTCGGTCAGGGCATGCTCGGCGACGGGGTGACGCATCGGCCTCACCGATTGCTGATGCGCATCCCTCAGCACGGCCTGCCGTCGTTGAGGCGGTAGTTCTGTGCTTGCCGCCCAGCCGGCCATCCCGAGCTGGTCATGGATTGCCCGTAATGCGTGGCGCTTCGGACTACGAGCGGCCTCCGCCTGGAGCTGCTCGCAGCACAGCCGTGCTTCTTCAACCAGCGCGTACGCCTGTTCATCCGCTGGGTGCGCCGAGCCCGGAGGATCGCTGAGGAGAGCGGGCGTCCGGCGCACGGTCACGAGCGCCTGGCCCGGCGGCCAGGGTCAACGCCCAACGCGATCGTCACCCGCCGGGGGTCAATTCCGGCCTGCGCCGCGCGCTCCAAGATCGCATCGAGCTCCCCGCCCGGGAAGTGCTCCAGGCCACGGCCGCTGGTTACTGGCTCCCCCGCGTCGCGGTGCGTGGCGACGGAATCTTGCTCGCGATCAACGCTCACGTGATCGTCCTGACGGGTGAGTGAAATGGCAGCTGGGCGGCGGTACCGGTCAGCTCAAAGATCCGACCGACTTGCTTATTTGG
>DASYAP010000291.1:0-2282 GCA_036501265.1 Solirubrobacteraceae bacterium | reverse complement strand
CATGAGGTTGAGCGACGCGAGGTTGCATGCCGAGTCGTCGACGTGCATGTACTCGCTGCACGGGTTAGACGCGCTGATCCGTCCCGAGTTCGGGCAGGTGTGCCAGTTGTTGATCGTCGTGTCGTACTGGACGCCGGGGTCAGCACAGCGCCAAGCGGCCTCGGCGATGTCATGCATCAGCTGACGGGCCGGGATCGGCTCGCCAGTCGGCTCGCCGGTGGAACGTGCAATCAGATGCCATTCCTCGTCGTTTTCGACCGCGCGCATGAACTCGTCCGTGACGCGGACCGAGTTGTTGGCGTTCTGGTACTGGATCGAGAAGAAGCCGTCGCCGTCGATTCGCATGTCGAAGCCGGCGTCCCTTAGCGCACCGGCCTTGTCCTCCTCGCGCGCCTTGCACCAGATGAACTCTCGGATGTCGGGATGGTCAACGTCGAGCACGACCATCTTGGCCGCGCGGCGCGTGCCACCGCCAGACTTGATCGAACCCGCCCAGGCATCCGCGCCGCGCATGAAGCTGACCGGACCCGAGGCGGTACCACCGCGGCTGAGCGGCTCCATCGAGCCCCGGATCTTCGAGAGATTGATGCCCGATCCGGAGCCGCCGCGGAAGATGATCCCCTCCTTGGTGTTCCACTCGAGGATCGACTCCATGTTGTCCTCGACCGAGAGGATGAAGCAGGCCGACGCCTGCATCTTCGGGCTGCCCACCGGGTGCCACCCGACGTTGAACCACACCGGCGAGTTGAACGCCGCCATCTGGTGCAGCAGGATGTGGGTCAACTCCGCCTCGAACGCGTCTCCATCCTCGACGGTCGCGAAGTAGCCCATCTCGCGGCCCCAGCTCGCAATCGTCCCGGCGACCCGCGTGATCATCTGCTTGACCGAGCGCTCGCGCTCGGGCGAACCCGGTTGCCCGCGGAAGTACTTCTGGGCGACGATGTTGGTGGCGTTCTGTGACCAGCTCGTGGGGAACTCGACGTCGTGCTGCTCGAAGGCCAGCTTGTCGCCGTGGCCGATCCTGGCGTCCCGCGACTCCCACTCCACGGCATCGAACGGATGCGCTCCGGGCGTCGTGAACCGGCGACTAATCGACAGGCCCGCGCCAGCCTGCGTCTCCCGGTGAGTGGTGGTCTGTGGTGTGTGGTCCATGTCCTACTGCTCCTCTGCTTCCGCTCGTTTCGGCTGGCTTTCCGGGCTCCTCGGCGCCCAAGGGGTGAACACCGAAGAATCGCGCATGGCCCGGACGGAAAAACGTGGTCTGCAGATCGCCTGCGCCCGGGCTAAGGAGCGTTTGATTACTCCCTCAATTCTAGTGATGCCGAGGCCCCGCTCCGAGCGGAAAAAGGTCCGTAAGCTGGGCGATTGCGGCCTCCAGCACGCGGTCTGGAGGCTCGTTTGCATCCAGCGAACGGATCCGTTGAGGATCGCCGGCAGCCAGCTCTTCGTAGCCGCTGGCGACGCGTAGGAAAAACGCTTCGTGCTCTCGTTCGAGCCGGTCGGCCGCGGCTGAGCGAGAGCGCGTCCGGGCCCTCCCGACCTCCGGCGAGACCGTGAGCAGCAGCGTGCGATCGGGGACGAGTTCCCGCGTGGCAAAGCGGTTGATGTCAGTGACTTCCTGCATCCCGAGCTGCCTCCCCGAGCCCTGGTAAGCCAGTGACGAGTCGACGAATCGATCCAAGAGGACCGAGGTCCCCACGCTCAGGAGCGGCTCAAGCGCTTCCTCGACCAGTTGCGCCCGGGCGGCGGCAAAGAGCAGGGCCTCCGATCGTGCTCCGATACGGAGGGCGGGATCGTGGAGCAACCCTCGAATGCGCTCGGCCGCCTCGACCCCGCCGGGCTCTCGCAGGAGCCGGACGTCTAGACCGCGCTCGGTGAGGGCTTGCACCAGCCCCAAACAGAGCGTGGACTTGCCCGAACCGTCCAACCCTTCGACCGTTATGAGCCGTCCTCGAGCCATCTCGCGCAAGGTATCTGGCCGACCGGGCGGTGGCACTAGCATCGAGTTCGTGCTCGCCGAGCTCGAAGGCCATCCCCACGCGCGTGCGGTCCTCTCTTCTGCCCTCGCGCCAGACGGAACTCCTTCGCACGCGTACCTGTTCCATGGACCCGGGGGAGCCGGCAAGCGCGCCGCCGCCCGCGCCCTGGCGACGGAGTGGCTGGCGGCCGGCGCAACCGACGATGAGGGCGCGCGGGCACGAGCGGCCGCGGGGACCCATCCCGACCTCACCTGGGTCTCTCCCAGCGGCGCCCATGAGATCCTGGTCGGCGACATCGACGGC
>DASYAP010000290.1:0-17957 GCA_036501265.1 Solirubrobacteraceae bacterium | reverse complement strand
TGCGCGCCGAGATCATCGATCGTCACTTGCCCGAAAGGCGAACGCGACTTCAATACTTCATCTGCGGCTCGCCGCCGATGATGCGTGCCGCCGAGGACGCGCTTGCGGAGCTCCATATCCCGCACGAGCAAATCCACGTCGAGCGATTCGCGATGGTCTGATGGCGGCTCGCTACTCCACAACGATCGTCGTCGTCGCCTGCGCCCTGGTGCTTGCAGCCAGCTGCGTGCTCTGGTCACTTCTGGTCCAGCGCGTCGGAACCGACGTCTGTTCGCTGCGTCCGGTTCCGCACCGCGCTGGTCCGGTTAAGTGCCATCGACACGTCAGATCGCATCGCGCCGCAAGGGAGCCGGGTCTGAGCAGAGTTTCTCCTGGCGCGCCCTACAGATTCACGGGATAGGGGATAAGGGCCAGTCGGCCCAGCTGGACGCGGCTTGGCATAGACCGCTGAGTCGTGACGACCCTTATCGGTCCCACGGTCGATCCAACACGCTGTGTGATTCGGATCACAGTTCTGTTACGCCCGACCAAAACGGGGGTAAACGCTCGAACGCAAATCTGCCGACTCCCCCGCCCAGCGGTCCCTTTGCGGCGGGGCACCGGGTAGATCGCCGCCCAAGATGGGCGGCGATCGTGCGGTTCTGCTAACCCGACGCCGATCGAGTCTGATCGGCGCGCGCCCGGTGGTGTCGGCCTGACACGAAGGAGGGCTACCCCGTGCCCAATTTCGACAATCAGGACAAGAGTCCAGCTCGATTCCGGACCGGTGCGCGGGCGCGCGCGTTGCTCGCGGCCGGTGCTGGGATCGCGGCGGCCGCTTCGTTCGCGGCGGCCCAAGCCGGGACGGCGGCCGCGAACGTCGAATTCGCGTCGCTCGGCATAGCCGAACACGTGCCGTCAAGCCACCATTCGGCGCCACGACATCATTCGGCCCGCCACCAACATTCGGACCCTGCTCCGCTGTCTCCGGAATTGCTGACGGCTGGCGACCGCGGTGCCGCCGTGAAGCAGCTTCAGCGAGCGGTTCACCGGTACCCCACTGGCTACTTCGGTTCTGGGACGCATAAAGCGGTGGCGCGCTTTCAGCATCGCCACCACCTGGCACCGGACGGAGTGGTGGGCCCGCGGACTAGGCGCGCAATGCATCTGCGCGTGCGGATCATCCAGCCGCCGGCTCCCGTTGCCGCTTCAAGCCCCGCTCCAAGCCCCGCTCCTGCTACCACGACCACGAGCACGAGCTCCACGCAGCCAACGGCCACGCAGAGCACCAGCAGCGGTGGCTACGCGATCCCGTCGTCCGTCGTCCAGTGCGAGAGTGGCGGCAACGCCCACGCCGTCAGTCCGTTCACCGGTGGCGGCCTGTACGGCATCCTGTCGTCGAGCTGGCAGGACTTTGGTGGAACGCGCTACGCGCCCGAGCCCTACGACGCGACTCCGGGGGAGCAGGGTGCGATCGCACAGAAGATCCTCGCCTCGCAGGGACCGGGGGCATGGCAGTGCTGGAAGTAGCGAGCGCAAAGCCGCGTAAGCGGGCACGCCAGTAGTCACGACCGGGCGCGGGCCGCCGACTTTCGGTGGCCCGCGCTCGCTTCACTCCCGCCTTCTTAGTTCCTGGAGGTTCAGGGGATAGCGGACAAAACGAACACCTGCCTTGATCCTGAGCGGTATCTTCGGTTGCGGTGCCGGTTTGTAGTGAGCGCGGCGGTCGTTTGCGGCGGGTAGCGCCTTTTGCGTTGATGCCGGCAGCCGCGTTTGCGGTGCACCAGTTGCGCTACTGGTTGGCGTTTGGCAGCCAGGCTGGTGCCGAGCTCGAGCGGCAGGGTCATAGCTACCTGCACTCGGTGGCGCCTTGGATCGCTTTCTTGATCGCGGTTGCAGTCGGTGCGTTTCTGCGGGCGCTCGGACGCGCCTTTGGCGGGCAGCGAACTACGCCGCATCGCACAGTCTCGTTTGCTGTTTTGTGGCTGCTTTGCTCGGCATCGCTGGTGGCCATTTACATGAGCCAGGAGTTCCTGGAAGGGCTGCTCGCAACCGGCCATCCGGGCGGGCTCACCGGTATTTTCGGTTTCGGCGGCTGGTGGTCGGTGCCCGCGGCGGCGGCAGTTGGCTTGGCGCTCGCGGCCGTGTTCTACGGCGCCCGCTGGGTGCTGTACGAGGTGGCTGAGCGTTACCGCCAGGACCGCGATGCTGTCGGTGCGCCGCCGCCCGAGTCATGGCGTCCGGGCGATGTGTTCGTCTCCCGGCTGGCTCCACTTGTGGCCGGGTGGTCGGGGCGCGGGCCTCCTTGCGCGAGCGTGCGCTGCTGATCTGAGCTGCGCTGCTGCGGCGGCGTCGGACGCTTGGTTGCATCCGAGCCAGGTACGGCGGCGCCGCCCGGCGAGAGCGCTTAGGCGCTCCCGTTAGCGCGGCCCTCCCGGGCCTCGCGAGCCAAGCCGACCTTCGCCAGGAGAATTGATGACTGTCAAACCCGTAATCGGACGAGCGCGCCCGTCAGACTCGCCACCGGCCGACGCCGTGCGCACGGCCTGGGCAAGTAGTGGCGACCAACCGCCGGCGTGAGGTGACGGCTGTGATCGTTCGCCGGGTCGCCCCGATCGGACTGTGCTTTGGCCTCGTGATGCTCGCCTGGCCTTCGGTCGCCTCGGCGCACGCATACGACATCGGGCGACCGGATGTCCCAATCCCGATCTCGCTGTTCATCGGAGGAGCGGCGGGAATCCTGGTCGTCTCGTTCATCGCGCTGTCGATCCTGTGGCCGACGACTCGATTCGAGCAAGAGCACTGGAGACCGCTCCCACGCACCGTGTCACGGGTGCTCCTAAACCCCGTGACCGAGGTCCTGGCGGGCGCGTGCGGAGCCGCGCTGCTGGGTGTGGTGGTCTGGAGTGGCTTCTACGGGACGAACGTGGCGATAGTGAACTTCTCGGTCACCTTCGTCTTCATCACCGTCTGGCTTGGCGGCGTCCTCGTCAGCGTGCTGCTGGGGAACATCTATCGCGCGTTCAATCCGTGGCGCGCGATCGGCCGGGCCGTCGCGGTGGCTCTGAACGCGACGCTCGGCCGACGAACGTCGCCGCCGTTCTTGTATCCGAGGCGCCTCGGGCGCTGGCCGGCGGCGGCGGGACTCGTCGTGTTTGTGTGGATCGAGCTGATCTCCGGCGTAAACGGACCGGGGGTGACCCCGCATGTAACTGCGGTCGCGGCGCTTGTCTACACGGCCTACAACTTCTGCGGGATGGCGCTATTCGGGACCGAGCCGTGGATCTCTAACGCTGAAACCTTCTCGGTCTATCTCGGAATGTTCTCCGAGCTCTCGCCGTTGGAGGTGCGAAACAGACGGCTGGGGCTCCGCCGGCCGCTTTCGGGGGCCACCCATTGGGCAACGGTCCCTGGCTCGATCGCGGTCGTCGTGGCCGCGCTCGGTGGGACCGCGTTTGACGGCGCAAGTGAAGGAGCCCTTCAACACCCGATATCCACCGTGTGGCTGCGCCTAATGGGTCTTGGGCTCACCCTGGCGCCCGCAACGAGGATCGCCGAGACGCTTTTCATGGCGCTCGTGATCGCCGCAGTGGCGGCTATCTTCTGGATCGGCGTCGCAGGGATGAGGACGGTCGACGGGTCTCCGCCTCTATCGCAGCTTGGCACGAAATTTGCCCACAGCCTGATCCCGATCGGCATCGCGTACCTCACCGCCCACTATTTCAGCTACTTCTTCTTCGGCGAGCACGGGCAGTTCACCTACTTGATCAGCGATCCGCTGGGTACGCGGGCCGCAGCTCAGATCTCCGTGCCAACACTCAGCCCGACCTTGATCTGGTATGTGCAGGTAGGCGCGCTCGTTGCCGGCCACGTCACCGGCCTCGTTCTCGCCCACGACAAGGCGATCGCCGTCTACGGAGACATCAAGCGCGCATCGCTCTCCCAGCGATGGATGCTCCTAGTGATGGTCGCGTTCACGTGTATCGGCCTCTACCTGGTGTCCCGAGCAAACGGGCCACCGTGAGCGGGCCGGCTTTTATTCGGGCGCGCGGACCGCATGCGACTCTGGGGCCGACGACGCTGTAGTCGAAGCCGTCGTCCCCTGGGCGCTCCCGACAGCCACGGTACGCTGCCCGTGGAAATGCTGGCTCCCACAGCATGGCGGCCAAGGCCTCCTGTTCGACGCGTCACGAGGCGGGTATGAGCGCCGTCTCCGGAGATCCGCTATCCCTTGGCCGGGAGGCATTCTTGGCTCGCCAGTGGGAGCGCGCCTACGAGTTGCTGAGCACAGCCGACGAAGAGCGGGCGCTACCTCCCCCGGATCTTGAGCGCCTGTCCGAGGCCGCGCGTTGGACACGGCGCTACAACGAGATGCTCGAGGCGCTCGAGCGGGCCGAGGCCGGCTATGAGCGCGATGGCGACAGGCGAGGTGCTGGTCGTATGGCTCTCACGCTCGCCCGGGAGCATTATCAGCGAAACCACGATGCCGTAATGGGAGGCTGGCTCGCCAGGGCGGCAAAGCTGCTCGAGGGACAGCCGGAGTGTTACGAGACAGGCTTGCTGTTGTGGATGAAGGTACGCGGTCTGCTCCTTGTGGCCAATGACGTGGCGGGGGCGCTCGATCACGCGCGCGAACTGGTCAAGTTCGCCCGGCGCCTCGGCGATCCGGATTTGGAGGCCCTCGGCCTGCTGGATCAGGGACATGCGCTGATCACCGCCGGACGGGTGCGGGAGGGCTCGCCGCTGCTCGATGAGGCAACGGCCTTGGCGATGACCGGTGCCACCGAGCTCTCGACGACGGGCACCGTGTACTGCGCCACGATCTTCGCCTGTCGCAATATCGGCGACTGGCAGCGGGCGTCCGAGTGGACCACCGAGTCGCTGCGCTGGTGCGACCGCAATTCGGTTAGCGGATTCCCTGGTCTCTGCCGTCTGCATCGCGCCGAGATCATTCGTATGCGCGGGTCGCTGGCCGAGGCGGAGCGCGACGCGCAGGACGCCTGCGAAGAGCTGCTTAGCTGGGCCCCGCGCTGGGCCGGGTGGGCGTACCACGAACTCGGTGAAGTCCGACGGCGGAGGGGCGACCTCAACGGCGCTCGCGCCGCTTTCGGGCGAGCACTGGATGTCGGGTTCGATCCGCAGCCGGGACTGGCGCTGTTGCGTCTGGACGAGCAAGACCCAGCCGGCGCGCTGGCGGCGATCAACCGTCGCATGGCTGACCGCGACGCATTTACTCAGGAGAGCCGTGCGTTGCTGCTACCCGCTCAGGTAACGATCGCACTCGCAGCCGGTGACCTCGATCTCGCGCGCACCGCATTGGCGGAATTGGACGAAGCGGCTGCCCAATGCGACACGACTGCGATCCTCGCCAGCGCCTCAGCTGCGCGCGGCGCACTGGCGTTGGCGGAGGAACGACCGAGCGACGCGATCGCGCCACTGCGTGAGGGGTGGCGTTTGTGGTGCGATCTGGGCGCGCGGTTCGACGCCGCACAGACCCGGACGCTGCTCGGTCGCGCCTACGCCCTCAGCGGCGATCCTTCCGCCGCATGGCTGGAGTTGGAGGGCGCTCGGGCTACCTTCGCCGACCTAGACGCACCGCTGGAGGAGCAACGGGTCCGGGGTCTGCTCGCCGGAACCTCACCCGGGGTGCGCGACATCCAGACGTTTATGTTCACCGACATCGTGGACTCAACACGGCTGGTTGAGTTGCTCGGGGACGACGGCTGGGACAGCCTGCTGAGCTGGCATGACCGTACTGTGCGGGAAGGCATAAGCGCTCACCAGGGACGCGAGATCAAGCACGAGGGAGACGGGTTCTTCATCGCTTTCGCCGACCCACGATCGGCCCTGAACTGTGCGATCGCCCTGCAACGAACACTCAACGAGCATCGACACGAACACGGCTTCGCGCCGCGAGTCCGCATCGGTATTCATGCTGCGGAGGCGACCCGGCGGGGAGGGGACTTCTTCGGGCAGGGCATCCACGTGGCAGCGCGCGTCATGGCTGCAGGTGACGCCGGGCAGATACTCGCTACCGCAGCGACGATGGCGACCGTAGGCGAGAGCTATCCGGCATCCGAGCCGAAACCGCTCGCTCTGAAGGGAGTTGCCGAGCCGGTAGACATAGTCGAGTTGCGCTGGCGATAGCCCGCACCACGCGCGACTATGCCAGCCGACGATCGGCGCAGTGCCAACAATGACGGGCGGGCCGGCACCGGCGATCCCATACGGCACTGGTGTAGTCGGGCGTCTCTAGATCTGCCGTGTTTCCCGGTGCGTCGAAAGCTCCTGCACACTGGTTGTTCGGCCCGGAACCGGCTACTACGGTGACCAGCAGCAATGGAAGGAGGCCGCCGGCCTCGTGGTCGGCTCTGGGCACCTCAGGTCGCGGTCGCTCGGCGCCGTGACGTTGCTCGAAGCGGAGTTAAGCGTGGCTTCTGAAGCACAGCACTGAAGGGAGTACTTGAACTGATGAGCGCAACCCAAACGATGGCGAGCACTGGAGAGGCCGGCCTCGAGCGGGCTATGACTGTGGAGCCAGAGTCGGGGGGTAGGTCGAGGGCTGCTCAGGACCGCTGTTTTTTGTAGGGCGCCAACTTGCCGGGAGCCTGGCGATCATCGTGCTCGTGTGGCTCGTGGTCATGCTGTTCCGGCATGTGCAAGTTTTGGCTTTTGTCTTGGCGGCCGCTGTCCTCGCGGTTGGCGGGGGAACACTGTTTGTGCGCAACCGGAGCCTTCGCGCTGACTGAGGCGCTCGCCAGGTCGGCACCGGGCTGCGCCCGTCAGCTTGTGGCACTGCGCAGCGACGCGAGTCCATCGCCCAGTACCAACGGGCCGTGAGACACCAGGACATGCTCGACGGGGAGGCCCGAGAGAGCGCCGAGCAACGAGCGTAGGCCCGCCGGGCCGCCCTTAGATTGTGTCCAAGACTCCGGACAAACTTTAAGCTCGCCGGCGCGGGTCCGAATCATCGCATCGCCGAAGACAAGCGCCCCCTGCCGCGGTAGCCACAGCGCAATCTCGTCGGCGCGCTCTACGTCGATAGCCCGCAACCGGTCGAAGAGCTCGCCACGATCGCTTACCGGATGGTCGAAGGCACTAAGGACGCGACCATCTGGATCAGGTCTCGCCCAGACGTCCACGTCGTACCGGCTCGCGACGTCGACGATGCTCCGCTGATGCCAATGACAAGTGCGCACGACGCCGGTACAGCCGCCCCCGACGGCCACGAGTCGATCGACCGCGTCCCAGTCATGGACCAGCGGGTCGATCAAGACGAGCCCGCCCGCCGTCGCAACAGCCCACCACGCGACTGTTTGCTCCCAGCCATTCTCGCCGCCCTCGTGTTCGGTCCAGTCCGGAAGCAGCGCCTCGAACCGCCAGAGCCCTTCGATGATTTGACCCGTTCCGCTCCCGGCCATGGGGACGAGAGTGTCGCATCGGCCGGTCCGGTGCTGGTGGCGATGGCTCTGGGCCGTTGGCCAGTTTTTGGAACCCAGACGGCGGCACGACCCGTTAGACCCTGGGTGCCCGAGCGACGAAGCCCGTGATGTGCCCGAGGCCGTTGGAGATTTCGAAGGCTATTCCTTCGAAATCTCCAAACCGGGGGCAGTGACCCGGGGTGGGAGTGCGTCCCGACTGCGGTCGGGGGGACGGTGGTGTCTGGGGGGACAGGCGCATCGCCGTCGTGTGCGCCGAGAACGACTGTGGTGTTGGCGCCGACGTTTGTCTCCTGGGGAGTGGGCGGGAAACCGACCGTCGAGTTCTCGACCGTCAACGTGCAGGCGTGTCCGGGTCAGGATCGACCGGCGGCACGGTCAACGGCATGGGGAACCTAGTCATCGGCTACGCCGAGAACCCCAAGGGGTACGTCCGGACGGGGTCAAATGACCTGATCGTCGGGACCGGCAACGGCTGGACGGGCTTCGGGGAGATCGCCGGCGGGGCCAACAACCGGGCCTCCGGCCCGTACGCGACCACGTTCGGCTTGTCCAACATCGCGTCGGGCATGGAGTCCGCGATCCTCGGCGGCCACAAGAACTCGGCCGCCACAAACTGCCGGACGGTCCCACGGCACCGAACGACAGCTGCTAAAGACATCCGGCACACCGGCCGCTGCCCGCAAGCACTAAGCGGGCAGGGGCCGCCCGGACGGGTTGCGAACAGGTTCGCCTCCCCGCGAACCCTACCCCCACGGTTTCGTTTCCAGGCACCCGGTGAGAGTCGCTGAGCGCGAAATCGAATAGAGCCCCGCCTCGTCGACCCTCGCTGCTGCTCCGTGCCGCTGCGGCCACACCGGACGCGCTTTTGCTCAACGCGTCGAGGGACCTCCGACAAGATTGGGCAGGGGGGGTTGCCGGTCTTGTCAAGAAATGGCATGGCCTTGGCGGTGTGCTTTAGAGTTCGCGCTCACACCGGTCTTGGGGGGCCGGGCAAATTCAACTGATTGAGGGGCTTTTATGTTGAAGTTCAGACGTGCTGTGCCGTTGGCGGTTGGGGCGGGGGTTGTTTTGGCGGTCGCGGTCGCGAGTGCTGGCGCGAACACCGCCGCTTCACCGCACGTGTGTTCGGGGTCGTTTAGTGCGCCTGGCGTGTTGAAGGGCGCCTATCCGAACGGTGTGGTCGTTAAGGGTGTGTGCTTCGTGAACGAGGGCAAGGCCCATGTGACCGGGACGTTGACCGTGAGCGAGGGGTCGGCGTTGGTGGCGCTTTTTGGCGCTCACCATTCCAGCCTGACCGTGACCGGCAATGTCGTTTTGGATCGTGGTAGCGCGGCGGCTTTGGGTTGCAAGGCAAATCCCAATGGCACGGGCATGGCGTGTGTCGATGACCCAAATCAGTCGCATCCCACGCTGACGAGCCGCGAGCGCGTGTCGGGGAGCGTGATTGCTCACAAGGCGCTTGGGCTGATCGTGCATAACAGCGCGATCGGGCAGAGCATCAAGGACATCGGCGGGGGCGGCGGTCCGAACTGCGCGGTGCCCAAGACTGGGATCTTCGCCGCGTTTAGGAGCCCCGTCTTTAGCGACCTCGAGGACAGCTCGGTTGGGGGCGACGTCAGGATGAACGGCCTGCGGACGTGCTGGTTTGGACTGGCCCGCGACACGGTTAAGAGCTACGTCACGATCAACATCAACAAGACGGCGGACCCCGACGCGATCGAGGTTCTCGCCAACCACATCGGCAAGAGCCTGTCCTGCGCCGGCAACCGCCACCCGGGTGCCCAGCCGAAGGGTGCGCTGCCGATATGGGACAGCGCGGAGGCCGGGTCCGGCCTGTACCCCCGCGTGTCGGAGCCCAACACCGTGGGCGGTAGTCGCAGCGGCCAGTGCGTGAAAGCCAGTCCCATCAAGCTGGGCGGTCCGCCGGCCGCGAAGCATTTCTAAACCGCAACTCAGCTGCTGCCCCGGGTGCTCCAACCCCCGGGGCAGCAGCACCCGATCGCCACACGCCCACCATCACCAAAACTGCTTCCTGGGGCAACTTGGATCAGCCTTAGGGAGCCAAATCGGAGCGGCGGTCGATCGTTTTCGCCAGCGCTGCGCTCAGCGTTAGGTTCTTGCCTAACGCGAGTGGGTCAGGTAAGGTCAGGGTGCGGTGGCCATGGAGGCTGCCCAACAAGGATTGGGGCGATCAGGGATGTTTTTGGGTGGCACGCGTAGATTTGGCTTGTTGGCGCGCGGGCGTGGCCGGGTTGTGTTGTTGGTGGTGGTGGCGGCGACGTGCGTCTTTGTTGCCACGGCGGCCGGGTTCTCAGCGAGGCAGTCGCCGCGAGGGGGTGCCGCGGCTCCCAGCCGGGGTGTGGCCGGCCAGCAGTTCACTGGGCTTGCGGCGAGGGTGCTCAGTCGCCCGAGCGCCGTGCGCGGCACCGACGGGCGGTTTCACATCGCCTATGAGCTTGTGTTGACAAACATGACGCAGTTCCCGGTGAACGTCGAGCGGGTCGAAGTCCGCGACGCCAGAACCCACCGGGTGCTGCAGTCGCTTGCCGGACGTGCGCTGTCCTCCAGGATGAATCCGGTCGCCGAGTCAAACACGGGACGCAAGCCGGCCGACCCTACGCTGATGAGCTCTTCCGGTTCGTCGATCGTCTGGTTCGACGTCCGAGTGCGAAGCAAGGCGGACATCCCGCGCGTGATAGAGCATCGCATCGTGGCCTCCACGAAGGGCCAAAAAGCATTCCGGTTTTCGAGCTTGGTCGGTCGGGTCTCGCTTCGATCTGGACCACCGGTGGTGTTGGGTCCGCCCGTGCGCAGCGGCATTTGGTTGGCGATGGAGGGGTGCTGTGACTTCAACACACACCATCGCCGCGGCCTGCTCACCGTGGACGGCAACATGGGCGTCTCACAGCGCTTCGCGATTGACTGGATCCTGCTCGACCGGCAACATCGGGCCTGGGTCGGAAGCCCCGCCCGGTTGTCTAGCTACTTCAGCTACGGCCAGCCCGAGATCGCCGTGGCCGCTGGAACGATCGTGATCGCGCGCGACGGCATCCCGAACTCACCGCCGCCGCACGATCCAAAGCCGCCGCCGCCGCTCGCGCGGCTCACCGGCAATTACGTGGAGCTGCGCGTCAGCCCGGGGATCTATGTGACCTATGCGCACATGAAACCAGGCTCGGTCCGTGTCCACGTTGGCCAGCACGTTCGCCGTGGCCAGCTGCTGGGAGAGCTGGGTAACAGCGGCAATTCAGCCACCCCCCACCTCCATCTACAGGTCCAGATCACCCCGAGTTTCGTCAGCGATGGCCTACCGTACGTCTTTAACCGCTTCCATCTCCTCGGCGAGATCACCGAACCGGTAACGGACTCAAACCTCGGTCTGAGGCCCAACGGCAAGCTCCCGTTCGCCCCAGCCCGCCATCCGGGTACACGCCGCCACGAGATGCCGCTAAACCTAAACGTCGTTCAATTCTCTGACGCGAGATAACCACGGGGCGACCCGTTGCCCGTTTCTAGGGCGCGGCGGAACCGAACGCAAGCACTGCGCCGGCGGCCCGCAAGCGGACCGCGCGATATACCTCTTGCATGGGGCGACTGCGCAGGAACGCGGTCTTCAAGGGCGCCGTGTTGGGCACCGCGACGCTCGTGACGATTGCCGTGCTGGCGATTACGGGCTCGGTGCTCTCGCGTGTGCACGAGATCGACGGCAAACGGGGTGGGACGCTCACCGTCGTCTCGCTCGAGGGCTCGCCCGACCTCGATCCGGCCCGCATCAACGACGTCTACGGAACCATGATCTCGCGCGCTGTAGATCGCACGCCGTACACGTTCCGGCCCGACCGGGAAGGCGTCCAGCCCGACCTCGCGGAGGGCCCTCCCGTGATTTCGGACGACAGCCGGCAGGTGACGATCACGATCCGCTCCGCCGTCCATTTCTCGCCCCCAGTGAACCGCGAGGTGACCGCGCGCGACGTGGCCTATGGCATCGCCCGCGGGTTCCTTCCCAGCGTCGACTCGCCGTCCGCCCACTTGTACTTTGGTGATGTCGAGGGTGTGGCGGCCGTGGAGGCCGGCCGGCGCACGATCCCCTCGGGGCTCATGACCCCAAATAACAACACGCTTGAGATCCGCCTCAGTAAGCCCACCGGCGGGCTGGTGGCCGAGGCGCTGACGCTCCCGCTGGCGGCGCCGGTCCCGCCCGGGTACGCCGGCCGCTTTGACCGCCTCTCGCGCTCGACCTACGGACGCCATCAGGTGTCTACGGGCCCCTATCGGATCGCGGCTGACCGGTCCGGTTTGCTCCCGCCGGCCGACGCCCCGCGGATCACGTTGGTGCGCAATCCTCGCTGGGACGCGGGGGAGGACTTCCGCCCGGCGTTCGTCAACCGGGTCGTGCTCGAGCAGCGCTGGCCGGGGGCTGCCGCGCTCGCACGGCGCGTGCTCGAAGGCCGCGGGGCGGTGACCGCGAACGAGCCGGCGGGCGCCGACCTTGTCAGCGCCCTGCGCACGCATCGAGCCCAGGTCCCCCTCACGCCGGCTGGCGAGATCACTTTCATCGCGCTGAACACGCGTCTGCCCCCGTTCGACAACCCTGAGGTGCGCCGCGCGGTGTCGGTAGCGCTCGACCGGGGTGCCATTCGCAGTGCGATGGGCGGTGCGGTGGTGGGCGAGATCCCGACCCACTGGATCCCGCCCGGAGTCCCCGGGTTTGCGCAGACCGGCGGTCGGGCAGGCCCCGGCGTCGACTTCCTCGCCTCCCCCCGGGGAAACCTCGCGCTCGCGCGCCGCTACCTCCGCCGAGCCGGGTACGCCCAGGGGCGGATCACGGGCAGCTCCGTGCTCGAGCTCGTCGCCCGTCGCCAAGCATCGGGGGTGGCGTTCGCCGCCGCGACACGGAAAGCGCTCGCGGCGCTCGGCCTGCGCAGCCGGGTGCGCTTCCTCGCCTTCGGGCCGTTCATCCGGGCCTGCTCGCGCGCGCCCCGCGTCGCTGCCTGCCTGGGGTACCGCTGGCAGCGCGACCTCGACGACGCCGCCTCCGTGCTCCCGCCGCTGTTCGGCGCCCAGGGGCTCCGGGCCGGAACCAACGTGTCGCGGCTGTCCGATCCTTCGCTGGAGCGCCTGATGCACCAGGCGGCGACGACGACCGGCGAAGCGGATCGGTCAGGGCTATGGGCAGACGCCGACCGGCAGGTGACCCAGCTGGCGCCCGGCGTGCCGATTGTGTGGAACCGCGACCCGAACCTGCGCTCGGCGGACGTCAAGGGCGTACTGGATCCTGAGCTCGCCGCCTGGGACCTGAGCTTCACCTCGCTTCGGGCGCCATGAGCGACGCGCCGCCGACGGGGAGTCCTCTGCGCTTCGTCGCGACGCTGCTCGCCCGGCAGCGCAGAGCGGTGGCGCAGCTGATCTTGCTGACGGTCGGGATCATCGCGATGACGCTGGTCACGCCGCTTTTGACCGGATGGGCGGTCGATCGGATCGAGGCTGGCGACCTCACCGGGTCCGATGGCGCGTTCATCGCCGCGCTGGCGATCGCGCTGGCGGGGTTGCTCACCGCGATCCTCTCCGCCGCTGCCGGGGTTCTCAACAGTCGGATCTCGACGGTGATCGAGGCCGACCTGCGCTCCCGCTTGTACCGCCACTTCCAGGTCGTCGACCCGCGGGTGCTGGACTCTCGGGCGACCGGCGATCTCGTCTCGCTCGCCAGCAGCGACTTGGTCCCGGTCGCGGTGTTCTTCGGGAACCGGCTCATCCGCGGCCTTCGGGGCGCCGTCACGATGCTGCTCGCGGGCGTGATCATGTTCGTGCTCCAGCCGCTGCTCGCGTTCCTCGCCCTCGCGCCACTGCCGATCGGGGTCGTGATTTTGGCCACCTACACACACCGGGCCAGGCCGAAGCTGCTCGAGGCCCGCCGCGCGATGGGAGCGCTGACGACGTCGCTTCAGGAGACGCTCGCCGGGGTGGCAACCGTGCGCGCCTACGCACGCGAGTCCGAGCAGCGCGAGCACTTCGCCCGCGCCGCCAAGCGAGTGCTGGGCTCCTCGTTGACCGTCAACCGGATGGGCGCTCGCTCGCTGACGGCGGTCGACATGCTCCCGCTCGTAGGTTCGGCGCTGGTGGTGATCGTCGGTGGGCGGTTGGCGATCTCCGGGGACCTGTCGGTCGTAGCCTTTTCGGTCTTCTACACCTACGTCGTGATGCTGGTGCCCTCGGTGCAGTCGGTGGGCCTGACGCTCGGCCAGGCCCAGCCGGCGTTCGCGGGCCTGGGACGCGTGCTCGAGGCGTTGCGACAACCCGTGCAGCGCTCTCCCACCGAACCGCCCCTGCCGGTCGGACCGGCCGGAGTGCGGATGCGCGGTGTGCGGGCCGACAGCCCTGGAGGTGATCCGATTCTCGAAGGAGTCGACCTCGACGTCCCGGCCGGTGGGACGATCGCCGTGCTGGGGATGACCGGGTCCGGCAAGTCCACGTTGCTCGCCCTCGTCAACCGCTTGCGCGACGCCGGCGGAGGGAGCGTCGAGGTCGCCGGCGTGCCGGTGGGCGAGGTGGAGATCGGATCGCTCCGGCGCGCCATCGGGACCGCAACCGACGACAACTTCTTGTTCTCGGGTACCGTGCGGGAGAACATCGCTTTCGCGCGGCCAGACGCTTCGCTTGAGGACGTGGAGGCGGCCGCCCGCGCCGCACAGGCGCACGACTTCATCGCGGGCTTGCCGGACGGGTACGACACAGTCCTTGGGGATCGCGGCGTCGGTTTGTCGGGAGGACAGCGTCAACGGGTCGCGCTGGCGCGGGCCCTGCTGGCGGGGGCGGTGGTTCTGCTGCTCGACAACGCGACCGGCAACCTTGACGCGCTGACCGAGGCCGCCGTCCTCGACGGGCTGGACACCCTGCACACCGCAGCGCCGCCCACGCGGATCGTGGTGGGCTATCGGCCCGCGATCTTGCGCCGTGCCGACGAGGTGCTGCTGCTCGAGGATGGCCGGATCGTGGAGCGCGGGACGCACAGCGCGCTGCTGCGTTCGAGCGCGCGCTATCGAGGGCTCGTCGGCGTCGACGCGGCCGGCGAGCCAGAGCGGACAGAGCAGAGCGCGTCGTGAGCGCCATGCCGCAAAGTGGGGCTCCTCGCGGCGGAATCGCGCTGCTGCGCGTGCTGCTAGCACCGTATCGCCGCCGGGTGATGCTGGCGATTACTGCGACCCTGCTCTCCACGGCGGCCAAGCTCATACCGCCGTACCTCGCCGGCCGCGTGATCGACGACGTCGTCAACACCGGGTCAACGCGGACGCTCGTGCTGATTGCGATCGCACTCGGCGTCACGATCGCCGTCGCGTGGCTGGCCGAGACGGCGGAGACGTGGCTTGTGGGCGACGTCGGTCAGCGGGCGCTGATGGACCTCCGCTTTCGGCTGGTCGAGCATCTCCAGACGGTATCCATGCGCTACTACGACCACGCGAGCGCTGGACGCGTGATGTCCAGGGTTACCAATGACGTGGAGGCGCTCAACAACGTCGTCAACGGGGGGTTGAACCAGCTAGTCTCGAACGTGCTTCTGGTGGTCGGGACGGTCGTCGTCCTGCTCGTGCTCGACTGGCGGATGGCGCTAGTCGCGGCGTTCGTGTTCCCGCTCGTCGTCATCGTGGCAGCCTTGTTTCAGCGCGCGGCCCGACCCGCGTGGCGTAAGGCCAGCGACGCGCTCGCGCAGATGACGACGTACATGGCAGAAGGCCTCTCCGGACGCGCCGTCGTGCGCGCCTTCGGGCAGGAGGAGCGCCACCTGGCCCAATTCGAGCGCCACAACGCGGAGACCCGGATGCAGCTGATGCGTTCGAACTCGCTCTGGCGCACGCTTCTCCCGCTTGTCGAGCTCATCATCGCGGTGACAGTTGCGGCGGTCCTCGTGTACGGCGCGCGCGAGGCCGTGGGCGGCGCCCTCCAGGTGGGACTGATCGTCTCCTTCACCGCGTATCTACGCCAAGCGCTCGCCCCGCTCCCGCAGCTGACCATGCAGGTGGGCGACTTCCAGCAGGCGGCGACCGCGCTTGAGAAGCTCGACGAGATCCTCGCCGAGCCGCCGGACCCTGGCCAGCTTCCCGGCCGCCGCCCGGCGCCCACCCTGCGCGGCGACCTGGCCTTCGAGGACGTCCGGTTCGCCTATGAGGACGAGCGCTGGATCATCCACGACATCAACGTCTGTATCGAAGCCGGTCAGACAGTGGCGTTCATCGGCCACTCCGGCTCGGGCAAGAGCACGCTGATCAAACTCGCGGTCGGGTTCTACGGCCCGCAGCGCGGCTGTGTGCGCTATGACGGCGTCGATCTGGCTCAGCTCGACCTCGCGAGTGTGCGGCGCCAGGTCGCGCTGGTCACCCAGGAGCCGTTCCTATTCGCCGGCAGCGTTGCTCACAACATCGCCTGGGCCAGGCCCGGCGCGAACGTTGAGGACGTGCGCGCCGCCGCCGAAGCCGTTGACGCGCTCGAGGTGTTCGAGCGCTTGCCCAACGGTCTTGACACGGAGGTCGGTGAGCGCGGCGAGCGACTCTCGGGCGGCCAGCGCCAGCTCGTGTCGCTCGCGCGGGCGATAATCATCGACCCCCGGATGCTCGTGCTCGACGAGGCCACGTCGAGCATCGACGTCGCCACCGAGACGCGTGTCCAGCGTGGCCTTGCGCGGCTGCTGGCCGGGCGCACCTCGCTGGTCGTCGCCCACCGGCTGAGCACCATCCGGGGCGCCGACCGTGTTGTGGTGCTTGAGGCCGGGCACGTTGTCGAGCAGGGCTCCCCCGCGGAGCTGCGGGCAACCGGCGGCCACTTCGCGCAGCTCGAGGCCGAGTCCGAGCGCGTGGCCTGACCAGAGGCAAGGTTCTCGATAGCGTGCGGGCCTAATGCGGCGCGGAGCGTTGTCAGGTTGAGATGACGGCAGCCGAAGTGCTCGAGCTTGATGGCCTCTCGCAGGCGCAATACGTCCGGGAAGGGCAGGTGAGCGCTGCCGAGCTTGTGGACGCCGCGATCTCCCGAATCGAGGCGTTGAACCCGATCCTCAATTGCGTCGTCGTCGAGCGTTTCGCGCAGGCGCGTGATGACGCCGAGCGCTTCGACGCCGAGGAAGATCGGGGGGGCGCGTTCGCGGGAGTCCCGGTTCTGCTGAAGGACCTGGGTCAGCAGATCGCGGGCGTGGTACAGACCGACGGGTCGCGAGCGTATGTACCGGAGCCGGCCGATCGCGACAGCAACCTCACCGCGCGCTATCGACGCGCCGGCATGATTTTTCTGGGGAAGACGAGCTCGCCCGAGTTCGGAAACCACTCGACCACCGAACCGGTCGTTCATGGGCCGTGCCGCAACCCATGGGCTACCGAGCTCACTGCGGGCGGTTCGAGCGGCGGTTCCGCCGCATCCGTGGCTGCCCGAATGGTGGCCGTGGGCGGCGCGAGCGACGGCGCTGGTTCGATCCGTATCCCGGCATCGTGCTGCGGGGTGTACGGCTTGAAGCCCACCCGGGGTCGGATCTCCCCGGCCCCGCAGGCTGGTGAAACCCTCTTTGGGCTGGCCACGGAGCACTCAATCACTCGCTCGGTGAGGGACAGCGCCGCGCTCCTCGACGTTTCGAGCGGTCCGGCACGGGGTGACTGGCACTGGCTTGGGCCGGCAGCTCGCCCCTTCCTCGACGCGGTCGGCACCAACCGGGGCCCGCTGCGTATCGGCACCTCGACCTCGCATCCCGTTGGCGCGAAGGTGCATCCGGATTGCATCGCGGCGACCGAGCACACCGCGGGGCTGCTCTCCGCGCTCGGCCACACGATCGAAAGCGCCGCCCCGAAGTTCGACATCTCCGCGATGACCACCAGCATGCTCGACGTCTGGGCGACCGGCAACGCGGTTTGGCACGACGCGCTCACCGCCGCCTTCGGGCGGCCCCTCAAGCCCGAGGAGCTCGAGCCGACCACCTGGGAGCTGATCGAGCACGCCGGCCGGCTCACCGCCTCCGACCTCGCGCGGGCGCTCGATCATCTGGAGGCGGCGGCCTGGGAGATTGCCGGATTCTTCAACCGGTACGACCTGTGGCTGACGCCGACGCTCGCGCAGCCCCCGCCCCCGCTCGGCGAGCTGAACAAGTCGTTTGGAAGCGCGGCCGGCTGGTGGGAGTACGACATGCAGTTCAACCCATGGAACCCAATCGCCAACATCAGCGGTTCGCCGGCCGCGTCGCTGCCGTTGTTCGGCAACAACGCCGATGTCCCTATCGGCACCATGCTGACAGCGCCGTTCGGAGACGAGAAGACTCTGATCAGCGTGTCGGCGCAACTCGAGCAGGCCGACCCCTGGGCGAACCGCGCTCCTGACATAGCTGGGCCCGACCACATGTCGTCTGTGTCGCGGAAAGTAGAGCGGTCTGCGAAGGCTGGGCCTGAACCCTCTTTTTAGGCGTCTGGTGCCTCGTGCATCGCCACTTTCAGGTCAAGGATTGGGGTGCCGTCGATCGCCTCGAGAGCGTCGACGTGGACGGTCGTGGGCGGATGGATGTCGTTGACGGTG
>DASYAP010000289.1:0-2677 GCA_036501265.1 Solirubrobacteraceae bacterium | reverse complement strand
GAGCCGGGCCTTCGCGGATGCCGGCTGGCGAGAGCTTTCGCCCACGCGGCGCGGAAGGCTGCTCATGCGCTTCGGCGATCTCATCGCCGAGCACGCGGATCGCTTGGCAGCGGTGGAGACACGTCAGAACGGCAAGCTCTTTCGAGAGATGGCCGCGCAGGCGAAGATGATCCCTGAGTGGCTCTATTTCTTCGGTGGGCTTGCCGACAAGGTCGAAGGCCGGGTGATCCCGCTCGATCGGCAAAGCGTCCTCAACTACACGCTCCGGGAGCCCCTCGGCGTGATCGGAGTCATCACTCCGTGGAACTCGCCGCTGTTTCTCACAGTGATGAGCATCGCCCCCGCGCTGGCAGCGGGGAACGCGGTGGTGATCAAGCCGTCCGAATTCACCCCGGCCGCGATCCTGGATGTAGCGATCCTCGCTGAGGAGGCGGGCATCCCGCCCGGGATTATCAACGTGGTTACGGGAGCCCAGGCCGCCGGCGCAGCGCTCGTTGAGCACCCGGACGTCGCCAAGGTGGCGTTTACCGGGGGTACGGTCACGGCCCGCGCGATCGCTCAATCAGTCGGTGCGCGACTCGGGCGCTACACACTCGAGCTTGGGGGCAAAAGCCCCAACATTGTCTTTGCAGATGCGTCGCTCGACGCGGCGGAGGCGGGCGTGCTGGCCGGCATCTTCGCCGCGGGTGGCCAGACTTGCGTGGCCGGGTCGCGACTGCTGGTTCAGCGCCCGGTGCACGACGAACTCCTCAACCGGCTATGCGGACGAGCCGCGGCGATCAGGCTGGGCGATCCGATGGACGAAGAGACACAAATGGGCCCGATCGCGACATCGCAGCAGCTTCAACGTATCGAGGCGACCGTAGACGCCGCGCGCGCGAGTGGAGCGGAGATCCTGGTAGGTGGCCGTCGGGCCTCCGTCGCGAGCCTTCCGAACGGGCTGTTCTATGAACCTACGGTCCTCGCGGGGGTCGGTAACGATGCCGAGGTTTGCCAGCAGGAGATCTTCGGTCCCGTTCTCGCCGTGCTCCCCTTCGAGGACGAGGAGGAAGCCATCACGGCCGCGAACTCGAGCCCGTACGGGCTCGCCGCGGGAGTCTGGACGCGCGATATAAAGCGAGCGCACCGGATGGCAAGGGGGCTTCAGGCCGGGACCGTCTGGATCAACACGTATCGGGCGCTGGCCTTCAACTCGCCTTTTGGTGGCTATAAGCAGAGCGGCATCGGTCGCGCGAACGGGATCGAATCGATCGACGAGTACCTCCAAACAAAGAGCGTCTGGTGTGAGCTCAGCGAAGAGGTGCAGGATCCATTCGTGTTGAAGCTCTGAGTCGAGCCCCTGTGCTCGATTGGCAGGCAGAGATCGCCAGCGCGATCTGCGGCGCAGACGTCAGCGCGGTTGCGTATGTCCCCGACGCCCGGCTTCGCGGCATCGTCGAGGCGCTAACGGAAGAAGGGCTGCCGGTGCGCGCGCTCACCCGCGAAGAGGAGTGCATCGCCTACGCGTGCGGACACCTTCTCGCGGGAAGTCGAGCAATGGTGCTGATGCAGTGCTCTGGCCTGGGCAACTGCTTGAACGCCGTTGGCTCCCTTTGCATCCCGTATGGGATCGGCGTTCCCATCATCTTGTCGATGCGAGGCACCCTCGGCGAGCGCAACCCCTCGCAGGTCCCCATGGGGCGAGCCACACCCGCACTCCTCGCGGCACTCGAGATTCAGGCTTTTGCGCTATCCGATCCGGAGCGGGCAGGCGCGACGGCGGCCGGGGCTTTGGAACTGGCATTCAGCACAGGCACCTGCGCAGCCGTGGTGCTCGACGCGTCACTGGGAGGAGGCCGTGAAGCCAGCTGAGGCTGTAGCGGGGGCACTCGACGAGACGCCGGACGCGCTGTTCGTTTCCTCGCTCGGAACCGCCACCTCGGCGCTACGCCTGGCGAGCGACGACGGCCCCCATCTCTACCTAGGTGGCGCTATGGGGTGTGGCCTGGCTGTGTCCCTCGGCGTAGCTGAAGCGCGGCGCGATCGCGACGTTGTAGCGGTGGTCGGCGACGGGGATCTATTGATGGGCGCCGGTTCGCTCTGGTCGCTGAGCGGGCTGCGCCCAAAGAACCTCGTCGTCTTGGTCCTGGATGATGGACGCTACTCCATCACCGGAGGCCAGGAACTAATCGCGTCCGACGCGCTGGCTTCAGTCCTCTCGGGTTTGCCGGCTGTAGCGCTGGCACAGGCGACCTCCAGGGAAGAGGTGGCCAAGGCGGTCCGCACGACTCCTCGCCCCGGCGTAGTGCTAGCCAGGATCGACGAACCGACATGGCCTGGCCCAAGCCCGTTCGTCGACCCCGCGCGCGTGCGGAACAGCTTCTCAAGCTACGCAGAATGCGCGGGTTCTGGACCCGCACAGAGCGCGGCCCACCCAATGTCAGACATCGACATCACGCGCCGCTAGTGGTATAAGTCGCCCTTGGCCGTGGATCGAGTTGATCCTGCCCAGCCGCGCACCGAGGCGTCGAGCGGGGAGTCGCAGCAGGCAACGCCCGCGTACGAGGCGCTGCTCGAGCGTGACGGCGTGAAGGTCTCGAAGAGTCCGTGGGGCCCCGACGACGAGATCGGGCGGATGAATTGGATCACGCCTGATTCACGCCGAGCGGTGCTCGAGCACCTCGACGGGTCGACCTTG
>DASYAP010000288.1:0-4230 GCA_036501265.1 Solirubrobacteraceae bacterium | reverse complement strand
CGAGGAGAAGTGGTTTTCGCGAACACTGCCGTCTCCTTTGTTTGCTCCCAGCCAACGCCCTGTTCGCCGCGAAAAACGACTCGCGTGCGGGGCCATTTACGGCCGCTCGATGCGATCACCCCCCGACCCTGACCGTGATCTTGCGGCTGCACGCCGGCGCGTACGGATAGTCGTCGTGCGGAAGAGAGCACTCCTCGAACCAGTAATGGCGCACCACCCGCGCGGGGCCCGGGCCGAACGTGAAGCTCACCTTGAAGCGGCCGTTCCCAGTGACATCCGTCTTCACTCCGTATGTTGTGTGCGCGCGACCGTAGCCGAGGCGAAGACGCACGAGCTCGCCTGCGGGTGGCGGTGGTAGGTATCCACCAGCAAGGAGCCCCGTGATGTGGACGGTGCCGCCCCATTTGACCCTGCGGGGACTCAGGCGGAGCACCCGGACCCTCGCCGGGACTATCACTCTTGCCGCGGGCGAACTGTCGGGCTCGTCGGTCGAGCTGCCGGCGTAGACGGCCTTGATCAGCCGCGAGGGACCGGCGGGCAGGGTCGCATGCCACCTCCCGGATGCTTCGGTCCTGACCCGCGCCACCTCTCTGTAGTGCTTGGCACCGTTATCCGGCGCGGTCTTTACAACGACGACCTGGTCGCGTAGGCCCCTACCGCCCTTCACGTTCAGCCGTCCGCCGATCGTCGTGCGAGCCCCGAAGGGGATGCGCTTCCTGCGGGAGTGGACGGTGTGTGCGGGGATGATCGCCTTCCGCTTCACCCAGTGCCCGTGGTCGCGAACCCAGACCGTGACGACATGCCGCGGCACAAAGCGTCCGAACAGAGCGGTGATCGTGGTCGGCCGGCGGATCATCAGCTTCCAAGTCGCGACCCGCGAGACACCGTGTTTGCCGGCTGGACCGACGGCTCGGTTCTCAGACATACAGCGGATCGTGTGGGCCCCGACGCCGCTCACCGGTACGTGCGCCGACGATCCCGAGTACGAATGCGTCCGACGCCGGTCAACCCGGCAAGAGATGCCGGCAATTCCAGAGGGACTCCCACCTGCGGTCGCTCTCAGGTATTGAGTCCCGGCAGTCGACGGAGCGTCCGAGCGACCGGCAATCTTGACCCATGGCTGAGTATTGTCGACGTAGACGGTCTCAGTGCGTGAGCGGCGCACCCCCGCCGCATTCGAAGCCAGCATGCTGAGGGTCATCGCACCCTGGCCGGCGCCACCGCGACCATGGGCATGCGCCGTGTCGACGTCTGCCTTCCAGTTCCGGTCGGGGCACTGCTGCCAGGAGTCAATGTTGGCGCGATCGGAGGGACCTCGGAGTCTCTCATCGCCGAGCGCGGCCGCGATCCGGCACGCCCCGGACGGATCGCGCGCGGTGAAGGCCACCGGCCACGTGCCACGCACCCACTGACCAGCGTGGAACCACAGGTTCGTCGTACCCGACGAAGCGATTACGGGTGCGCGGTTTTCGGTGGCCAGGAGCTCGATGCCGCCCACGTCAAGGGTCGCCGCCTGCCGACACGCCCGAGCGACGCAAGTTATGCGCCAGCCGAATGTCCGACTACGGAAATGACGTGCGCAGCATCCCTTCTTGTTGTACCGGCCTGTCACGGCCACAGAGCCGCCGTGCCAGAAGAACCCCCCAGCCCAGCCATGCCCATCACCCACATTGCGGGAATGGGGGTGGACCACCGACGCGTGGCTGATTCTGATGCCGCTTGGTGGGCGGGTGAGCCACTGAGCCGTCGTCCCGTGGGACGTTTTCTTTCGCAGAATGGACCAGAGCTCAAGCCCCAATGACTGACTCCCACATTGCACGTCCCACCCAAATTGGGCTGGGGTGTGCGCTCGGAACGGGCCATGGTCCGGGCTCCACCGCCCGCACACCTTCAGTGTCAAAGTGCCGGCGCTGGCTGCCGGCGCCACGACCAGTCCGGCGGCGCCGGCCGTCACAGCACTGGTGCACATCACAATCGCGAGCGAGACGAGTCGCCGCCTGAGTTGTCTCCGTTTTGGCATCACAGGCCTCCTGTGTTTGCAGCCGACAAAGGTGTGTTGGGCGAGCTCGAGCACCGCTATCCGCTGTGCGAGTGCCCGGGACCCAGCGCGCCATCAGACCCGAACGCGGGCGCCTTGTGGCGGGAGCTGCCGCTCGAGCTCGAAGGGGTCGCTGGGCTGGCGGGACTCGTAGGAGCCGTCCCGTTTGAGGTCGTCGGCGAGCTGGCCGTCTGAGGACTTGGGTTCGTGCCCGAGGAAGACGTGCCGCCGGAACCGGTCCCAGAAACACTGCCGCCACCACCAGTAGCGCTTCGGGACGAGGGCGACTCGCGCACGTAGTTGACCGTGACCGCCGCGCCCTGACGCGGACCGGTTGGCTTCTTGCGCTTCGATCGCCCGTGGGCGGACCGCCCCGCTCGGTGCAAGGCAAGGGGCGTATGGGCCGGCAGTGGCCACAAGGTTCCCCGGCCACCACCGCTATCTACGCTCGCGCTACCTCCCGATCTCCCGGGACCTGACGAGGATTGGCCGAGCAGCGACACGCTCAGAATGCCGATGGCGACGACGGCCGCCGCGGCCGCCGCCAGGACAGGTGCTCGCCGCTGTCGCGAGGTCGGTCTCGATACGTCGCCGACGGCTGCCTCCCGATCGGCCTCATCGAGCGGCCCCTGAAGGGCTGCTGAGCGCTCGCCCCAGAAATCATCCGGGGACACAGGGTCGAGAGGCGGAGGAGGAACCTCCTCGAGCGGGGGGCGAGCGGACCCGTCGTCGCCCGGCGCGTCCCGCTCTCCCGATGAAGACTGAGATTCGCTGGGTTCCTGACTTTGACGGTCGGCCGACGGTCCGAACGGAACGAGGTCCTCCCGGGGGCCGAGCCAGTCGCGCGGCAGACGGATGACCTTGTCTTCGCCAGGGTCGCTCGACCTCTCCTCGCCCCGTGGCTCGTCCCCATCGCCTTTGCCTCGCTTGGAACTCATCGCTTTGCAGACCTTTCTCCTCGACCCACGTCTTGAATCGTCCCGGTAGCGCGATAGTATACCCAGGAATTGGTTCCACTTTGTCTCAATTAGAGAAGGCACCCTTGGATTACACCGCCTCCCCAGAATCTTTCCTCACTGTGGCTGAAGTAGCCGAGATGCTCAAACTCAACCCTCAGACGGTTCGCAACTGGATCGATCAGGGCTCCCTACCCGCGGTGCGCGTCGGTCGGCGCGTGCGGATCTTGCGCTCTGACTTCGATCGCCTGGTCGAGGACGGGTATAGATCCGGAGGTACGCCGGCAGCTCGCCAAGTCAGTCCGAGTGCGGAGGACTTCTGGGGCGGTGAACCCGTTGGGCGCGCTGAACCGGGGCCGGATGAAGAGGGAGATCTCTAGTGAGCTTCGATGAAGATCTTGATCGCGAGCGCGCCCACATCATGCGGGCTGTTCGTCATGCGAGTAATGCGTGGGCCGATGCCATGAAGGCACACAAGCTGGCCCCGCCGGATGCCGGGTTCGCTGCTCGGCTTAGGGGTCTTGCGCATGCGGCCGAGCGAGAGCAGGTCACATGGGAGCACGCTCACGCGGCGGGTCTGCTGTGGCGGCCGGTGCCGGGCGCCGAGCGTGCTGAACCCCCGTACGAGCTGCGACCCGGCACGGGCAGGAGGGGCCCGCGCGAGTTGTGGGATCGATTCGACGCAGCGGTCGCGGCACTCAATCGCGCAATCACCGGCACGAGCGCGGCCGACGTCGCCGATGCCTTCGGAGAGATCGAGCAGGCGGCGAGCGCCCTTGCCGAGGCCGTCGCCCGCGAGGATCAGACGGGCGCCTCCTCACCGGCGCGTACCCGCGGCGCGGCATAACCGCCCGCAAAAGCGCGGTTCGTACCGCATCCGCGGGTAGGCTCGCGCATAATGCCCCCGGCACCGCGGCGTTCAATTCACCTCCCCGCACCTGGCACGCGACGCGTGGTCGTCATCGGGGCCGGCTCGTTCGGGACGGCCGTGGCCGTGCTTCTGGCCCGAGGTGGGCTTCGCACCACGCTTCAGACGCGGACGACCGAGCAGGCCGAACGACTCCTCGCGACCGCGAGAACCGCGCTTACCTGCCCGAGGTCGCATTCCCGCGCGAGCTCCGAGTCGAGCCGGCTAGCAACGGCGTCGAGCGCGCAGACTACGTGCTGTTAGGCGTACCGTCGAGCGCGGTCAATGAGGTCGTCGCGACGCTCGACCGCGGGGGGCTCTCGGAATCT
>DASYAP010000287.1:0-15348 GCA_036501265.1 Solirubrobacteraceae bacterium | reverse complement strand
ACGTTGAAGAACAGCGCGTTCGTCACGCTGACGTTGCGGACCAACCCCGACGACTGCCGTACGAACAGCTTTGCGCTGGTGCTCTGCTCGGCCGCAGATCCCGGTGCTGGTTCAGCCATGATCCCTCCGTAGTACTGGCGTCCCTCAACGCCTGGTGGCGGCATCCTAACAACCGCAAGCGAAAGGACACCGGCAGTCGGTGCGGGGGTGTACCGAAGGTTCCCGCCGCGGTCGCCGCGGATATCTCAGGGCAGCGACGGTCCCGAGCCGGCCACTCGGAGGTTCAGCACCGCGATGGCAGCACCTCGACCCAGGCCACCGTGGTCACGCGGTCTCGACCCGAGCGAGCATCTGGCGGGCGATCATCAGCTTCTGAGTCTCGGAGGTTCCCTCGTAGATCCGGTACAGCAGGGCGTCGCGGGAGAAGCGCTCGATCGGCACAGTGCGCATGTAGCCGAGATCGCCGAGAACCTGGACACCCGGTCGGCGACGCGGCCGAGCATCTCTCAAGCAGCAGAGGCGGCGGTCGTGTGCGCAGCGGAGAGCTCGGTCCCGGGCCGGCGAGCGCAGGCGCGGCGGAGCGATGGCCCGGCACCGAGACGGCGGACGATTCCTTCGTTGCCGAAGCGGTTGCGCGGCCGCCAAAGCCAAAACACTCGTCCGGTGCGCCCGCTGCTCGGTGGCGTCGCTACTGCGTCAAACGACGCATACGGCTGTGTCAACAGACGTGGGGGCATCGTGTGCCCGGTGAGAGAGTGCCTGACATCAGCCCGGACGACCGACGTCAGCCGCGACCGGGAACCCTCGCCGCTCTGCGGCCCCGCTCAGAGGAGCACCGCTCATGTCACCGCGTCTGCAGGCCGAGATCATGTCCGCCCGCCAACAGGAGATGACTGCCTCCGCGGTCGATCCCGACGATCTCCGAGAGCCGCACGATGCGGGCAGCGCCCCTCACCTCAGCGCGAGGTATCCCGTTCGCCGGGTCGTCACCCGCGCTGCTGCTGCCGCCGTCTGCCTGGGGGTCGCGACAATCGTCGCCACTGGTGGCCCAAGCGCAACTGCCATGTCCTTCCCGGTAGGGGCCGCGGCGACCCAAGCCCTTTCGCCCACAGCCCCACACCTCCAGCGAAGCATCCGCGCGCTCGAGTCCAATGGCTACGTCGCGAAAGCCTGCACCCCCAAGGGGATGCTGATGGCCAACCCGCTCACCGGGCGGGCCACGACGATCACATACTGACCCTCCGGCCTCACAGGCGCACCCGCGCTGGACACGGGTGTCGCTCGCCGCGATCACTTCACCCAGACGACGCCCTCGACCACCGCCAATCGGCTCCGGGAGCGCAACCTCGCTCGGAAGCGCCGGTGGAGGTGGGTTATTCCGTGTCGGGCCAGGTCGCGGTGGCTCGGACGCCATCGCCCTCCTCGGGCTTGGGGCCGCCGATGGCGATGACATCGAGCCCGTCGGGTCCGGCCTCGAACGCTCGGACGACCTCGGGCGCCACGCGGACGACATCCCAGATTCGGAGCTCCTGGGTCTCGTCGTCGAGCAGGATCCGGCCGGAGCCGGCGACGACAACGTACGCCTCCTCCTGCTCCTTATGGCTGTGGGCCATCGGACTGCGCAGGTTCGGGGCGTACCGAAAGAGACTGACCCCGAGGTCTCGGGAGTCCAGGTGCTTACGGCCGAACCGGCCTTGGAGCCCTTCCACCCGCCCAGCGACGGAGTCATCGACCTCAAGCAGGTTCACCTTCGCAAAACGGGACATACGATCTCCTGGCTGGACGGCGAGTCGGTGCGGGTGGAACCCTAGCCGTGGAGGCCGCCACAGCCCGACAGGAGGCTCCATCACGCAACCGTAACGCGCGACCAAAGACTCGATCAACGCGAATCTCGACCTTACGGCCGCCGGCTCGTCACGACCTGCTCATCCTCCCCGAGTCCCAGAGTGGCCGGCGCTTCGGCGACGAAGGACTCTCCCACCACGCCAGCGAGCCGACGACTGCCGCCGCGGCAAGGGGATCGCCCGCCGCCGGTAGCTCGGGTGATCGTTTCGTCGCCAATGCGATCGCGGCTGCTCGGCATTCCACCAGCTGAGAGCGATAGTGCGGGCCGTCAAGGCCCGATGCCGAGAACGGCGAGCCGTCGGGTCGGGCCTCTCCGACCGGCTCGATCCTGCGAGATGAGAGCGGTCATGCCGGCCATTTGACCACCGCCTGGCTCAGCTTGTTCGACACCAGCAGTCCGCGGGCCGGTCGTCTGGTGGCCGCTTCAGCGGCGAAGCAGCGGTCCCGGCGGCTGCCGGTCTGGCGACTCCTTTTGGCCGCGCTACGTCTCCATGTTTGCGAACGGCGAGCTCGCATCTCCGGGGCCAAAGCGATCAGCGCAGCAAGGGCCTGATCAACGGTGGCGAGGAACGGCAGCGAGACAACCAGGTCGTGGGCTGCCGCCTCAGCGACTACAGCACGAGCCCGATCAAACTCATCCCGCGAAACTGCATACAGCGAGTGGGAGACGAAGTCGAGGTAGGTGATCATCTCGACATCGCCGGTCTCGGTGTCCAGGGCGATGCCGTAGGGTCGCACGAGGCCTCGGAGCATTCCGCGCGCCTTGCGCACGATCTCAGGCGTCGCGGGCAGGGGTTTGCGCATGACGGCGAACCCGTCGAGTGGCACCATCGCTCGGTTGCCCGTGTACCCGTTCTCGTGCCGATGCTGAACCGCCTTGTTGCGCACCGTGCAGATCCAGCTGAGCAGACGGACCTCGCGGCGGATGCCTTCCACCTGGGAGGCGAGCTGTTCGGTCGGATGTCTTGCGACGTAGTCGTCGAGGCCGGCGAGACTCGTCACATCGACGGCAGGCTTTGCTGCCGCTCCCACCAGCCTGGCTGTCTCGGCGGTCGCGGCATGCAGCTGCTGGTAGAGCGACTCGAGGCCGCTGCTGAACGTCTGGAAGAACTCGGCGTGCCCGCGCTCGTACGCCGCCTGATAACCGTCCAGCGCCAAGGGCGCGCTGACAGTCTGCAAAGAGACGACGCGGTGTATGAGGGCCGTCGCTGGGGCGTCGACATCCTCGCGCGGCGCACAAGCGGCCGCAGCTTGGAAGGTTCGTCTGAAGACGGGTGGCACAAGCCCGACTTTAGCCCGGAGCCTGATGGAGGCAGCCAGCGGCAGCTAGCCTCTGCGCTCCCGGTTAGCGACCGTTCTGCAACTAGCCTGGGGGGCGCGCGGCGCGACGAATCCCATGTCCCAATCGCGCGGAAAGTCTGGCGTGGGCCGCATCGCCGACGCGCGTGATCACCTTGTCGCCAAGGCGATCGCAGAGGGGCATCGCGGCCGAAAGGTCAAAGCGATGGTGCGAAACTACCTGCTCATTCCGCGCGGAACGGGCTCGCGGGGTAGCTGGTGTGTCGAATCGTGCGTCCATGCAGGGGGCTGTACGGCTTTGCAGTCCGCCTCGGGGCTGCAGATGGGAGACCGCGCACTGCGCTGTCTGAATGCCGCCTTGGTGTGACGCATTACTGTTGCGGTATGGCCGGCGTCGTCGTATGCGAGCGCTGCGGGACTGAGAGCCCCGAGGGGTTTCGGTTCTGCGGGGGCTGCGGTGCGCCACTGGCGGAGGTGATGGCGCCACGTAAGACCCGCAAGGTCGTAACGGCGCTGTTCTGTGATGTGACTGGGTCGACGTCGCTGGGCGAGGAGCTCGATCCCGAGGTGCTGCGGGAGGTGCTCAACCGTTATTTCGCCGACATCCGCGCGACGATCGAGCGTCACGGTGGGCTGGTGGAAAAGTTCATTGGTGATGCGGTGATGGCGGTGTTCGGCATCCCCCAGGTTCACGAGGACGACGCCCTGCGGGCGGTCAGAGCCGCGGCCGAGATCAGGGAGCGCCTGCCGGCCGTGGGCGAAGAAGTCGGCGTCAGCCTGCGGTTTCGCACTGGGGTGAATACCGGACCGGTGTTGATGAGCGAGGGCGAGAACCTAGCGATCGGCGATGCGGTGAATGTCGCGGCACGCTTGGAGCAGGCTGCAAAGCCCGGCGAGATCGTGATCGGTCACGAAACCCTGCAGCTCGTCCGCGACGCCGTTGAGGTGGAGGCCCTCGAGCCCCTCGTGCTGAAGGGCAAGAGCAATCCCGTGCAGGCCTACAAGCTGCTGAGTTTGGATCCCGTTGCGCCGGGCTTCGCTCGCCACCTCGACACGGCGCTGGTCGGTCGCGAACGGGAGCTGCGGCTGCTCACAGATGCCTGGGCTAGGACCCAGAGCGATGCCGGCTGTCACCTGTTCACGATCCTGGGCTCTGCGGGGGTCGGTAAGTCACGACTGGTTGGCGAGCTGCTCGAACGCGCCGGTGGGCAGGCGGCGGTGCTGCGAGGGCGCTGCTTGCATTACGGCGAGGGGATCACCTTTTGGCCACTGGTTGAGGCACTGACCCCCCTGGGTGAGCGCGCCCACAAGTTGCTCGGACATCTGAGCGGCGACGGTAGCGGAACGCCGGTCGAGCTGTTCTGGGAGGCGCGTCGCCTACTTGAATCCGTCGCGGCCACGCAGCCCCTGATCCTGTACATCGACGACCTTCAGTGGGCGGAGCCGATGCTGCTCGATCTGCTCGATCACGTGGTCGACATCTCTCGCGGCGCCCCAATTCTGCTGTTGTGCACCGCACGCCCGGAGCTGCTGGAGGATCGGCCGGGCTGGGGCGGCGGCAAGCTGAACGCGACCGCGGTGTTGCTGGAGCCGCTCGGAGCCCGGGAATCACAGGCGCTGCTGGACCAGCTCGCCGATGGCCTCGACGCCCAGGCACGGGCGCAGGTGATCGCAGCCAGTGACGGGAATCCGCTGTTTCTGGAGGAAATGGTCGCGCTCGCGCAGGAGCGCGGAACCGTGGTGGTGCCGCCAACCATCCAGGCTCTGCTTGCGGCCCGGCTGGAGCGACTCGGAGGCGCAGAGCGAGAGGTACTCGAGCGTGGGGCCGTTGAGGGCGAGGTGTTCCATCGGCTGGCGCTCAAGGCGCTGGCTGATGAGCAATCGTCGTCGGAGGTTGAGCTGCAGCTGCAAGGACTTGTCCGCAAGGAGCTGATCCGGCCTCATCCCGCGACGCTCGGAGCCGACGAGGCGTTCAGATTCCGGCACCTGCTGATTCGCGACGCCGCGTATGACGGGCTGCCGAAGGCATCCCGAGCGGTGCTCCACGAGCAGTTTGCCCGCTGGCTCGAGATCGCCGCCGCCGATCTCTCCGAGCTGGACGAGATCGCCGGCTGGCACCTGGAGCAGGCGGTGCACTACCAGCGCGAGCTCGGACGCGAAGTGCAGCCCTCGCTCGCAATCCGCGCCGCGACACACCTCCACGCGGCCGGGCGCCGGGCGAGCGCACGCGGCGATGGGCCGGCCGCGCGAAGCCTGCTCGAGCGGGCACTGGCGCTCATCTCCAGCACGCACAGCATCTACGCGCTCGTCGCCGTCGATCTAGCCGAGGAGCTGATCGAAGAGAGCCAGCTGGCGCGCGTCGATCAGCTTCTTGCCGTCGCCGAGCAACACCCCGACGTCGCGTCCGACGCGGCCCTGGTTCGCTTCAAGTGGCTGCTCATGACCCACCCCCAGGATGCGACCGCGACGATCGAGGCGCGACTACCCCAGATGCTGGAACGGCTGACGCTTGCCGGCGACGAGCGGGGGTTGGCTAAGGCTCACATGGCTGCGTCCTCGGTTCTCTGGCTGGCGAGCCGGGCAGCGTCCGCAGGAGAGGAAGCGCGCTTAGCCGCCGAACACGCGCGTCTGGCGGGCGACGAGGGCCTTCGCAGCCGAGCCCTCGTGACGCTGGGTGGAGCGCTATACATGGGACCCGCGCCCGCCAGCGAGATAGCGAGCCACATCGAGTCGGTGGCAAGCGACAACCCGGGTCCGTTGCTCGCGGCCTTTCAGTTCTTCGGCCGAGCCTCGCTGGCGAAGTTCGAGGGGCGATTTGACGAGGCTCTGGCTCACGCCGAGCGCGCCATCGAACTCGTCGGGGCGCTTCAGAGGACGCTGGCGGAGACGATGTATCAATCCATAGCGGACTTCCAGCTCGACGTTGGCAATCTTGAGGCGGCGCTCGCGGCGATTCGGCGTGCGGATGCGGCGCTGGAGGCCGCGGGCGAGCGCGCGAACCGATCGACGACGCAGGCGATCCTGGCAGACATCAGTGAGGCGATGGGAGACCGCGAAGCGGCGGTCACCGCCGCCGACCTTGCCGAGCAGCTCAGCGCCGAGGAGGACGTCATCAACTTTGCTATGACACACCGCGTCAGGGCTAGGCTGGCGAGGGCGCAGGGCGATCTGGAGACCGCCGAGCAGTGGGCCCGAAGCGGCGTCAGATATGCCCTCAAGACCGACTTTCCTCGCGAGCGGGCGACGACGAAAACCGAGCTCGCTCGTGTGCTCGCCGCTCGCGGCCGGCTGGTGGAGGCAGCGAGCGAGGCGCATGAGGCACTGGCGATCGCCCACGCGAAAGGCGATAAACCCCTCGCGGCGCAAGCTCAGGCCGTGCTCGACGAAGTTGGACCGGTGGTGGCCTCCTAACTGCCGCGGGACTCCGCGTCTGTGGAAGAACTGCACCGGTCGGGCCGCGCCGCACCGGCCGCCCGGAGCCGTGATTAGCCTCGCTCTCAGCATGGCCTCAAAGATCCAGGCGGTCGCTAGCCGGAGGGCCAGAGACCGCGGAGGCACGTGGGTCACACTGATCGCCCGTCGAAGACGCTCGCTTCCCAAGAGGATGCTCCGCGCAGGGTGGTCGCGCGCTCCCAACCAATGGAAAGCATCCGCGAGCGCCAGCGGCGCCGGCTTCCAACGCCGCTCAATCTCGATTGTCCGGCCGCCGGCGTCCGCACGATCGCAATCATCCTGCAGCCGTCTCCGGGCAGCGACTGCTTCGGCGAGGGAAGGATGTGCGACTGCGGCGGTCAGCTGCGGGCTCGACGACGCCGTTCGCGCCTGGGTCAGCGCCCCCGTAGTCCCAGCCGACCGTTCGGCGGTGTCCGACCAACAGGCCCTGCCGGCCCGACGGCCCGACGGCCTGACGGCCCGCCGGGCACGGCGGGATCCGCTCGTCCCGGCGACGCTGGGTCGAAGAAGACGCCCTGCTAGGCGGTGCTTCCGTGGCTAACGCTTCTTCTTCGCGGCCTGAGACAGGTCCGACGCGGCCGCCTTCTTGGCGGTCTTAGACGCACTCTTCGACGCGAGCGTCTTGCCCGCGCTCGAAGCCGCCTTCTTCCCCGTCACTTTCCGATCGCCAACCTGTGCGAGATCGGAAGCCGCTGCCTTCTTTGCAGCGGTGGACGCTGTTTTCGAAGTCAGAGTCTTGCCTGCTGCTGAAGCAGCTGCCTTTCCGGTCTTTCTGCTACCTGCCATGGTGGCACTCCCTTTGGTGGTGATTGGTGTCACGGTGCTTTTGCGGCGCGGCGAACGCGCGGCTGACTGACCGCTGGTTCGTCCGCCGCCTGCTCTAGACCGAGACTCTGTTACGTGGTACTCGACCGTCTTCTCGACTTTGATCTCGAGCACGTCAGCGATCTGCTGGAGTCGCTCCAGGCCCACGCCGCTGTAGCGCGTCCGCTCATACCTCTGGATCTGTTGCTCGGGAAGGCCAAGTTTGTCCCCTAGAGCCTTCTGCGTGAACCTCCGTGCAATACGGCCTTCGATCAGCGCCTGCGGGATTTGAAGAAGCGAATGAAAGACGCGCCCCTTGACCTCGCCCGCGCGAAGCGCGTCGTACTCGCTGAGCTCGTTCCGGAGGTCTTCAAGTTGGCTGCGCATTCCGGCAATCATTGCGGCGTGCAATCGCGCATCCACGTCAGGCGCCGGCCCATCCTGTTCGGCGCGGGAGATCGCCGCTTCGAAATGCTTGGCCTGGCTGCTTGTGATTCGGTGTTGGCGGTCGTTGGTAATCATGGGAGACCTCCAAGGTCGATCGCGATGATTCCTTTCGGACCACCGGTCGCCTTATCTATTTGGAAGAAATCGAGAAAAATGGTCCCAGCTGGCGTCGCGGCTGCGTTCGCGATGAACAGCTCGCCGCCGTACTTCGCTTTCTGCGCTGCGCGGCCTCGCGTGAAGTCGAGGAGGACCGGATCTAGCGCACTTGGGTCGACTCCGCGCGCGTCCCAGCAGGCGTCGAAATCCCCGGGGTGTTCCTTTGCCGTCACGAAGCTCCCATCGACAAACACGCGCCTGCATCCGGCAGCCCGGAGTGCATCGACTGCCCGGCGTAGACCAGCGACGAGATCGGCACGCCAGGGATTTATGCCAAGCGCAGCAACGATCTCTTCCCACTCGGCCACATGGATGCCGCCAGGCAGATTTCCGGTATCTGAGTCGAAATCGGGAATTGGCACAACACAACGTTCCTGTTGTGTTGAGCATAGCATCGCTAACCAGCGCGAGAGACCTAGCCGACTTCATGCCGAGATCCTGGGGTGGACACGCGCGATCCTCCGGTGCACGCCGAAACCGGGACTCGCGGACGATCGCTTCCACGTTCCGGAACGTCTCGACCTTGGCCAATGCTTAGGCGACGAAGGACTCGTCCGGATCCGGCGGTAGTCGGCGGAGCCAAGGCTTCTCCTTACGCCCAACTCGGGGCGTGGGCGACGGGTTGCTTGGTTGCTACTGAGAAGACATTGCCGCGCGTAACGCTGCAGGCGTGTTATTGGCCGACGCGCGAGCACTCGGCGGGGATCGAGGCCGCGTCGTGGTGGGTGGAGTCGAGCCCTCCGGTCTGCGTACTGATGGTCACCCCTAACCGTTAGCAGCGTGGGCATCGGCCTGCGGCGGGTCGTGCGTAGCGCCTGTCCGGCGGCGTGACCGTTGGCCAGGTGGACGTGGTTCTGGCTGTGCTCCGGGGTGGATCATGGTTCGGTCCCATATCGCGCGGGGAACGAAGCAAGTGAGGAGGACGACATGTCCAGTGCGCGGTGGCCGCAGGACCTCGTCCGGGAGGGTTGACGAGGCCGGTCGCCGGGCGGCCGTGATGCGGTCACGGCCGCCGGGCCGGAGCCGGCGTCGGCGGGCACGACTCGGCAGCGCCCGCGAGCGCCGCACCCGGCCCAGGGGATGGGTGCTGTGTGCCGAGCCGAGGGGCGCGAGCCACCGGATAGATCGAGGTGTCGCTGCGTTCTCGCGCAACTCCATTTCGGTCAGAGATGCTGGAGGTAGCGGCGCTTGCACGAGTCCGCTGTACAACCCGTCCGGCGATCCTCGGGAGCTGGTGCTGATCCTCGACCGAACGCGCGCCAGCCTCCAGGAGCGCGAGACGCTCTCGAGTCTGCTGGGGCCGTCGCCCTGAGACGACGGCCCGGACTGAGGTGGCGCACCGCGTGCCGGATCATTTCAGCCGCGGACGTCGTCGTTTCTGAGATGATCTGTGGCGACGATGGTCAGAGGGCCGCTGATCGGTCGGGAGTCGGAGCTGCTCGCTGTTGAGCAAGCGCTCAGCTCGGCTCGTCTGGTGACGATCACCGGCGCCGGGGGATGCGGAAAGACCCGGGTGGCGCTGGAGGTGGCCGACCGGGCCCGGGGGCGCCGAGATTCTCCGGACGCGGTCGTTGTCGAGCTGGCGATGGTGCGCGCCGCCGACCACGTCCTGGACGCGTTTGTGCGGGCGACCGGCGCCAGGGAGCGGGCCGGTCGTACGCCGACGGAGATCCTGGCAGAGAGTCTGTTGGAGCGGGCTCGGCTGTTGGTGGTCGACAATTGCGAACACGTCTTGGCCGAGGCTCGAGGCATGGTCGCCGCGCTGCTATCGCTCGTGCCGGGGTTGCATGTGCTCGCCACCAGCCGGGAGCCGTTGGGGCTACCCGGCGAGCAGCGTTTTGACCTATCGCCCCTCGGTCTTCCCGACGTCACGGGCGGCGTCGCCGCCGTCATCCGCTCCGACGCCGGACGATTCTTCGTCGATCGGGCGTCGGTAGCCGACCCGGGTTTCTCGTTGACCCCGGCGACGGCCCGCGCGGTGGTCCGGATCTGCCGTCGGCTCGACGGCCTGCCCCTCGCGCTCGGGTTCGCAGCGGCCCAGGTCCGGAGCCTGTCGCTGGGGGAGATCGCCGACGGACTGACGCGTCGCAGCCGGCTGGTCGTTGCCGTGGATGAGGTCGGGGTGTCCCAGCACCGTTCCGCGCGGGCATCGCTTGACTGGAGCTATGACCTGCTCGACGAGCTGGAACAGGCCCTGTTCCGGCGGCTATCGGTATTCGGCGGGTCATGGAACGCCGACTCAGCGCAGGCCATCGCGCTGCCTGAGATCAGCGACATCGAGGTGCGCGATCTCCTCGGCGGGCTCGAGGCCAAGGGTCTCATCGTCAGAGTTGCGGCAGAGTCAGAGACTCGATGGTCCTTCCTTCAGACTGTCGCCAACTACGCGGCTGAGTACCTCGCGCTTGATCCCGACGAGCAGGAGATCATCGGCGATCGCCATCTCGCGTGGTTTCGTGCGTACGCGGCGGCCCTGGACACCATGCTGTTGGCGTCGGACGGGGGCGTGGCCATCGATCAGGAGACGCCAAACCTGCGGGTGGCGCTCCGCCGGGCCGCCGATCGTGATGGGAGCGTCGCGCTGGAGCTGGTGGCATCCCTGCTGCGCCACTGGATTCTCGCCGAGCACTTCGACGAGGGACGGGCCGCCACGACGAACGCGCTGGGGGCGGCCTCCACTGTGAGCCATGTCCCCGGCCGCGCGCTCGTGCATCTCGGCTCGGCTCTGCTGGAAACTGCTAGCGAGGACTACGCGGCGTCAGTCGTGCAACTCCAGGCCGGCCTCGCCCTGCTCTCCGAGATGGAGGACGGTGAGGCGCAGGCGCGCTGCCTGCAGATGTCCGGGATGGTGCTGATCCTCACGGGAATCGACCTGGAGCGGGGGCTTGCCAACACCGAGCGTGCGGTTGAGATGCTGCGCTGTAGCGATGACGCGCTCGGTCATGCATGGGCGCTTGTCAACGTCGCCATGGCACAGGGAATCTGCGACCGATTCGACGCGGCTCGTGACGCCTACGAGGAGTTTCTAACGGTTCCGCACGCCGCGGAGCATCCGCGGCTGCGAACGTGGGCGGAGCTGGCGGCAGCCTGGACCGAGCTCATCGTCGGCTCGCCGGAGCGCGCTCGGGAACACGCCGAGCTGGGACTCGAGCTGGAGGGCGAGTGGCCGTCGATGACGTATTTCATCCTGACGGGGTTCCGGGTACACGCACTGGCGCTGCTCGGACGACCGGATGATGCCGCCGCGCTCGGCGAGCAGACCCTCGTCCGGGTGCGGGAATCAGGCACGGCGATGGCCGGCCCGGCGATCGAGATGGCGCTGGCGATCACAGACTTGATGGGGGGACGGCTGGAGGCGGCCGACGCCCGCGCCCGTCGCTTGCTGGACATGCCGCAGGTGCACACCGTCGCGCTGATGCGCGAGACCCTGGCCCTCATCGCGCTCGCTCGCGCTGACCCCGACGAGGCACGTGTGCACGGCACCGAGCTCGCGGCCGTGGCCCAGCGGGGCGGCAGTCTTCGTCATCTGGCGGTGGCGGACTTCATCGGAGGCCGGGCCGCTCTGCTCGCCGGTGACGCAGACCAGGGACGAGATCTGGTTCACGCGGCGCTGGCCGCCTATACCGAGTTGGGAATCGAACGCGGAGCGGCAGACGCCTTGGAAGAGCTGGGGTTGCTCGCCGCCTGCAACGAAGACGCGCCGCGCGCGGCCCGTCTCATCGCCGCAGCCGCGACCGCCCGCCGCCGGCTCGACTACGTGCCAACGCCCTCGACTCGTCAGCGCGTGCAGGCGGCCCGCGCGAAGCTGCTCGACCGTGATGGAGACGCGCTGTGGAACAGAGCGTGGAGCGAAGGGCAGGCAATGGCCCTGGGCGACGCCATCGCCTACGCGCGACGATCCCGCGGTCCGCGGGGGCGCCCGGAGGCGGGCTGGCCGAGCCTGACGCCGACCGAGGCGCAAGCGGCGCGGTTGGCCGCAAAAGGCATGTCGAACCCGCAGATCGCGTCGCAGCTCTTCATCTCCCGCAGCACCGTGAAGATGCACCTGTCAAACGTGTATCTCAAGCTCGGCGTTGCCAACCGAACCGAGCTGGCCACCGCGATCGTCACCCAAGCTGGAGCTCCCCGCCCCGCCGCCTCGAGGCCTGACTGAGACGGGGCCGAGCTAGCGAGAGGACTGGCCAGGTGGGGGTGGTTCTTCGCGCCCGCGGGCGCGAGGCTGGGGGGCGAGCGGGCAGACCTGAAAAGGGGTGGGCATGACCGAGCAGCAGACGATGACGACACTTGAGCAGGAAACGCGACAGCTCCTCGAGCTTCTCGACGCCATGGACATCGGCCGCCTGGACGCGATGTTCACCGACGACGCCCAGGCAGTCGACGAGATCTCCGGCAGCTGGACGCGCGGCCGCAGTGCGCTGCACGGGCACCTTGCAACAGCTACGGGGCGCGGTTTCCGACGTCCGATCCCAGATCCACCTCTCCACACTGTGCAATGGGGCGCGGTGGGCTGGTCACGTTCGTTCTGCAGCAGACGCTCGGCGTGCGGCCGAGGTGTGCCCAAAGCTCTCGGTCGGCGGACGTCAGCCGCTGGGCACGTGCTGGAATTGAGGCCTTACACCGCCTTCGCTGGCGGTGCGGGTGTCGCCGGGTCCAGCGAATGACGGGTGAGGCAGGGCATGCCAGTACACAACGAGGAGTCATAAATGCAGCAGTTCGGGCGCTCACGCGCTACTCGCCGCCTTGCGGCAATCACCTGCGTCGCGTTGGCAGCGTTTGGCGCGACGGCGGCCGCAGCTCCCGTCACGACGGACGGTTCGACGCCCGCGCCGGCATCGATCGAGCGCTTGGTCACGACGGTGCCCCAGACCACGCTTGACACCGTCGGGCGCGGCTCCATACACGACCGAAGGTTCACCACCAAACGGCTGCACGGCAAAGCGCTCACCATGCGCGGGCGCCCGCAGCTGCTTGTTGGCACTCTCGCCTGGTGCCCGCACTGCGCGGCAGCGAACTTCGGGATCTCGATCGCGCTCAGTCGCTTCGGGACACTCCAAGGCCTCAGCATCATCAATACTGGCCCATATTTCATCTCCCTACCCAATGTTAACGGCCTGAGCTTCTCACGCGCAACGTTCGCGAGTCCGCTGATCGGTTTTACAGACGCCATCCTCCAGGACAACTCCGCCCCCCCGCAGCCCTTTGAGAAGCCGACCCGCGCCGAGCAATTGGAGTTCGGCCGCGTCGACAAACAGAACGGCTTCCCGGTGGTCATCGTCGGAGGTCGATACGGCTTTTCTGGAATTCCGTTTGACCCGTCAGTGATTCAGGGCAAGAGCGCCGCCGACACGGCAAGACTGCTGGCCGACCCCAAGACTCCAGTCGCGAAGGCCATCGACGGCTATGCGAATCTGCTCACTGCGGCCATCTGCACGACCACTGCTCAGCAACCAATCGCAGTCTGTACCTCGCCTGCGGTTGAGGCCGCAGCCAGGGGACTTTAATCAACGCCGGTCTTCGCGCCGTATACCGCGGCGCGAGGACTAACGGCCAGCGAGCGTCCCCCCGAGCCGATGCCGGGGGTGTTCTTCGGCCCGAGAAGGACACCGCAGCGAGGTGCTGACGATCGCGGTCGCTCACGAGCCCGGACGGGGCGAATAGGCCTTCGGCGACATTCCAATCGCCCGGGATCAGAGGGCGGAACGCCCGCCGCGGCGCGCAGGCGTCCGCCCCGACGAGCATAAGCAAATGATCTGTCCGTACGCCGGAGCGTGGGCCCCGCTCACGGCGAACTGGGCGCACCATCAATCTTTCAACTCATCCAAAGCTTCGCGCGCCTGCGTTGTGAGGCCTGGCTCGCCCGACTCGACGGCCTGAAGGAAAGCAGCCTTTGCCTTGAATGTCTCGCCGCTCGTGGCGAAGCACGCCGAGGTTGAACATCGCTTTGGCAAACCCGCCTGCCGCTGCCTGACGGTACGCGCCTTCCGCCTCGTCCAACCTCCCGCTCTTGTAAAGAATGAGGCCGAGGTTGAAGGCGCCTTCGACACTGCCACGCTCTGCGGCGCGTCGGTACAGCGCCTCGGCGCTCGCCAGGGATCCGTTCTGCTCCAAAATCCGCCCGAGACTCGCCGCCCCTTGACCGCTTCCGCGTTCGTCGGCACGACGATATGCGGCTTCCGCCGTGTCAAGGTCGCCTCGTTCTTGTGATCGAAGGCCTACGCCGTAGGCGCCACCGGCGCTGCCACGTTCGTCGGCTCGCTGCCAGGCCGCTTCGGCGGCTTCGTGATCCCCTCGCGTGTAGAGGAGATTCCCGAGGTTGAGGCCGGCGTCGGCACTACCTCGCTCGTCGGCTCGTCGCCATGCTGCCTCCGCGCCCGCAAGGTCGCCTCGGCTCTCTCGAGCGACCTCGAGGTTGAAAGCACCCTCAGGGCTCCCCCGGTCATCCGCTCGCTGCCAAGCGGCCTCCCCACCCGATAGATCAGCACGTCCCACCTGCAGAAAGGTCCCCAGGTTCAGCGCGCCCTCAGCGCTTCCGCCCAAGTCGGCGTGCCGCCAAGCAGCCTCCGCCCCTTCAAGATCACCTTTCTCGATGAGCAGTTTGCCGAGGCTCACGGATCCTGCTAGGTGACCACGGTCATGGGAACGACGGAACGCTGCCTCCGCCCCGACAGCGTCGCCGCGATCCCGCAACAGCAGTCCAAGTCTTCCAGCCGCCTCTGGGTCACCTTGCGCATCAAGGCGAGCCAATAGCACCTCTGTTCCCGCGCCCAACTTGGCGCGTAGCGGGGAGTGTCCTAGGAATTGTGTAGGCACGAACGAAAGGGTCGTTCATGCCTTCAACCAGAGAGATTTCAGATGTGCGAGCGAGGGGCTTTGAACCGGGGGGAGCCGGCGGCGAGCCCTTGGGCGAGGCGCCGGCGACCCCGTCGAGATCGCGGCGAGGTTCGAAGCTCGGCAGCGACCGGGTGGATGACGCCGTGGAGCGCGCGAGACTGCGTGAGATGACCCGGCGAGGCGATGGCGAGCGGATCCCTGATGAGGTGATCGACCAGCTTTTGGCTGGTGCGCAGACCAAGCAGGAGATCGCCGGGCCGGGCGGCGTGCTCGCGCAGTTGACCAAGCGGCTGGTGGAGTGCGCGATGGAGGTCGAGCTGACCGACCATCTGGGCTATGAGCCGCACACCGAGCCGCCGGGCGGCGCGGGGAACACGCGCAACGGGACGAGCTCGAAGCGGTTGACCGGCGAGCACGGGCAGGTCGAGATCGACGCGCCCAGGGATCGCAACGGCAGCTTTGAGCCGAAGATCGTCAGGAAGCGCCAGCGGCGGTTTGAGGGGTTTGATGACAAGA
>DASYAP010000286.1:0-10186 GCA_036501265.1 Solirubrobacteraceae bacterium | reverse complement strand
GGTCGGTGCGGGCTTCTGCAATCTGCTCTCGCTCTGGGCTACCACGTCATCGCAGGTGACAGTGCGAGACGTGGCTTGCTACACGCCCACCGGCACGCTCAAGAACCAACCTTCGTTGATCACATACGCGTCGGGGTCTTAAACCGACGCGGCCCAGCTAATCACCCGGAACGCACGCGCAGGTCCCAGCAGTGTGACGCCCGCGGCCAGAGCACTGGTGATCACCCAAATCGACACTAGGCTCGATTCGTCAGTAGTGCGGGGGTAGCGGAGCGCGGAAACGTTCGCCTGAGCAGGGAGGATCCAGGTTGCGAGTGATCGATCCCCCCGCTCAGGAGGTTCACCTTGAAGGTGATGGGACGTTGGAGTGTCAAGACGGTAGATGTCGTGGCGGACGGCACCGGTTTGTCGTCGCGGGCGGGCACCGCGTTGTTGGCGCTGGTCGCCGATCGTGTGGGGTTAACGGGTGGGCTGTGCGACGCGCTGGCCGGCACGCGCGAGCGCCGCTCGGGGCATGAGCCGGGCCGGGTGTTCTGCGATCTGGGGGTGATGCTGGCTGACGGCGGCCGGTGCGTGTCGGACCTTCAGGCGCTTGCGGGCCAGTCGTCTTTGTTTGGCGAGGTGGCGTCGGTCTCCACGGCGCGCCGGGTGGTGCTGTCGGTGGGCGAGGATCAGCTGGCTGGGATTCGTGCGGCCAGGGCGGCCGCCCGCTCGCGGGCGTGGGCTGCGGGCGCTGCGCCTGAGCGGGTGATTCTCGACTTCGACGCGACCCCGATCGATGTGCATTCCGAGAAGGAGCAGGCGGCCGGGCACTACAAGGGCGGGTTTGGGTTCAACCCGCTTTTGGTCACCTGCGGCCGGGAGGTCCTGGCGGGGATCCTCAGACCCGGCAACGCCGGCGCGAACAGCGTCGTCGATCATCTGGCGCTGTTGGATCTCGGGCTTGAGCAGCTGCCTCAGAGCGCGCTCGACGGGGAGATCCTGGCGCGCTCGGATTCGGCCGGCGCCAGCCATGCTCTCGCCGACGCCTGCCGGGAGTGCGACATCCGCTTCTCGTTCGGATATGCGACCGCAGAGCCGGTCCGCGAGGCGCTGCTTGCCTTGAGGAATCGGCTTGGCGGCCGGCGGCAGGCCAGGACGGCCAGGAACGCGACGGGGCGTGGGTAGCCGAGCTGAGCGGCCAGGTCAACCTCCCCGACTGGCCGGAGGGAACCCGCTTGATCTGCCGGCGCGAGCGCCCGCACCCCGGCGCGCAGCCCACTTTCACCGACGTGGACGGGCATCGCTTCCAGTGCTTTATCACCGATCAGACAGGCGAGGACATCGCCGCGCTCGAGACCCTTCATCGCCAGCACGCCCAGGTCGAGGATCACGTCAAGACGCTGAAGGCCACCGGCGCGGGCTTCCTGCCATTTCACTCCTTCGCCGCCAACGCCGCGTGGCTAGAGCTCGCGCTCTGCGCCCACGACGTCATGACCTTCACGCAGCTGCTCACGCTCGACGGCGAGCATCAGCTCTGCGAGCCCAAACGGCTGCGCTACCGGATCCTGCACGTCGCCGGACAGCTCACCCGCCACGCCCGACGCATCACCCTGCACCTCCCCGCCGACTGGCCCTGGGCCGGCGCGATCCTGCGCGCCTTCAAACGCCTCCAAACGCACCCCCAGCCCGGCTGACCGAGGCTGGCGCCCCACGACGATCACCAGCCGGACAAGCGCCCACCGCCACGCCCGCAAACGACCGAGGCACCAGCCCAAAACCGCTAAAGAGCAACCTCAACGCCACCCAAAGCCTCGACCGAACCGTTCACCGACCCAGTCACCCCGCCAGCTCGCCCGCAACCACCCACGCGACGGTTACTGACGAATCGAGGCTAGGCGCCGCTGAGAGCGAGGGGCACAGGGTTGCGTTCCCCTGCAAAGGAGGTCCCGCCCCGAGAATCGCTTGTGCAACGGACGTGAACTTCGCCGCGACGGTGGATGAGGTGGTGGCCGCTCCGGCAGCGTGCCGCCGGGCCGCCGGGTCGACCGCCGCGTCTCGAGTTGTTCGATGACGATCGACAACGGCGAGTCACGCCACGATCACTTTGGCCGACCGAAGGACGAACAACTCGGCCATCGCAAAGGCGACGAGCGGACGCGGCGACACCTCCCTTGGCGAGGGGCGGTGAGCGACCGGCCGTCGTCAGAAGACCTGCGCCTGGGCCGCGGGCTCATCTCAAGCAGACGTCAGCTGCCGTCGGGGTACCCGCCGCGGTGGAGAACCTGCGGATGCCAGGGCAGTAGCCGCGGCGGCGGTGCTTGCGTACGCCATCCGTTCTCTGGGGGCGTCAGACCGGCGAACAGCGGTGACACGTCCCGGGTACCGTCGCCGGCGATCGCGAGCACGGCCGTCTGCAATTGGGCAATGGTATGGCTCCCGTAGGTCTGCTCCCAGGCCTGCACGGTCCGCTCGATCCGCTGCGGCATTGCGGCTCGCGCGCGGACGCCGGGGTCGGACGTGAGCCGCAGCTGTTTGCCGCGAGCGGGTGAAGGCCGCGGCTCAACGAGGACCACACCGGCCTTCTCGAGCCTGCCGGTCATCATGTTGAGCGCCTCCTTCGACACGCCGGTCAGCGCCGGCAGCTCGCGTACGGCGACCGGGTCGGAGGAGTCGAGCACCCGGACGAGGTCCGACCAGAGCGCGAGCGGCAACCTCGCGCCGTGATCGCAGTCGAGCTCGAAGCGCAGCAGCACGCGCGACAGCAACGAGATGAGCGAGAGCTCACCGTCGCGCGCGCGTTCGTCCGCGTCGCGGGTCGGCGGCTCAGAGTACCTGCCGTAAGCCGAGCTGATCGGCAAGAAGTCCGGCAACGCCGCCGGGATCTGCTCCGCAACTGACACGAGCACTTCGCGCAGCCGGTCGACCGCGGCAGCACCAAAACGCTCGCGCCAGCGCGCCTCGATCATGCCCGGCAGCGGCCGCCAGACCGCGTCGGCGGCACGGCCCCAATCGGTCAAGGCGAGCACTGACCCCCGCTTGGCGTGCGGCCTGCCCGCGCCGCCCGGCCGCCGCGGCACACGTCCGACCCCGTCGACCGTGATAAAGCCCCAGCGGCGCATGCCGTCGAGATTCGTCCCCATCCGAACCCGCCGCTCGAGCTCGGCTACCGTCAGCTCGTCGCCATCGCTCAGGCCGCGCACGCAGTTAAACCACATCGCCAGCGACGGCAGCCAGACCGCTCCACGCTCCCCCCCAAATGATGTCGTCCTATGCGCGAGCTGCTGTTCGGCAACGTTGTCGGCCTCAATCGCTAACGCAACGAAAGCGACCGACAGAAGCGCCGGAAGCGGCAGCGCGTCACGCCTAACAGCGGGCATCAACAGCGACCCATCATCCCAGCCTGACGCCCGGAACACTGACCTGGGCGGCAGGCCATCTACGGACTCGGCCCAGCGAAACCGACACCTGCATTCCGACCCAGCGCGCATCCGCGCCACCGACCCCCCGCCCCACCTGCTCGCGCGGAAAGCGCGCACCGGCGGGCAGGCGGCTTTGAGACCCGGCATTCCTTCTCGTCGTTATGCCGGTGGGTCGTGGCGAGTGTCGGTCGGACTCCGGCTAGCCAGGATGGTCCTCTCCAAGCGGGCGAGCGCGTTGGGGACCCCGCGTTCGTGCTCCTTGCGGAGTTCGGCGGTAGGGATTCCTCTCTGGGTCATGGTCATGAGGGTCTTCTCGCTCATCGCCTCGAATGTGAACTCGATCCTGATGTGGAGGCTGGTTCCGTCCAGCCGCGATGCACAAAGCGACAGTCGCGGACAGCACGGTGCACACCTCGTCCTACGCGTTCTAAGTCGCGAGGTTGCCGGGGCGTTCAGATCGAAATTGATGGTGGCGTTTTCTCGTGGCTGGGTGTCCCGAATCGCGTAGTAGCGCTCAGACTCGACCAGGCCGGGACCTGTGAGCACTCAAGCCAAGGCGGAGCGTGCTCAACGTCGCTCCGCAACCGACGCATGCCTAACTCAGTCGCTTGCCGACCGGCTGCGCCAGCCATCGCCGCACCTGGCGAAGGCTCCTTTGTCAAGAGCTAGGTGCGATGCGGGGGTGTGTGCCCCGCCAGCTCGTCCTCGCTGCAGCCTGGCGCTCGTCGCGTTGCCGTCAAGGGTGCCGTTGCGCGGCTCGATGCTCGGTCCTGTCGGGCCGTCCTTGACTGCGCCGTGTCGCCCGCGGTTATGCGGCGAGGAGGGGCTGGGCGGGGTCAGCGGCCTGCTCGGCGGCGGCGAGGTCGCGGGTTATGCGCCGGTAGATGACGTCTGAGAGGTGGCGCTTGAGTATCCGGCGGGCCTCCTTCTTGGTGTGCCCGCCCGAGCGCGCGTTGGCGTAGATGCGCTGGGCGCGCGGCTCGAAGCGGAGCTGGGTGACCCCCATGCGGTGAAGGACCGCGTTCACGCGCCGGTTACCGCCGGGGTTGTAGCGGTGGCGGACCGGCTCGCCGGGACCCTCGGCGGTCGACGCGGGCAGGGGCGCTGTGCCGTTGCAGCGTGCGAACCCGCCCTCGGTGAACCGCCTGGGGTCGCCGACCTCGACCACAAGCTCGGCGACCGACCGGGTGCTGGGGCCGCAGAGCCCCGAGAGGCTTGAGCCCGACGCGCGCACGAGCGCTTCAAGCTCGCGGCAGACGACGCGCTCCTCTCGGTCAAGCGACGCGATCTGCGCCCCGTAGCCATCGAGCAGCTGCAGGCGCAGCTTGGTCGGCGGGTCATAGCGCAGGCGGCGGTTGCGACGCCCGAGCGCCGGCAGCCTGGGGCGGACGGCCGTGGTGTCGGGCAGCTTTTCTGAAAGCTCTAACGGCAGCTCGCACAGCCGATGCTCGGCCTCGCCCACTAGGTGCTGGCAGCTCGCCTTGATCAAGCGCCGCCGGTTATGCCACAAGGCGAGCAGCTGCGGGCGCTCGGCGGGGCCTTGCTCCTGCCCGGCGCGCCTGAACGCCCTGGGGAGCAGCGGATGCGCGAGCACACAGCGCGCGATCCGCTCGCTGTCGAGCGGGTCTGACTTCCCGCGCTGGCGCGCGCGGTCAGACCTGGGCGTGCGATTCGCGCAGACATCGCGCACATCGTGGCCGCGGCCGGCCAGGAACACCGCGGTGTGCCGGCCCCAGCTCGAGGCGCCCTCGATCCCCCACCGAGCGATCTGCCCGAACTGTCGCGCCCACGCCTCAAGCGCGCGATGCCCGTCGCCCGAGACACGGAAGTGCTCGCAGGCAACAACCCCGCCGCGCGGATCCACGACCATCGCCGTCAGCGACCGCTTGTGCGGGTCGACCCCAACCACGTCGCCCGCGTGATCGGGCGTCAACAGCACGCCCGACGGTCCCGGACCACGCTTGCGGCAGCGAGGCCAGGAGTTTCGGGATCCTGATGGAGGGCGGCGAACGCGCCTAGAGCGCACGCCACGCGATGAAGGCGGAGTGCGCAAAGTGCACGGATGCCTGTGTCAGTGTCCGGAGAAGGATCCCAACGGCGAGGGCAGGTGCGGCTTGAACGGATGGAACGTGTGGGGTTTGCGGGTGTCAAAGCCAGCCTTGGCGGCGGCCTTCTTGTCGGCGAAAGGCGTGAGTGCTGCGACCGCCTGGCTGATCTTCGTCCAACCCAGCGTCCGCTCGTAGCCGTTGTTGTTCGGCGGGTCGACGCTCTCGGCGTGACCCTGGACGCCGGTGATCTTCTCAATCGGGCCGCCGTCTTTCTTGGCGACCCCCGGGCCAACGACGCGCGCCAGCGTGCGGTGATCGCTCTCAATGCCCATGATGCGCGCGGAGGTCTCCCGCAGGAACCTGGTGCTGAAGTCCCGCACGCCCACGAGATAGGCCGCAATGAACGCGTCTTCGAGCGAGACCAGCACGTTCAGCGTTGTCTGGGCGTCGGAGAACATGTGGTGCGGGTAGTAGAAGATCGTGAACGGCGAGGGCTTTCCTGACACGCTCTTCTCGAGCAGGTAGTGCGACATCTCCTCTTGCCGCGCTGCCTTGAGGTAACCCTGGTCGTCTGACGCAAGCCGCTTGAAAAACGGCGCGCGGCGGATGATGCCGGTGTAGGTAGTGACGGCGAGCGCCTCCGCGATCTCCGCGGCGATCAGGATGTTGCGGTCGCCCTTGGTCAGGCCTCCCGACTTCGCCGCGGCGAACGACGGCGCGAGCCCCAGCGCCGAGCCGCCGACAAGAACGCCAGCGCCAGCCGCCGCGGTCCTTCCGAGGAACTGTCTCCGATTCGTAGATGACTGAGCAACCGCGTCGGCCATATTTGCGAGCCTCCTTTAGGGAATCGTTCCGGGCTCTATACGCAGCGTGACGTCGATTGGATCAGTTCTAGAGCCCAGGTGCTAAGCGCGGCAGACAATGCCTGGTGCGACCACACAGCCGACGAGCACCAACGCGTCACCGACCGACTTGCGGGTAGCCAACTCCATCCGACACGCTGAACGCGCGACGCGCATCCGTTTGTGGCGTCGTTTCGGCACTGCATCGCGGAGACGGGTCCAGGCGCCGGGCGTAAGGCTCGAGTCCCTCCATCGCCCGCGCGATCGCCCAGTTATGGTGCCGGAACGCCGGGCGCAACACGGGCGTCAGCAGCCGCAGGAGCCTGCGGTCGGCGTGGACTTGCCAGTCAAAGCGCACATGCGTGCCGCGCACGGCAGGGGTTAGGGTCCACGTCCCGCGTCCGCGCAGATCCCCATCGACGTCTGCGGTCACAGTTCTCGGCCGGTCGAACTCCGTGATCACTGACCTCGTGTGCAGGTGATACGGGAGCCTGCCCTTGAAGTGCTGTCGCGATTCTGCTCCCAGGCGCGGTGCTCCCTCGGAATCGACGTCCATGTACACCGGGGCCCACCAGGTCGGGTAGGTGCGGGCATCCGCGATCGCGTCGAAGACGGCCTCGGGAGGGGCCGCAACGTCCCATTGGTCGATGAAAACGTACGGTCGCGGACGGGCTACGGCCAGAATCAACCGGGCAATGTCACGCTGCACCGAGAGCGGGGGCGGTTTGCGTGGCCGGTGTCGGAGAACTGGAGTATGAGGTCCGCCGCCGCCTCAGGTTTTGGGAATCCCAGCCGTGTGAGCCTTCCCTCGCCAGCGAGCTGAGCCAGAAACTCCATGAACGCCGCCATCCGACCGGCCGGGCGAACCTCGATACGGACGCGTCCCGGCCCTTCCCCTAGGGCGGCGACCACCTGGTCCATGGATCGTCTCCCCTGACCCGGCCAGTTGCGTCATGCCCGGCTGTGCAAGTGCCAGCGCGGCTCCTCTGACTGACCCGTTCGCCGGCTAAGGACCTCGGAAGAAATCCCTATCGGGGCTCTCACCATGCCCGGCCATGGCAAGAGCTCGCGGCTTTACGGCCAAGGACCAAGCGGCCACCAGGCGGCTTGTCCAGGCGGCGCAGCGGGGCGATCGGCGCGCCGAGGACGAACTCGTTCGCCGCTACGAGCCGCTCGTGCAGCACGCGGTCTGGAGGCTCAAATTGCCACCCTGGTGCGAACGCGAGGACCTAGCCCAAGAGACGAGGCTTGGACTCGTCACCGCCATGCGCGAATGGCGGCCAGAGCGAGGCGGCCTTCCCGGCCTTCGCGCAGAGCTGCGTGAAAAACAAGGCCCTACTGGCTGTCATATCCGCGTCAAGGCACAAGCACGAAGCCCTCAACCTCGCCGTCTCACTCGAGGAGAATTTCGCGGACGATTCATCGGATCAGCGTGGACCCTTCAGACTGGTCGACCGACTTGCGACATCGGATGAGGCCGCGAGCGATCCCGAGTCGCGGCTCCTGGTCCGCGAACAGATCGACAGCGTGCTCCACGCACTGCCGACGCTCACCAGCCCCGAACGCGCTGCGTTGGCGGGCTGCCTCCGCGCACACCAGCGGGCAGTTGGCACAGACCCTCGATGTAACACCGAAAGCGGCATCACAGGCCGCGTATCGCGCCCGGCGCAAGCTCGCCAACGCGTTGCCCCGCGCCGCCTGACTAGCTCTCCCCGCGGTGAACGACTCATCGGCCGGAATAACCTGCTTCCAGGCGCGTGACGGGCACTCACCAAGCGACGTCGCGAGCCTCGGTTTCGGCGCGCCACTCGGGAGAGCCAGCGAATTCTGGTCCTTCGACGTCCTAGAACGCATAGGCGCCTGAGCCCGTACTTGGGCTGTTACGCGGCGTAGTCGACCGGGGTCGCAAAGCGAGGATCGTCGTGCCATGCCCAATACTTCTCCCGGATCCGTGCGGTAATCGGTCCGGGACATCGTCGTCCCACCGGTTCGCCGTCGAGAGTTGCGACCGGTATGACTCCTCCGGCTGTGCTCGTGAGGAAGATCTCGTCGGCGCGGTAGAGGAGGCTCGTTCGTACATCGTGGACCTCGACGTCTAGCCCATCCTCGCGGGCGATCTCTACGACAGTCCTTCTCGTGATCCCGAGCAGGACGCCCCGCGCTGGAGTATGCAGGCCGCCGTCCGCCACCACGAGAACATTGAAGCCCGGTCCCTCGGTGATCTTGCCATCTCCGTCGGTGAGGATCGGCAGCCAAGCTCCTCGGTCATACGCTTCCAGGAGGCCACGGGTGAAATCTCCCCACTGGAAGTTCTTGACCGTTGGGTCGATCGCGCCGGGTGACGTCCGCCGTACGTCACGAGCGATGATCACGTCGGTTCCTGGCCGCGGCTGGTCGGACCCTGCGATCGACACATAGGGGATCGCATACGCATAGAACCGGGGTTGGAATCCCCGTAGATCGCGCTGGCCCGGTGACGGGACGCCACGCGAAACGATCATCTCTACGTACGCGTCCCGGAGCTCGCTGCGACGGACGACCTCGAGCAAGATCTCGCGGATTTCCGCGCGGGGCAGCGGTGGTTTTAGCCGAATCGCTCGGCAGGCCGTCTCGAATCGACCGAGGTGGTCTTCGAGCCTGAAGAACTTGCCTCTCCAGACGGCGACGACGTCATACGTCACATCCGACCGTAGGAATCCGGCTTCCAGGATCGGAATTCGAGCCTCGGAGATCGGCACGTAGCTGCCGTCAACCCAAGCGCAGCCCTCAGCCATGGGCGGAGTCGTTCTCTGTGCCGCGGTCTGTGACGTTGCCATCCACCTCCCCGCCATCAAAGCAGTCGTTGAAGTCCAGCAGTCGCGACGTTCGCACGCGTCCAGTGCGATAGTCCGCATGAGCGACAGAAGATGACGATCATGGGTCGCCAGCGATGGGGTGGTGTCAGTCACGGCAGGTAACCGGCGAGAAACTTCCTCGCCACCTGGCTAGCCGCGAGTTGCGCCGCCGGAACCGTTGACACGTACCTCCGGGCGCTACGGGTTCGTGCGGTGGTTGTTGCTCGGGTCGCTGGCCGCTGTGCGCGGTGGCCCGCCTCGTATGTCGACACCAGGGCGAGAATTGCCGCGGCGAGGAGCAGCACCGCCAGGGCAATCGTGCGAGCTCGTGGCGAGACGCGCCGCAGCGCAGAGCGCAACCAGCCGATCACCGGCACCACAGACCGAGTCGCGCGAGCTCACATGGGACGGGCACCACCGGCTAGGTATGGTCCGCGCCGGCTCATTCCTAGCGTTCGCGACCCGGACACCCGGCCGCGGCGCACGTCATGCTGCCGATCAATCCATGAGCGACCTCGATGCGATCTACGAGCGGCTAGCGCGCGACTGGCCGTCCGGGGAACTTGCCGCCGGGTGCGCCAGCGCCCAAGATCACGGCGCGCGCGCCATCAAGAACCCGCGCCTCGCCATCGCCCGCGCGCTTCCACTGGTCGCACCCGCGCTGCCACCCGCCGCCGCGCTGGACGTCGCCGTCTACGTGCTCCACATGCTCCGCGCCACCAACCACGACGACCTACCATGTCGGCTCGTCGACAACGCGCAGCAGAGCGCAGCGGCCGCGCTTCACCGCTGCCACCGCGCGCTCGAACTCGACGGTGCCGCCCACGGCTACACCGCTGAGGAGTGGCTGCCGGTCGTATGCGACCGCGCCGCCCAGCTCCTCAAGTCCGCCCGCCTAACCAAAGAGCCACCAACCATGGTGCGCGAGGCCCAGGATGCGATCAGCTGGCTCTCCCGCGCCCTAATCGAACTCGACCAGGACTCCGCCGAGACGCCCAACGTCCTCAGTGAAGCGCTAGCGCGGCTGCTCGCCGTGTGGGTATTCGCCGATACCGCTCGCG
>DASYAP010000285.1:0-20570 GCA_036501265.1 Solirubrobacteraceae bacterium | reverse complement strand
CTGCGGCGCCAGATCCTGGACGCGGGCAGTGACGCCGCGACCGTGGCGCTCGCCGACAAGGCCGCGAAGATCGGGTCGCTGCGCTCGCGGCCGAAGGACGAACAGCTCGAGCACTATCGGGCCACGATCGAGGGGATTGAGAACCGCTACGGACGGCGTCCTTTAAGCGAGCGAGCGCTAGCAGAGCTTGCACGGCTGCCCCCGGCGTAGCGATCAACCCACCAGCCTTTGCAACGCGAGGGCGTTGGCCGGGGCATATCCCTTCCAGTCGTTGTTAAAGTACGCGTACACATCGCGGGAGCGGCGCCAGCGGCGAAGCTCCTCGCCCCACCGCTTCAGCTCGGCGGCCGAATAGTTGCCATTGCGCCCGCGGCTGCCGTGGTGGAAGCGCACAAACATCCAGGACGCGGTTGGATCGCTGAGCTGGAAGGGCCGCTTGGGGTGGTCTCCGATGACGAGCGCGACGTCATGCTCCCGGAGAGCCCTCAGCACCGGCTCTTCGAACCAGCTCGGATGTCGGAACTCGATCGCGTGACGCGAGCCGCGCAGCGCCGGAGGCTCGCGGTTTGCCAGTACCTCTAGCCACGCCCCAAGCTTCTCGTCGTCGCGGTGAAAGTTCTCGGGAAGCTGCCACAGCAGGGGGCCGAGGCGACGCGCCTCTATCAGCGGCTCGATGCGCTCGGCAAAGAGGGCGAGTCCGTCCGCGGTGTTGGAAAGCCGCCTGATGTGCGTCAAGTAGCGGCTGATCTTCACCGTGAAGATGAACCCATCCGGAGTCTGCTGCACCCAGCGGGCCACCGCGCCGCGCTTCGGCAAGCGGTAGAAGGTGGCGTTGATCTCCACCGTCTCAAAGCGCTCGGCATAGAGCTCGAGCCAGCGGCGTTGCGGCTGGCCTTCGGGGTAGAGACGGCCGCGCCAGTCGGCGTACTGCCAGCCAGAGCAGCCGATGTGGACCGGCTTCATTTGATCAGTCGTGCAGGCGGAACGGGACACGCGCAACGATGACGTTCGTCCGAGCCTTCAGGACCGCCTCGAGGATGCGCCCCCGCTGGTTGTGGAGGATCTCGTGGCGGCGTTTGTGGGGAATGACCTGGGGGATGAGCACGGTGATCACGGCGTCTTCGTCGTCGACTGACTCGATGTAGCGCAGAACCGTGCGGATCAATGATCGCTGCGGGTCGTTTAGAACCTCGATCGGCACTCCCGGCGCCCACTCGTCCCACGCGCGCTTTATCCCCTCGCACTCGTCCTCGTCACTGCCTACGCCGACCCCCACGACGATCTCGCCCATCGACAGTGCGGCGCTGATCGCTTTGCGGGTCAGTAGGTTGACCGTCGAGATGGGGACGATCACGATGCTCACCCGTTTTTGTGGCGGCGGTGGTGTCTTACCCCACTTCAGCTCGGAGGCGGCCTTCGCGTAGTAGCTCTCGATGCGCGCGAACATGATGATCATCAAGGGGATCGCGACGACCACGACCCATGCGCCGTGCAGGAACTTGGAGATAAGGAACACGAGCACAGCGATCGTGGTCATCGCGGCGCCTGTGCCGTTGAGTGCCGTGCGAAGCCGCCAGCGGGCGGGACGGTCGCGCAGCCAGTGCCGGGCCAGGCCTACCTGGCTGATGGTGAAGCCGACGAATACGCCGATCGTGAACAGGGGAATCAGACGCTGCGTATTTGCGTCCACGGCCACCAGCAGCAGCCCCGAAATCAGAGCGAGGGAGAGGATCCCGTAGCGGTACACGGGCCTTTCGGCGCGCAGGTAGAAGAGGTGCGGCAAGCGGTGGTCGCGCGCGAGCAGGCTCATCAGAACTGGCAGGCCGCCGAAGCTGGTGTTTGCGGCTAGCCCAAGCACCAGAGCGACCGAGATGTTCGAGACGTAGAAGGCCCACCCCTTGCCGAGGGAAGCCGCGGTCACCTGGGCGAGGATCGTCACGCCGCCGCGCGGGACGATGTGGTGGGCGCGAATCAGGAGCGAGATGCCGATGAGCATGATCGCCAGCAGCGCTCCGAGCAGGATCTCGGTGCGCTGAGCGGTGCGTGGCGAGCGAAAAGCGGGCGTCCCATTCGCGATGGCCTCGACGCCGGTTACGGCGGAGCAGCCGGAGGCGAAAGCCTTGAGGATGAGCACAATCCCGAGCGCAGTCGTGGGCGTGAGCGGACCGAGACTCGTGCCGATGCGTGCCACCGGGTGGGAGTGGAACGGCCCGAGCGCGATCACTATCAGCGTGCTGACGATGAACACCGCGGTCGCAGGCATCAGCAGCCGCGCAGACTCCGTGATCCCGAACATGTTCACGGCTGTCAGGATCGCCAGGCCGACTAGCGCCACCGGAAGCATGTGGTGCGACAGCGTCGGGAATGCGCTGGCGAGACTGGCGGCGCCTGCTGCCAGGCTGACGGCGACCGTGAGCACGTAGTCGACCACGAGTGATGCGGCCGCCAGGAGTGCAGCCGGCCGCCCCAGGTACGACTTGCCCACCGCGTAGGCGCCGCCGCCGTCGGGGTGCGCCGCGATCACCTGCGTGTACGACAGAACCAGCAGCGCGAGCATGCCGACGATCACGAGCGTCAGCGGCACCACCCAGCGCAGCGCGGCGACGCCGGCTGTGACGAGGACCACGACCATCGCCTCGGGCCCGTACGCAACGCTCGAGAGAGCGTCGAGACTCAGCGCAGAGAGTCCACCGAGCACGCCCAAGTCGTGCCCCTTCTCGGAGTGCTTACCGCGCCTTGGTGCCGAAGCCCTCCCGGCTCGGACCCTGCCTGACGCGAGTGCCCTCCCCGGGAGGTCCTTCGGCACTGTCATAGCCGTATGGAAGCCTAAGGCCTGCTTAGCCCCTTATGCCTGTTATCCGAGGACGGAGCACGCCTCTGATGTGGCTGAGCGTTCCGGGGAGCGCCGCCGTTCGGGTCACTCGCGTCAGTGCCGTGGCCCGACGGTAGCGCTCCTCGGGAACGCGCTACGTCAGGTGGTTGGCCGCGAGGAACTTGTGGGCCACGACGGACGGCGACTGCTTGTCGAGCTCCACGGCCGCATTCATCTTGCGGATCGCGTCGAGGGTGAGCAGCGCGCTGACCTTGTTGAGGGTCTGCTCGAACACCGGCCCCTCCGATTTGATGACGCTCTTCTTCACGATCGGCGCGACATTCTGAAATCCGAAGACATTCTTTGGATCGCTCAGGATCGTGTACTTGCCGAGGGTCAGCTGAGGATCGGTGGTGAAGACATCCGCGACCTGCACCTGGTTCGAATCGAGCGCCTTGTAGGTCAGCGCGATCGCAATGGGCTTAAAGGTGGGGTTGACGCCGTAGACCTTCTTTAGCCCGATCAGCCCCTCGTACCGTGTGGCGAACTCCGGGGCACCGCCCAGCGTCACGGAGTGTCCGAACTGCTTGAGGTCGGAGATCGTATGCAGATGGTGTTTGGTAGCAAAGGACTTCAGCGTGCCCATCGCATCGGTGTCGTAGAACGGGGTCGGCTTGAGCAGGGTGAAGCCATGCTTTTGGACGTATGCCTGCGCCTCGTTGTAGGTCTGCGATGCGCTGTGCGGCGGCTTGGTGTTCCCGGCCAGGACTGAGACGATCACCCCGGTGTACTCGGGATACATCTGGATCTGGCCCGAGGTCATCGCCTTCCAGACGATCTCCGAGGACCCGATGTTGCCCTTCAACGTGATGTGGTAGCCCTTGGCCTGGAGCGCCTGCTGGTAGAGCGAGCCGAGAACGTACTCCTCGGGGAAGTTCTTATCGCCCATCACGATCGGCGGCTTGTCCGCCCCGGGACTCTTCTGGGCAGTCGTCTTGACGGCGTGGGTTGTGCTGCTCTTGGAGGAGCTGCCGCATGCCGCCGCGACGACCGCCAGCAGCGCCGCGGCGACCGCGAATAGTAGTTTTCTAGTCATCCTGCCTCCTGGGTCTGTCGATTTTTGGTTCATACGGTTTCCGCCAACGGCGGACCTACCGCCTCGTGTGCGCCGGCGTGAAGTTCGAGGGTCACGCCCCGCGGCGTCAATGCGCGCTGGACGAGCGCCAACAGAAGGTCTGTCACCAGGGCCAGTGCGGCGATGCACATCGCTGCCCCCAGTACTCCTGAGAGGTGGTAGCTCGCTTCGTTGTTGATGATGTCGCCGAGGCTGCCGCTGTAGCCGGTCAGCGCGGCGATCGTGGTCGTCGAGACGACAAACAGGGCGGCGGTACGGATTCCGGCGAAGATCAGCGGTACGCCTAGCGGCAGTTCGACCTTACGGAGAATCTGCCAGCCGCTGAAACCCATCCCGCGGGCGGCGTCGACGACGTCGCGGTCCACGCCGTTGATCGCGACGTAGGCGTTCGTGATCACCGGCGGCACCGCGAGCACGATTAGCGCGAGCTCGACGTTGCGCAGCCCGAGGCCGAGAAAGGCCACACCGATCGCCAGCACTGCCAGGCTGGGAAGCGCCCGCCAGATGTTGCCCACGTTGATCGCAACGAACGACCCGCGGTGGATATGTCCGAGCCACAAGCCGACCGGCAACGCTATGACGAGCGCGATCCCGATGCCGATCCACGCGATCTTGACCGTTTCGAGAGTCAGGTGCACCAGGGTGGGGAGCTGCGGCTCCCCGGGTATCTGGCCGTTGCGACCGATGAAATCGAGCGCTTGCGAGAAGCTGTTCATACGCGAACCCTCGCCCACGGAGTCAGCGCACGCTGAAGCAGCACCAGGAGCCCGTCTGCGAGAAGGGCGAGAGCGATCGCCATCCCCCCCGCCACGATCAGCTCGGTCTTGAAGACCTCGTTGGAGATCGCCTGCAGGATTGGGGCGCCCAGGCCCTCGTCGTCGATCAGTGCCGCCACCGTGGCCAGCGAGATCACCGTCACGGTCGCGATCCGCACGCCCGCGATGATCGCCGGCATAGCGAGCGGCAGGTCGACCCGTAACAACGTGCGCATCGAGCCCATCCCCATCCCAGTCGCGGCGTCGCGCACCTCCGCAGGCACCTCGCGCAGGCCGGTCAGGGTGTTGCGAAACATGATCAGCAGGGTGTAGGAGACCAGCGCAACCTCGGCGGTGGTCCGGCTCAGACCGAGGCCCGGGACGCCCACCAGTAGCTCGAACAGCGCCAGCGACGGGATCGTGTAGAGAATCGAGGTGACGATGACCACCGGCCGCTCGATCCAGCCGCGCCGATAAGCAAGCAGCGCCAGCGCAGTCGAGATCGCAAAGCCGATCACGACCGCGATCACGGTCAACACGACGTGCTGCCGCAGCGCGGGCCATAGCACCGAGTTCCAGTTCTGCGATACCCAGTTAGGACAGAAGAGCCGGTTCGCCCGCTCGCACGCGTACGTGGACCCGCTGCCGCCAAAGTTGGGTATCACCGGGCCGTTGGCAAATACGATCACCTCGCGACCCGCTCCTCGCTCTGGGTGCCGTCCCGCAGCAATCCGCCGAACAGCTCCAGGGTCACAGCCCCGACGGTCTCCTCTCCGTCCACCACCGCCAGCGGAGCCCCGCCGGCGGCGAGAACCTGAGAGAGCGCGTCGCGGACCGTGGTCGTAATGGGCACGCATCTGTCGCCGACGTCGAGTCCGTTTAGCTCGACGAGCTCCACACCAGCCAGAGTTTCCAGACCCAGCCGTTTGAGCGCGCGGTCGGCGCCGACGAACTGCGCCACGAACTCGTCGGCCGGCTCGGTCAAGATCTCGGCCGGGGTGTCGTACTGGGCGAGCGTTCCTCCCTCGCGCAGAATCGCGATCCGGTCGCCGAGCTTGATCCCTTCGTCGATGTCGTGGGTGACGAAAACGACGGTCTTCCGGAGACGGTGCTGCAGACGCATGAACTCGTCCTGCAGACGGTTTCGGTTGATCGGATCGATCGCCCCGAACGGCTCGTCCATGAGCAGCAGCGGCGGGTCCCCGGCCAGAGCTCGGGCTACCCCCACTCGTTGGCGCTGACCGCCCGAGAGCTGCGCTGGATAGCGCTTGCCGATCTCCGCTTGCAGTCCGACCAGCTCGAGTAGTTCGCGCACGCGAGCGGCGATGCGGGAGCGGTCCCAACCCAGCAGGCGTGGCACTGTGGCGATGTTCTCGTTCACATTGAGGTGCGGGAACAGCCCGATTTGCTGGATCACGTAGCCGGTCTCTCGGCGAAGCTCCACGGGATCGCGCTCGAGCACGCTGCGCCCTCCGATCAGGATGTCCCCGCCCGAGAGGGGGATCATTCTGTTGATCAATCGCATCGCGGTGGTCTTGCCCGACCCAGAGGGGCCCACCAGCACGCACACCTGGCCCGCGTCGACCTTAAGGTTCAGGTGAGAAAGCGCTGGCCGCTCCTGATCCGGGTAGACCTTGGTGACATCGCGGAGCTCCAGCGTGGCTGCCTGGCTGCCGGCGCTTGGCGGTGCCTCCGGGTAAGCCAACGGCCCCTCTTTTTGGGCCATGTTGTCGTTTGGCAAGAGAAAAAACCGCCGATCGGGGTCTGTTCAGGCTATCGGGTCGAGCGGAACACATGCGGGCGGAACTGCGATCGAATCGATGACCGATAGCACCCAGGCGACCTGCAGCCACAGCCGGCGGCTGCTCATTCTGGCCATTTGCTGCATGAGTCTGCTGATCGTCGGCCTCGACACGACGATCGTGAACGTGGCATTGCCCTCTATACGCAGGGAGCTGAGTGCGTCGGTGTCGGGCCTGCAGTGGACCATCGACGCCTACACCTTGGTGCTGGCAAGCCTGCTGATGATCTCCGGTTCGACCGCGGATCGGATCGGCCGCCGCCGCGTGTTCCAAATCGGGTTGTTCGTCTTCTCGCTCGGATCGCTGCTCTGTGGACTGGCTCCGAGCCTGCCTGCGCTGATCGGCTTCCGCGTCCTGCAAGCGATCGGCGGATCGATGCTCAACCCCGTGGCGGTGTCGATCATCCGCAATGTGTTCGAGGATCCGCGCGAGCGCGCTCAGGCGATCGGCCTGTGGGGAGCCGTGTTCGGACTGAGCATGGCGCTGGGCCCGGTGCTCGGCGGCGCGCTCGTGGACGGGGTCGGCTGGCGCGCGGTGTTCTTCGTCAACGTGCCGATCGGGGTGGCTGCAATTGCGCTAACTGCGCTGTTCGTGCCGGAGTCACGCGCACAACGGCCCCGCCGGCTCGACCCGGTGGGTCAACTGTTGGTGACCGCTGCCCTGGCGTTGTTGACCTATTCGATCATCCAGGCACCACGTCACGGCTGGACCTCGCCGGAGACTTTGGGTCTGTTTGCCGGCGCGCTCGTCGCCTTCGTGGTGCTCATCGTTTACGAGCTACATCGCCGCGACCCGCTGATCGAATTGCGCTTTTTCCGCAGCGCCCCTTTCTCTGGCGCGAGCGCGATCGCCGTGCTGGCCTTCGCGGCCCAGGGGGGGTTCCTGTTTCTCAACACCCTCTACCTGCAGGAGGTGCGTCATTTCTCGCCGCTGCACGCGGGGCTCTACATCCTTCCAATGGCGGGGATGCAGCTCCTCTTCGCCCCGCTCTCGGGATGGATGGTCGGCCGGGTCGGCAGTCGGCCGTCGTTGTTGATCGCCGCGACGGCCGTGACGGCGGCGGCCGTGATGCTTACGCGCCTCACGCCTACCACCCCCACCGGCTACCTGCTCGCGTCCTATGTCCTCTTCGGTATCGGCTTCGGGCTCGTGAACCCGCCCATCACCGACACGGCGGTCTCCGGCATGCCCTCCTCGCAGGCAGGCGTCGCGGCCGCGGTGGCTTCCACGAGCCGTCAGGTGGGCGTGACGCTGGGCGTGGCCGTCCTCGGCGCGATCGCCGGGGGGGCGCTGTCGGGCACGCTTGGACCGAGCTTCGTCCAAGCGAGCCATTCGGCCTGGACCGTCGTCGCGGTGCTAGGAGTCGCCATGTTTGTGATCGGAGCCCTGACCACCACTCGCTGGGCGCGCGCCACCGCCGATCGCACCGCCCACGCACTGAGCGAACGCAGGCCTGCCCTCCCGCTTACTGCCCAAGCGGCGGATCACGCAGGTTCTCGTTGATCCGCTCCGATAGCGCCTGCGACTCGGCCCGCAGCGCCTCTTTGAGTCGTTCTTCCTGCTCGCGGCGCAACTGCTCGGTCTCCCGTTCGCCGGCCACCGCGGCCCACCCCTGACGCTCGCGGTCAGTGTCCAGCTCCGCCTGCCGGCGTAGAGCCTCCGCACGCTCCGCGACCACCGCTCCCGGCTCATCGCCAGAGTGGACCTCGCTGTGCTCCACCTCGGCGACGAACTTGAACCTTCCCTCGCCGCTTGGCACGGGCCGATGGCGCGTGCGCGCGATCGTGATGGCGCCGTCCTCACCCACGTGTGTCGAGACCTCGTACCGCGTGTAGGGCTCGATCGCAGCGAGCCAGCGGCCGGTGCGCTCGAGCGCGGCGCGCTCCTGCCGGCCCTCCAGCGTCATGGCCGTCAACTCGGCCACGTGGACCCAGCCCCAGTGCGTGGCGACGAGCACGATTCCGATCGCCAGCGCGGCAATCTCGAGGGCACCGAAGCCGCTGGCGATTATTCCCACCAGCGCTGCGACGATCAGGGCGATCCCGCCCACGAGCGTCACGCCCGTGAGGGTCGCGCCGACGCCTACGATCCAGCGCCGTCGCGGGTTGGGGAGGATCGGGGCGGGGCGTGCGACCGCCCCCGGCAAAGCCGAATGTTCTGAGAGCAAGTGCTCGTCGGCGATCCGGCCAAGAAACTCCTGGGGCCCCGCGCCCGCGACGTGCTCCTCCCGCTGTGTGCCGCCTGGCGGCCCTTTCCGCTCGAAGTTATGCGCCACGTGCCTGAAGGTACTAACGTTATGGGTCATGCCACTCTTTTTCTTCACCGTTGCGCAGCAGGAACGCGCGATCGTCGAGCGGTTCGGCAAGTTCGTGCGCGTCGCAGGCCCGGGTTTGCAGACCAAGTCGCCATTCGTCGAGCGCGTCGCGGGACGGATGAGCCTCCAGGTCGAGCAGCTCAACGCCGACATTGAGACCAAGACCTTGGACAACGTCTTCGTCCACGTCAACCTGGCGGTCCAGTACAAGGTCGGCGCCCAGGCCCAACAGGTCCAGGACGCCTTCTACAAGCTCGAGGACCCCGAGGTGCAGATGAAGTCCTACGCCTTCGACGTTGTCCGCTCGCACATCCCGAGCATGAATCTCGACGTGGCGTACGCGGACGCCGACACGATCGCGATGCACATCCAGGAGACCCTGCACAGGCAGATGGCGGAGTACGGCTACGAGATCGTCAAGGCGCTGGTCACGAACATCGAGCCGGACCAGCGAGTCAAGGACGCGATGAACAACATCAACGCCGCCCAGCGCAATCAGGTCGCGGCTGGTGCGCAGGGCGACGGACAGAAGACGCTGGCGGTCAAGAAGGCCGAGGGCGAGAAGGAGACCATGCGCCTCCAGGGCGAGGGGGTCGCCGCCGAGCGGCAGGCGATCGCCGAAGGGCTCAGGGAGTCGCTCGAGATCATCGCCCAACAGGGCCTCGACCCCCGCGAGGCGATGGCGCTCGTCGCTTTGACTCAGTACACGGACATGATCAGGGCGCTTGGCGAGGGCGCCAACACGAACACGATCCTGCTCCCCCACTCCCCGAGCGGCGTGGGCGATCTGATGGCCCAGATCCGCGACGGCATCCTCGTTGCAGACCTGGCCGGAGAGTCTGCGAGCGAGAACCGGGGCGCCAAGGCGCCGCGCGGAATTCCCAGGGCCACGCAGACACCGGGAAGACCCGCGCAGACGGGAAGCTGAGCGAGCTGCGAAGGCTGCCCCGCGCCGGCGAGAAGCTGAGCTGACGTCTACGCCGCCGAGCCCACGCGCTCCTGGAGCTGCTCTCCTTTCCCGCGCACCAGCGGGCCGTCGTAAGCACCGGGCTTCGGCCGCGGCTTGCCGCCGGGGAAGGCCAGCCGCAATATCGTTCGCTGAACCATTCCCAGCTGCGTGTGCAGCGGACCTGAGCCGTACGGCAGTCCGTAGCGCACGCAGATCTCGCGCACCTTCGGGGCAATCTCGCCGTAGCGCGTGCTCGGCATGTCCGGGTACAGGTGGTGCTCCACCTGGTAGCCGAGGTTGCCGCTCAGGACGTGGAACAGCGGTCCACCGTCGATGTTGGCTGCGCCGGTGAGCTGTCGCACGTACCACCCGCCGCGGGTCTCGTCCTGCACTTCTTGCTGGGTGAAGGTGTAGGTCTGGTCGGGAAAATGGCCGCAGAAGATGATCCCGTAGGACCAGATGTTGCGGATGATGTTGGCGACCGCATCAGCGGTCAACGTACGGAGGAACGGCTCGCGGAACGAACGCCGCTGCACCAGCTGCGCAAAGAGATCCCCGCTTGAACGCGACCGCTTGCGCTGAAACCTGCGCCCGGCGCGCTGGAGCTTCGACACCGGACGACGACCGGTGGGCTGCTGGAAGCGGGCCTTCCAGGTGAGGATCCCAACCTCGACCAGCGTCATCACGATCCCGCTGATGAGGGGCCAGGCGATGTAGTCCTTTTGGATCTGGGTGCGGGCCTTTCGGGCGATGCCCTTGAGCTCCTTGCGCACATCCTTCATGTCCTTCTCGCCCGCGCGGATTGCCTCGAGGTCAAGGTCGTGCAGCGCCACGCCCCACTCGAAGAGCATCATCAGCACCACGTTGTAGAAGGGCTGCAGCAGATACACGGGGTGCCACTTCTGGTGGGGGTCGACGCGCATGATCTCGTAGCCGAGATCGCGGTCCTTGCCGAGGATGTTGGTGAACGTGTGATGGATGTAGTTATGGGAGTGGCGCCAGGCCTGCGCAGTGGATGCCGTGTCCCAGTCCCAGGCGCGCGAGTTGACCACGGGGTCGTTCATCCAGTCCCACTGGCCGTGCAGGACGTTGTGGCCGATCTCCATGTTTTCGAGGATCTTCGCCAGGCCCAGGGTGGCCGCTCCGAGTGCCCAGGGGCCGCGCCACCGGGAGGCGATCAGCTCTAGGCGGCCGATTAGGGCAAGCCGACGCTGCATTGCGATGATCGAGCGGATGTAGCGAGCGTCACGGTCTCCGAGGCTCGATCGCACCTCCTCGTGGAGCTGGTCGAACTCGCGTCCGATCTCCTCGATCTGCTCAGACGTCAGGCGGTGCATCGGGTTCTCGGGCACCTCAAGCGCGACGTAACCGTCCGAGCGGTGGCCGTTTCCGCTTGCGGTCTGCTGATTTTCTCCGTCGCTGGCTGTCTCCATCGGATTTCACCTCAGTCGTCTTGTTGTTCTACAGGTCGATTTCCACCGGCCCCTCCGGAGCGCTGATGCACGTCCGGATCACCTCCCCCTGCTGCCCATAGACCTTGCCGGTGCGCAGGTCTCTCACGCGTCCCGAGCGCAGTTCGCCCACGCACGTGTGACAGATCCCCTCGCGGCAGCCGTATGGCAGCTCGAGCCCCGCTTCCTCGCCGGCCACCAGGATCGGCATGTGGCCGTCTGACTCGGTCTCGTAGTCCGACATCAGGAACTTGATCGTTCCTCCTTCGCCTTCCCCGGCTTGTCCCAGACCGAGCTTGGGCTGGAAGCGCTCCATCTGGAGCCTCTCGCAGTCCCCGTAGCGGTCGAAGTGCTCGGTGAAGGCGTCGAGCATCTCATTCGGGCCGGAGATGTAGGTCTCGCGCTCGCGCCAGTCGGGGCACAAGCGATCAAGGTCGGACGGCCCCATGCGGCCTTGCTCGCGAGTCAGCTGCTCGTGGAGGTTAAAACCGGGCCGGCGCGCCGCGAGCTCTCGGAGCTCAGGGCCGAAAATGACATCGTCGGCGTGGCGCGCGGAGTGCAGCAGAACGGCGTCGTTGAGCTCGTTGTAGTGATCGAGATGGCGAAGCATGCTCATGATCGGCGTGACCCCGCTGCCCGCGCTGATAAAGAGCAACTGTGGCCGCGGCGGATCAGGCAGAACGAACTCGCCTTCGATGTTGCTCAGCGAGACGATCGTGCCCGGTTTCGCCTTGGAAACTAGGTACGGAGAGACTTTCCCGCTGTCGACCTTCTTGGGCGTAATGCTGATCAGGCCGTCCTCTCGGTAAGGGTCCGAGGTCAGCGAATAGGCGCGCCAGTGGCGCACACCATCGATGTCGATTCCGATGCGTACGTACTGACCTGGCTTATGGCCCGACCACCGATATCCAGGCTTGATCAGGATGGTGGCCGCCGTCCCCATCTCCTGCTCGACACGTTCGACCCGGCCCCGCAACTCGCGCGTCGACCACAGAGGGTTGAACAGCTCCAAGTAGTCATCTGGCAGTAGGGGTGAGCTCAGCGAACTGAGCGCCTTGAGGACGCGCTCTTGCACCGGATGTACGTTCGGACGTGCACCCTTCTCGGGCATGCCTACGAAAGCTATTCCCTGGACTCGGAAGCCGAAAACAATCCTACAGTACTGTCAAGTTCGCTGTGTTCAGCGCGGGCCGTTGAGCACCACGCCGAGCTGAGCCCTGAGCGCGCGTTCGCCAACGTCGGTGACCATCACCGCGCGCGAACGCGGCGCGGGGTTCAGCCATCCTCGCTCGAACAGAACCCGAGCCACGGCCGCACCGAGGGCTCCGGCGAGGTGGTGACGCTGCTCGCTCCAGTCGAGGCAGTAGCGAATGAGCGGTCGCCGCCCGGTCTGGACGGCATCGATATCGACCCCAAAATCGCGCAGCCAGCTGGCTCCGTGGTCGCCGAGCCGGTAGTCGACGTCGCGCCCCGGCGCCGCGAACCGGTCATCCCGGGCGTGCACGGGGTCGAACCGTCCGTCGCCGCCGATGATGACTTCGCGCTCAAGTAGCGAGTCCATCAGCCCAACTGCGAGGCGGCCGCCCAAATGGTCGTAGCAGTAGCGCGCCTGACGTACGGTATGGGCGCGAGTGCCCTCCTTCAAGGAGCGCACTGGGGCCGCGGGAGCGTATTGCGCGAGCGTCTCGAGCAAGCGCGCGACGTGCGGCCCCGCCACGCGGTAATACCGGTGTCGGCCGTGTGTTTCAACGCACAGCAACTGGGCGTCGAGAAGCTTGCCAAGGTGCTCGCTCGCCGTGGAGAAGGCGACCCCGGCCTCGCTCGCCAGCACACTCGCGGGAAGCGCCCGCCCGTCTCCGAGCGCGAGCAGTACGCGGCAGCGCCTCGGATCGCTGAGCAAGGCTCCCAGGGCGGCGATGTTGGTGTCGCCATCCATGTGGCAATCCTAGGTCCATGACGTTTCGGCCCCCACCGAAATGATGTCTGCCAATACTCGGACCCATGGGGTGAACGGGTCCAAGCGCGACTGCCGGGTGCGACGAGACGCTCACCGTCGGTCCGCAATACTTGGGTGACTATCGCAAGGTTTTGCAGCAGCGCTTTCAGGCCCATTGCGATGCGCTTAGCAGCCGTTGTCGCGGTTGCGCTCACCGCGGTTACGCTCGCCGCGTGCGGTGGAAGCTCGTCGTCGGTACAGATCTCGTACCGGAGCTTCATCGAGGAGATCCAGGCAGGAAATGTCAGATCGATCTCTGCTAACGGCAGGGCGATATCCGGGACGTTCAAGCACCCCGTCACCTATCCGCCCACTGCGCAGACCAAGTCCATCAAATTCTCGGTCGAGATCCCCACGTACACGCCCAAAGCCCCGGTCGTACAACTACTCAGGAGAGAGCGGGTAAGGGTCAGCGGTCTGGGCAGCTCGAGTTAGCCCTTGGGCATTTGAACTATCGCTCGCGATAGCTCAACCGTTTGCGTCGCGACCGAAATGTGGTCGCACCGCAGCGCCGATTTCGACTTGCTCGATTTAGAGTGGCGGCAGCATGCCTCCCGTGCTCACGCCTCAGGCGCAGGACTTCCCGCGGTGGTACCAGGAGGTGATCTCGAAGGCACGGTTGGCCGAGAACGGACCGGTACGCGGAACGATGGTCATCCGGCCCTGGGGCTACGCGATCTGGGAGCGGCTCGAAGCGGCGATCGACCGGCGCATCAAGGCGACGGGCGCGCGCAATGCCTACTTTCCGCTACTGATTCCCGAGGCGTTCCTGCGCCGGGAGGCCGAGCACGTTGAGGGTTTTAGCCCGGAACTGGCGGTGGTCACCCACGGGGGCGGAAAGACACTCGAAGAGCCCGCGGTTGTCCGTCCGACCAGCGAGACGATCGTCAACTCGTCGTTCGCCAGGTGGATCTCGAGCTACCGAGACCTTCCTCTGCTCATTAATCAGTGGGCAAACGTGGTGCGCTGGGAGCTTCGCCCGAGGCTGTTTATTCGGACCTCCGAATTCCTGTGGCAGGAGGGCCACACCGCCCACGCGACGCGCGCCGAAGCGCACTCCTACGCGCTCAAGATCTTGGAAGCGGTCTATGCAGACGCCATGACCGAGGAGCTGGCGATTCCCGTGTTTCGGGGCCGCAAGACCGAGGCCGAGAAGTTCGCGGGCGCGGAGATTTCGTGGTCATGCGAGGGCGTGATGCGGGATGGGAAGGCGTTGCAAATGGGCACCTCCCATGAGCTTGGCCAGAACTTCGCTCGCGCATTTGGCATCCGGTTTAGTGATCGCGACGGCCAGCTGCGGCATGTGTGGCAGACCTCGTGGGGCGTCTCCACCCGGCTGCTTGGAGCAATGATCATGGTCCACGGCGATGATCAAGGACTACGGGTGCCCCCGCGTCTTGCGCCCACTCAGGTGATCGTTTTGACAGCGCGGGCCGGAGAAGGAGTTCTGAAGGCGGCCAAGACGCTTATCGACGATCTAAGCCGGGTTGGCGTGCGCGCCGAGCCGGACGACAGGCTGGATATCTCGCTCGGAAGAAGGATCGTCGACCACGAGCTTCGCGGGGTGCCGCTTCGCATCGAGCTGGGCCCAAGGGAGCTTGCGGGCGGCCAGGCGGTCTTGGCCCGTCGCGTCCGGAACTCGAAGGAAACTTTCGCGCTGCGCGGCCTGGCCGAGCAGGTTCCCCACATTCTCGACGAGGACCAGCGGGAGCTGCTGGAGCAGGCAACTGCGTTGCGCGACCGGCGGGTGTGGCGTGCGGAAACGCTGACGGACGCCATCGAAATCGCCACCGACGGGTTCGCTCGCGTTCCGTGGCGAGCGTGTGGCCCCGGTGCCGAGGATCGGATGGCAGGGGCCGGAATCTCCGTGCGCTGTCTGGTGCGCGAAGACGGCAAACCGGTGGATGATCCTGGTGACGACGCCGTCGAGGCGCTCCTTGCACGCGCCTACTGATCGGCTCGGCCTTTATCCAGTACGGCAACCGGGATTCGAACGCGCTGGCACATCGGCGCGCTTACTGGTAGCTGATGTACGCGGGCTGGGGACGCAGTTTCATGATCTGTTTGGGCGTCATGCGTACGGGGTCAAACGCGTGCGAGAGAAAGACCTTGAACCCGATGTGGAACTGTTTCGCGTGCCGCGTCACCTTGTGAAAGGAGTAAAGCTTGGTCTTCACCGACCCGAGCCCGTCCATTTGCAAGACGGTGGCCAGGCCCGGCCTATCCGCGATCTTGTTTCGGTTGGGAAGCTCGCTCGTACGGAACTCGTGGACGATGAACAGCTTCTGCGGAAGACGATGGTTGGCGACAAGGCGCGACAGGTAGCTGGAGACCGCGTTGACGCTGGCTGCCGACGCCGACCCGAGCTCTTGGCCCGGGACTTCCCCTAGGCCCACTTTCCATTCTGGGTCAAGGCCCACTCCGACAGACGGGTCGAGCAGAAAGTGGGCGTAGCGCTTGACCTCAGGCAGGAACTGGCCCCTGCCGGGCTGGAAGTCCAGGATCAGCAGCAGCTTGTGCCGGTGGGCCGCGGCCAGGTAGCGCGCGACTGTCGACCGGTCCACCGGCGAGCTGTAGTTTCCTGAGGGTCCCGGGACGGGCGAGGCGATTGTGGTGACGAGCTCAAACGCCGGCAGCACTGGCTGGCCGAAGTTGGCGTAAGCGCGGGCTTGGCGCTCCACCCCTTCGGCGTCCGCTCTCGGGTCGTTGGTGCGGCCGAGGATGTTCGAGGTGCCGACAATGCCGTAGTAGGCGACCACCAGATGACCGGGGAGTACCGTCCGGCCGCCCCGCGGCAGCTGCGGCGGAGGCTTCGGGCGCGTCACGTGCGTGGCGGTCTTCTTCGGCTGGCCCGCGCGACCGCTGCTGCCGCCGCCGGTGGCAAAAAGGACCGCGAGCACTACGCCTGCCACGACGCAGCCGGACACGAGCCAAAGCAGGGCGTTTCGCCTTTGTCGAGCAGCTCTCCTGCGTCGACGCGCGTCTTCGCGTCGACGCGCGAGTTCGCGCTCGCGCCCGCTTTCGAAATAAAGCTCACTTTCGCCAGGACGCGTGCTCTCGCGACTACCCGAGCTTTGGGGACGACGCGGGCGATCTTCCCGCCCCCCGTAACGGCGTTCCCCAGGCACGGCGGAAGCCTATAAAAGGCCCCAGTCGGCACGGCCGACCGCAATACCGCTACCGGGATTCGAACCCGGGTTTCCGCCGTGAGAGGGCATTTGAGGGTCCGGCGGCGTCCGTCAAAATCGTATATTTGCAGGGAGAATGAAAAACGTTGCGCACGCCCTAGGACGCCAAACGCACGGCTGCAGAAGTGCGTCATGCGCGGCAGCGATCCGCGACTCCGCGGCTCTTGCTCGATCGAGAGTCGGCTGCCGCGACTACCCCAACGGGAAGGCCCGAGTCTGGCGGCTCATTTGCATTGGCATGCCGTGAATTGAGGGCTTTGTCCGGGAGTACGCTTCGCGGTGATGCGTGATCGCGTATGGCCAGCGATCGTGATGGCGTTTCTGGTCTATGAGGCGATCTGGTGGAGCGTGTGGGCGCTTTACCGACCGGGTATCTGGTTTTCGCTCCCTAGCTCGCTGACGCGCCGCCGGCTGGATCGAGCAGCAGCGCTGACCCCAGGCTGTTGGTCGCCTGGAAAGCAGGAGTGCTTGACGGCGTTTATTGGTCGGGCGGATTGTCGTCGCGGCGCGCCCCGAGCAGAACTCGGGTGAGCTGGTTTCGCTGGGCGAGCAGCTGGTCAAGAGCCGCTCGGAGCTCCGCGTCGCCGAGGGTTAGGGCACCATCTGCGTCTTCACCGGCTCGCTCGGCGCTGAGCAGGGCGGCGCGGCGAAGCAGCTCCTTGAAGAACGACGCGGTCACGCCCTCGGGTCTTGGCCACGATCACATCGGTATCGCCGAGCTCCAGGGCGAGATTGCCTCGGTAGAGGGCCAGTAGCTGGCGGCGGCCCTCGGCGTCGGGCAGTGGAAGTTCCACCGCCTCGTCTACTCGCCCGGGCCGTTGGGCCAGCGCCGGTTCGAGCAGGTCTGCGCGGTTGGTGGTCAGCAGGAAAGCCACGTCGGCGTCCTCCCTCAGACCGTCGATCTCGTTGAGCAGTTGAAACAGGAGGGGATGCTGGCCAGGGTGCATGCCGCGAGCCTCGGCGATGAGGTCGACGTCCTCGACGATCACCAGCGCTGGTTGCAGTGCCCGGGCAATCGAGACTGCCGGGGCGATGAACTGCAGCGCGTTGCCGGACAACATGACCACCGTCGTGTCGGTCAGCGGGCTCATTAGGTAGCGCAGCGTGTGCGTCTTGCCCGTAACCAGGCGGGCCGTGCAGCAGCACGCCACGCTTGAGGTGCTGGCCACTGGCCACCAGCCAGCCGCGATGGCGAGCGATGCCGATGACCTGCGCCTCCACGGCCTCCAGCACATCGCTGGGGAGAACCAGGTCCTCGCGCGTGAGCGCGGGCCGCTCATGAAATGTCAAAGGAGCGTCGCCGCACCGAACGCACGCCCTGGTGGCGCCGTTGGGCCCCGACCCCAGCCTGGCCATGGCCACCGCCCCAATCCCGGGGCCATGCATTGACATCGCCGATTGGGCGAGGTCGGCCAACGTGAACATCGAATGCTGAAAGTTGGTCAGCCCGACCAACGCGGTGCTGCGACCCGGCGCCTGGGTCCACCGGTCAAGCGCACCCTGGAGGTTGACGTGGTCGTAGGTGGCCCAGCTCTCGCCGACGACCGGTAGCGACGGCGCCTCCGGTCCAGATGCTCGGCCAGTAGGCGGGCAGGCGTCGGCGCCTCATCCGCCCGCGCGCTGGCTACCGCCATCCGCAACAGACGCCGCCCGAGCCGCAGCACATCCGCCGGCTCAGGACGCAGTGGCTCACCCGGGGTTGAAGCCGCGGGCGACGACCACGTCGTCGAGCTGAAAACGCGCGCGGATCCGGATGACACCTGCCTCACCGGCTCCATGCTCTCAGGTCATCACACGGGCAAGCGTTCTGGGCCGCCACGTGGCCGGCCCGTTCGCCAGCCCTTGGCGTACGAGCAGCGCTCTCACCGCGAGGTCAGGCCGCTCATTACGACGGGCCGCGCCGAAGCCGACGCAAGTCAAAGACCGTTGCTTGCGCCACTCGGCGGCGAGCGACAACAGTCGCTCTGAGATGCTAAATGACAGTATCGCCGCAGGGACTTCCAAAGAACCCGCAGCGGCCGGACTCGAACGCGCGACCTCCGGCGTGGAAGGCCATGCCGGAAGCGGTGGCGCTCGACCATTTGGGACGCGAAACGCCCCGAATTGCGGCACATCAGAGACGCTTCTCGAACGTGTCGCCGGGGTCCACGGGCATCGTCGCTCGGACGTTTGGGCCAGGATTGGGCCACGCCTACCGTGGCAGTGCTGCCATGTGACCATCGGGCGAGTCCAGCTCACTACTGCTCGCGCCGATCCTTGCCGCGAAACAAGGCGACAGGAGCCGTAAGGCAACCGGCAAGCCTCCGCGGGACTTCATCATCCCTGGGCGCGCTCCGTCGCAAGGCGCGCGTCAGCTAGGTCAACACGCGCGCACGCAAAACGAGCGTCGGCATTCGTCGCTAGGTGGACCGCCACACTGCTGCATCCCGGGGTTCCGACAGCCGAGCGCAAGCCCGCTCCTCTTAGCCCGTATCTGTGCAGGGGGTTGTTGTCAAGCGGTGCTGTGAGCTGGTTTGGGTGGGTTGGTTGTTGGCGTGGTTAGGAACGGTCCTGGGGTGATGGCATTGGTTGTTGGTGTGCGCGCGGGCGCCCAGCCGTATCTCGGTCCACGACCCGGGTTGGCTCCGGGGCGGCGACATGATGGTTGATCGGGTGATCCCGCTGGGGTAAGGATTGCGACTGCTCTGTCGTTGGAGGCCGTCCACGCGGACGTGGCGGCAGGGCTATGTCGGGAGCTGGCCGCGGTGCATCGGTGTGAGTGAGGACTGCGCGCGCACGAGCCGCCTCACGCGGGTTGTAGTGCCTCCTCGCCGAGCTCGCGTAGGACGTGATATGAGCGCTTGAGCAGCTTGCGCGCGATCGCCAGGCACGCGCGGTTGTTGCCAAGACGTTCGGCCGCTTGCAGGTAGTACTCGCGGTCGGGGCTGCTCTTGCGGTGGGCTGTTTGGGCGGCCTCGTAGAGCGCCCAGCGCAGTGCGGGCGGTCCCTGACGGGAGAGATGGCCGGGCGCGCGGCGCTGGTCGGATTGCTTGACGGTGATGTCAAGGCCCGAGTAGCGCACCGCATCGCGCGAGGAGGAGAACCGCCTGGCGTCGCCGAGCTCAGCGAGGATCGTGACCGCGGTTAGATGACCGATCCCGTAGATGCCCAACAGCGCCTTGCACCCTGGCTGCCGGCGCGCGTGGGCTCGCAGCTCCTTGTCGAGCGGCGCGAGCTCTGAGTCGAGCTTGTTGATCATCGCAAGCGCGACGGTGACCTGCTCGCGCGCCGCCTGCGGTAAGCGCAGCCCCTCGAGCCAGGCGCGACCCTCGGCAGTTAACAGTCCCAGCCCGCGGCGCTGGCGTACGCCGTGGTGGTAGAGCACCGCGTGAATCCGCTGCTGCCACTCTCCACGCTGATCGACGAGCGTGTGACGCAGCCTAGTCCGCGCGCGCAGATCGAGAATGTGCCCGGGCGCGATCCACGACTCCGGCAATCTGCCGGCCATCACCAGCTCGCGCAACAACCGCGCGTCCGCGCGGTCCGTCTTCGCGCGCTTCTTGCGCCCCCGCCGCTCCGCGGTCTCCGCCGGCTCGGCCAAATGCACGCTCGCGCCGACACGCTCAAGCTCCTCGACCACGAACCGCCACCCCGTTGTCGCCTCCAGCGCCACCTCGAGCTGGTTGCCGGGGAAGCGGGAAAAAAACCGGCGCACGCTCTCGCGATACGCCGGCGTCACCCGCGCACGCCCGACCTCGCCCGTCTCGGTGTCGACCCACTCCGCCGTGATCTGCGCCCGATGCTGATCAACACCCATCACGATCGACATCCCACACCCACCCCCTTCCCCAGCCGCCTCCGACGCAGAGCACGACAAGGGCCAGCCGTAAGACCAGCAGCGTCCAGCCCGACCCATCGCATACCGTGAGCCACGGTCGGTACCTCCTATTCGAGTGGCCGGCCGCGCGGGCTCAATCCGCGCGCGCCTTAACCTAAGCCGTTCGACGCGGAGGGCCGACCACCTTCAAAACCGGACCTCACGCCGACCTGCTCATGCCATCGTTGCGACAGCGTGTTGCGTTGAGGGGGATGTTAGGTTGTTCGCCTAACGCGGTGTGGGTAAGGTAGGGTCGGGGTGTTTCTGGGGTGGCCGTGGGGCCGCCGCGTTTGGATGGGGGTGGTCGGGATG
>DASYAP010000284.1:0-2220 GCA_036501265.1 Solirubrobacteraceae bacterium | reverse complement strand
GAGGCCGAGCGCGAGCGCGTGGCTCAGAGGAATGGCTTGGCCACGCCCGCCGCTTGAAGTCCGCGGCATCTTGCGTTGGCGTGCGCCCCGGGACGCGCCCTACTCCGCCAGCACGTCGGCGGTCGTGGGCTCGACGTCCTCGGTTCGCGACGGGGGACGGCGAGACCGGATGAACCGGACGATCAGGTAGACGATCGCGAGCACCACGAGCGCCGCGCCCACGTAGTCCACGTATTCGAGGTGGTGGCGCCAGCTCTGCCATCCGTGTCCGACCTCGCGCCCCACAACCGCCAGTCCCACGACCCAAGGGATGGAACCAAGCGCGACCAACGGGGCAAACCGCCTGAACGGCATCTGGGCCGCCCCCGCGGCGTACGGAAACGCTGACCGCACGACGGGAATCATGCGCGAGAAGAAGACGACCGGCGCGCCGTAGCGCTCAAACCAGCGATGAGCTCGGTCGATCTTATGCCGGCCCAGGCGGCCCGGCCCGCGCTGGAGCCAGCCTTCCCTCCCGAAGTATCCGATCGCGTAGGCGATGTAGGCGCCGAGGATGTCGCCTATCAATCCCGCGACGATCACCCCCACCATCGCGAACTTGCCGTTGTAGACGTTGAAGCCGGCGAACAGCATGGTCGGTTCGGTCCCCGGGACGAAGATCACGCCGGTCGAGAGCATGAGCAGGCCCACCCCTGCCAGACCCAGCTTTGCGATTGCGTTCGTCGCGAAGGTGACCAGCGACCCGGTGATGGAGGAGATCGCGAGCACGACGACCAAATGTAGCGGCAGCGGTAGCGTTCATCCCCGCGATGAAGGCCGCTGAAGCGGTGAGAATTTCTTTATTCCAACTCGAGGCTTGGCAGGGCCCCAACTACCCCGAAGTGCAGGCCCGGCTCTTGGAGGTGGTTCAGCGAGGCAGGTTCATTCTGGGGCCGGAGGTCAAAGCCTTCGAGCGCGAGTTCGCCGCATTCCTGGGGGTCCCGCACGTCATCGGTGTGGCCAACGGCACCGACGCGATCACGATCGCGCTGCGAGCGATGGGAATTACTGCCGGGGACGAGGTCGTCGTGCCCTCCTTTACGTTCTACGCATCGGTCGAGGCGGTGATCGCCGCTGGGGCGCGGCCGGTCTTCTGCGACGTCGATTTGGAGACGCGGAACGTAACCGCGGAGTCCGTCCGCGCCGTACTCACTCCGCAGGCCAAGGCGATCTTGGCGGTCGACCTCTTCGGCTCTCCCGCGCCCGACCTGCGCGCGCTGGGTCTCCCGGTGCTCGAGGACGCCGCCCAGGCCGCCGGCGCGAGCCTCGACGGACGCCGGGCTGGAGCGCTCGGCGACGTGGCGACGTTCTCGTTCTACCCGTCCAAGAATCTGCCCTGCTTCGGCGATGGCGGAGCGATCGCCACGGCCGATGACGAGGTCGCTGAGCGGGCACGCACGCTGCGCTACCACGGCTCGCGTGACAAGGAGAGGTTCGTGGCGGTGGGCTACAACTCTCGCTTGGACGAGTTGCAGGCGGCGGTCCTGCGCGTGCTGCTGCCGCACCTGGAGGGCTGGAGCGAGAGGCGGCGCAGCGTTGCCGGCTCATACGAGGCCGCAGGACTGGGCCGTCACGTGCGGTTGCCGGCGGCGCCGGCCGGCGCGGCGCCTGCCTGGCACCTCTATGTGGTCGCCCACGCGCGGGCCGACGAGTTGATCGCCGGGCTTCGGGAGCTTGGAATCGAGGCGCGGGGCTACTACCGCACGCCCTCGCACCGCCAGCCCGCGCTCGAACCGTACGTGTCGCGCGCTCTCTCGTTGCCGGCGACGGAGGAGCTCGCGCGCACCAACCTGGCGCTGCCGATGGGACCCACGCTCGGACGCTCTGAGGTCGAGACGGTGGTGGCTGCTGTTGAGCGTGCTCTCGCGGGCGGTTGACGCGGATTCCCGCGACAGCGGTGATCGATGCGGGCAACCGCTTGCCACTTAGGTACCGTTGACCGAGCGCAAACTAGAATCCGCGCAGAATGCGCCGGCGGATTAGACCCGCGGCCTTCCCCGTTCACCGCTATTCGGTGCCACAGCTATTGGGGGACGGAGTGTTGGTCGCGCTCGCTTACTACCTCGCCTTCCGGCTGAGGTTCGAAAACGGTTTCTCTGGTAGCGCTCACCGCTACGGTGACCTGCTGTGGGCGACGATGCCCTGGGTCGTGCCCTTGACGCTCGTGGTGCTCGCTGCGTT
>DASYAP010000283.1:0-5026 GCA_036501265.1 Solirubrobacteraceae bacterium | reverse complement strand
CGCCACGCTAACCTCAGTGGCTCCGGGCACCTGGCACCGGTTGGCTGCCCGGACCGCGCTCCTCCCGCCGCTATCGTCTAGGGGACTAGGACGCCGCCCTCTCACGGCGGAAACCCGGGTTCGAATCCCGGTAGCGGTACTTCAGAACCCCCGTGTTGACGGGGGTTTCGTCGTTCTTGGGGTCGTGCGCCACAGTGTGCGCCACAGTCGAGGTCGGCTGGGTCGGCGACAGGAAGGCATCGAGACGCTCTCTTGCGATGTCCTCGCCCCCGGGGACGAGGTGCCCGTAGCGGTTCCAGGTCTGGCGGACGTCACCGTGTCCGGCCCAGGTCGAGATCTGCTTCCAGTCGAGGCCGGCGGCGATGAAGTAGGAGATCGCGCAGTGCCGGGCCTCGTGCGGCGTGATCGGCTCGAGGCCCGCGGCTTCCCATGCCTTGTTCGCGCGGGCGCGGATCGTGGAGGCGAAGAACGCCTCGGTCTTGGTGCGGCCGAACACGAGGTCCGGGCCGTCGCGTTGGGTGCGCTGTTGGTGGGTCATCAGCTCTCGGCGGACGACGAACGCCATCGGGACGGCGCGGCGGCCGGCGACGGTCTTGACGTCGACGGGACCCTTGACCGGATCCCAGGAGCGCTCAACTCGGATCACGCCGTTGTCGAAGTCGATGTTCGTCCACTGGAGGCCACGGAGCTCGCCGCGTCTGAGCCCGCAGAACAGCGCGACAGCCCAGAACGCCTTCTCGGTGTCGGGGAGCGCCGCGAGCAGCTCGTGCGCCACCTCGGGCGGTTCGATCCGGTCGCGGCGGCCGCGGATCGCGGGCAGGTCGAGGTTCTCGGTCGGATCGAGAGCGACCTCGTCGCGGCGGATCGCCCGGCGGAAGACGACCCGGAGCGGATCGAGGATGTTGGCGATGGTGGAGGGAGAGAGGGCCTGGCTCCGCAGCGCGTCCACGAAGTCCTGAACGTCGCGGCGCTGCAGGTCGGACAGCTTCCATCCGCCGAGGGCGGGGATGACGTAGGCGTGGAGGAGTTGTTCATAGCCGCGGGCCGTCGACGGCTTGTACGGCTTCCCCGCCCGGTCAAGGATCGTCCCGTCGTGGGCGCCTTTGATCAGGACCTCGGCCGCCTCGGCGATCGTCTTCGCCGTCGGCGGGCGCATCGTCCCGCGGCGCAGCGCGACCTGGGCATCCTGGCGCCACAGCTTCGCGGCAGCGAGGGTGGGGAAGGTCCGCCACACCTGCCGGCCTGTACGGGTGTCGTACGCCTGGGCCTGGTAGGTCGGCTTACAGGAGCAGCGTCCACCCTCGCGCGATGTGCAGTTGCGAGAGTGACGGACGCGGATCCCGGTAGCCATGAGGACCGCTGATGCTAGGCCCGGCGCGGACGTCTGAACACCGACTCGGCGCTCTCGTTCGCCCATGGCTCCAGTTCGGCGACCGGGACGAGGCGGAGCTTGCCCCGCCGGATCAGCCGCAGCTCGGGCTGGACGTGGCGCTCGAACGAGTCCAACGACATCCCAAGCGACATCGCCGCCTCTTGACGGCTGAGCGCGACGCGAGGGACGTTACTTGACGCGGTACCCACGGCAACCTCTGTCTAAGATACTCTAATTGCGATAAGGACGGAAGCACCGACGCGAAACAGAGAGCCTTGACCGAGGAAGAGCGCGACGCTGTAGACCCGTGGCTGACGCTGGCTGAGATCGCGGAAGAGCTCCGCGTCAATCCCGCAACGGTTCGGCAGTGGGTAAGCAAAGGGCAGCTGAAGGCCTCGCGCGCCGGGGTGCGCAAGTGGATCGTCCGACGATCGGATCTGGACGACATGCTCGCCGAGACCAATTCGTCGGCCGACGACATTCTGGGACGGATCGAGCGGGGCGAGGAGCCCTGGTTGGAGGCTCGCGCTCCCCGCCGCCCTGACCCGGCACCTGCGGAAGCCGCCGCGCGAGCGGACGAGCCTACGTCGGCGCCGACTTCGACAAGAAAGCCGCGGACGCCTAAAGCACAGGGGGCGGTGGAGTTGCTGCAGCACGCGATAGCCGGTTATGAGAAGGCAATCAACGCGAGCGCGTACGCGCCGCCGAGTCCAGGCTATGTGAGTCGGATTCGTGCGATCTCGGAGTCGTGCGAGCACCTGGCCGCGACGATGCTCAATGCGTCGGAGGCGGCGGGGGTCCGCTGGCGGTCGAAGACCGACATGGCCGAGTTCTTGCCGTATGAGTTGAAGCGCGGCGGCAACCGGCCGGGGCCGGCGGAGATGTGGGAGGAGTTCGATGCAGCCTTCGAGCGGCTGTCGATCACCGCCACCGGGACCGACATCGTGGCTGTCGCGCACGTATTCCGCGAGGTGTGGGATGCCTTGCGGACGGTCGCGGACGAGCTGGAGGGCGGCGGGCGCTCGCGGGTCGATCCAGGGGTCGATCGGGCCGCGGTCGAGGGGCCGGAAGGTGTGTAGCGAAGTGTTTCCTGGTCTGTTGTTCTCGATTCCATACCTGAGCCGCCTCCGCCCCTGGGGTTGCTGGGAGTCGGGCGCTTCGGTGCGCATGACTACCCGCCCACCACGTATTTGACGAGAGGGGAGGAGTGCGGGTGGTCATGCGCATTCAGCTGGTCGGTGTTGTCCGGGGGCGGAGGCGGGCTGGTGTCGGGCACGGGCGGTTGCTGGGAGATGCTTGCTTGGGAGGGGAGGGGTAGGCGGTGAGTCGGGTCTTGCGGCCGGGTCCGGGGTCAATGGCTGGCCTGAGGTGGCTGGCTCGGTGTGGGCCGTCACCGTTGGATCCGTGGCGGTATGCGATGGGCTGGAGTGAGGTGGCGGCGAGAAGTCACGCTCGGCGGTTGGAGCGTGAGGGCTGGCTTGAGCGGTGTCCGATGACGTGGGGCGAGGGCTCGCTGTTCCTAGCGACGCGGAAGGGTGTCCTGATGCTCGGGGTGCCGTTGATCGCGGCGTCGACACCGGCGCCGACGTGGTGGGCGCATGACTGCGCGTGCGCGTGGACGGCGGCGTGGTTGACCGTTCGTGGCCGGTCGTTTCTCGGCCAGCGAGAGGTGCTCGGCCGTCCTGAGTGGTCCGGTCAGTTGCGCTGGCAAGATCGCAACAGCTTCAAACGCTCCGGTCACCGACCGGACCTGGTGGCGTGGCGTGCCTCGTCGACGTTTGCGATCGAGGTGGAACTAGCCGGCAAATCGCGGCCCCGGCTGGACGCGATCCTGAAGCTGCACGACGACTGGATCGTCGGCGGCAATACAGGCGGGGTGATCTACATCTGCGGCGACGAGGAGGGACAGCGGCGCGTCGAGCGATCGGCCGACCGGGTCGCGCCGTTCGGGCGCAAGCTCCGGCTCGAGGTGCTGGACACGATCAAGGAGCAGACGGTCGCCGCCCGCGAAGCCTCGCGGTCCGATCGTGCCATTGGGGGTTCCGCCGCGCCGGCACCGATGCTTGGTGGTCATGGCGGCTGACAAGCGAAAGCTGAAAGCGAAGGGCAAGAGTCCGGTCACGAAAGAGAGACAGGCTGCCGCAAAGGATCCTGGTCCTCCGTACCACGCGGTGTGGCATCCGGAGGCGGAAGCCGAGCGCGACGGTTCTTGGCCGCCGGAGGAGAAGGTCGCGATGCTCCATGCCGTTCAGAAGCTCGAGGCGGTGGGCCCGCGGCTTGGGAGCCCACACTCCAGCGCGGTTCAGGGCGAGGCGGGCCAAGGGCTGCGCGAGCTTCGACCGCGTGCCGGTCGCAGCCGGTGGCGTCCGATCTACCGCCGCGTGAGCCCGTCCACGTTCGTGATCCTCGCAGTCGCGCCGGAGGCGCAGATCGACTCACGAGGCTTCGCCGCCGCTGTCAGGCGAGCGGTCGAGCGATTCGGACAGCTCGAACTCGATTGAGGTCCGGCTTGGAACTACCGATAACAGGGGTGTTATCATGAAGCCTATGAAGCTAAGCGAGATGAAGACCAACGACGAGCTGATCGCAGAGCAGCTCCGCACCGACCCGGAGTTCCGCGCTGAGTGGGAGCGGACGGCGCTTGCACGTGCGGTGGCGGTCGCGATCGTCCGATACCGCGCTGACCACGATCTCTCGCAGCGTGAGCTTGCCGAGCGCCTCGGCGTGAAGCAGCCCCAGGTGGCTCGCCTGGAGCTCGGCGAGGTCAATCCGAGCATGGAGACGCTGATGCGCGCCTCGGCCCAGTTGGGCATCGAGTTCACGATCGACGTCCGCCCGGCCGGGACCACGGTCCACAACGTCACGAAGCGCGCGCAGGCCAACAACCTCGTCGGCTCGGTTCGCACCAGCGAAGCCGAGGTTCTCGTCGCCGCGCGATAGAAGCACGCTTCACGCCTGCGGGGGTCACGCTCACGCCGTGACCGCATGGCGCTCCGACCGGCGACGCCACCGACCTCGTGAACAGCCGAGACCGTGGTCAACCGGAACCCGCCGCTAGAGCGTCTGTGCGCGCCAACCGCCCGCCTGATGACACTCCGTGATTCCGACTCAGGGCGTGAGCCAACGGTCGCGACAGACCCGCATCTGGCGAGTACGAGGTCCGGCAGCGAGGTCTGATTGGGGCCCCCGCTTTCGTGTCGGTGCATGATTCAAGGCTCGTGTGACGGGTGTGTCCTGAGGTCCGGCCCGATCGCGAGCGTGGGTCGTGCCGGATCCGGATTCATTCGACGCTGCGGGGAGCGGGCTTGTGGGACCGTTGACGCCAGCATTCGGCGCATCGTGCACGTTCGGACCGTCGTTCGCGCCCTTGACTGCCCAGCCAGGTGCCTGGACCCGCCTGTAGCCGACCCGGGATAGCAGTGCCCGTCGCTACCCAGGAGTGGTTTCCAGCTCCGCGCTCGGCAGGGCGTCGCGGAGGTCCGCGCGGGAGCCGACTCCGAGCTTGGCGAACACCTTGCCGAGGTGCCATTCCACGGTCCGCCGGCTGAGGAAGAGCTTCGCGCCGATCTCCGGGTTCGATAGTCCGTCGCGGGCGAGGCGAGCGATCTGCTCCTCCTGCGGCGTCAGCTCATCGCGCGTCTCGGGGCTGCGCCT
>DASYAP010000282.1:0-2375 GCA_036501265.1 Solirubrobacteraceae bacterium | reverse complement strand
GATCAGCAACCGCGCGACGTTCGCCACCGCCACCGACGCCGAGGACGAGATGAACCGCTGGTTCGGCCCACAGTTCGTCGCCGAGATCTTCGCCTTCACATCAATCGCCGTATTCAGCACGCTCATCATGATCGGGCTCCGTCGCCGCCGCGAGCTCGGGCTCCTGCGGCTCGTCGGCGCGACCCCCCGCCAAGTCCGATCTATGGCGCGCTGGGAGGCAGCGCTGATCATCACCATCGGACTTGGCATCGGCCTGGCGATCGCCGCCATCGCGCTGCTACCACTCAGCCAGGCGCTCAACGGCGGCCTCCCATATATACCCGCGAGACCATTCGCCGCGATACTCGGCATCTCAGCGCTCCTGGCGCTTTTGGCCCTTGCGCTGCCAACCAGACGAGCACTCCGCGCCCGGCCCGTTGAGGCGATCGGGGCGCGAGAGTAGACCTCCGGTCGGCACCTGGCAGCTCGCAAGGGTCCCTGCCCAAGCGGCAAACCTTCTCTTCATCCTCATCAGGTGAGGTGGGAATGCCGGATAGCCCCGCCCAGTAGGGCAGATTGCGAGGGGGTCTAAACGCAACAGCGAGCGCGGGCAGCGAACCGGAGAGACATGGCTTCGCCCGCGTTGGGCGCTCGCAACGTCAGCAAGCAGCAAGCTCAACGAACTATGCGGGCCAAAACAGGACGGAGACGGTACATCGCGCCGTCCGCCATCACTTCGCCTCCAAACAGAAACCCCGCGATTAGCGGGGTTTCATCTGTGATCGGGGAGACAGGATTTGAACCTGCGACCGCCCGGCCCCCAGCCGGGTGCGCTACCAGACTGCGCCACTCCCCGTGGTCGGAACGGATTCTACGACCCGATCGCACAAATGAACTCTTGCCTTCAGTCGATCGTCGCCTGCTTGACCGGCACCCCAAAGCGCCGCTCGAGCACCGCGACGTCCACGTCCTCGCGGTAGCGCTGCTCGTCCTCGGAATGGGTGAACACGAGGATCTCATCCGCAGGAAACGTCTGAAGCGCGTCCTGGATGGCCTGCTCCGGATCGCTCTCCCCCGTCTCGCTGTCCACCCCGACCCCCTCCTCGCCGAGTCGCTCGACCGTCGCCTGTTCGATGCGCTGGGCGCGGGCGATTGCGTCGTCGGCGTCTGAGAGCCAGAATCGCAGCGCCGACGATTGAAGGGCGGGCGTGACGACCAGGAGCTCGACGTCCTTTGGATCGAGATCGCCCGGCAGCGCCGACGAAAGTTTCGCCGCGGAAATGGGCTCGCTCGTCAGGACCAGGACTCTCATGGGGCGACTACGATACGCCCCGATACCCCTCACCGGGATATCCGTAACTTGAGCGCTCCGAGGGGCGCTTAACCAGCGCGGTGGTAGCTCAACGGCAGAGCCTCGGCCTTCCAAGCCGATGATGCGGGTTCGATTCCCGTCCGCCGCTCTTCTTTCGCCACGACGTTTCTCAGACGGCCGGCGGCTGGCGCGCCTCGATCGGCACGCCGCCATCCGCGGCAAGCGATTCCGGGGGCCACGGCCCGAACCAGTTATCGAGGGCGCCGTCCAGCGTGACCACAGAGCCAGAGAGCGCCCAGCCTAGCGGGGAGGCAAGCAGGGCAACCAGCCAGCCGTATTCCTCCACCAGCCCAAGCCGCTGGAGCGGGACCGACTCGGCGGCGCGGCGCCACAGCTCGGCCGGGTACTTCCGGATCGATTCGGTGGCGAACCGGCCAAGTGCGACTGCCGCCACCGCGAGTCCGTCGGGCGCCCAGCGGGTCGCAAGCTCGCGGGTGAGTTGCTCCACCATCGCGCGCGCCGCTCCCGTATGAGCCATGGCCGGCATCCCGTGATGAGGTGAGACCGCTACGTTGACGATCGTTCCGAACCCGGCTCGGGACATTGCAAGGTCGTGGGCGGCGTGAGACATGTTCAGCGTGCCGACGACGTTGAGCCGCTGCACGGCCCGCCAACCCTTTGACGTGATCTGCTCAGCCGCCGCGAAGTACTGCCCGCCTGCGTTGTTCAAGAGGAAATCGAGGCGGCCATGCTTCTCCAGGACGGCGCGAACGACTCCCTCGGCGTCCTGGCGTTCGCGAATGTCTCCTGTCACCCACGAGCTGCGCTCGCCCATCTCACGGCTGGCTGCGTCAAGGACGTCCTCGCGCCGACCCGCGAGCACGACCGCCGCGCCGCACCTGGCGAGTTCGGCGGCGGCCGCCTTGCCCAGATTCGTGCCCCCGCCGGTGACGAGCGCGACTTTGCCAGCGAGGAGGTCGTCGGCGAAGACGCGCGAGGACTCCGTCGCTACTCCCCCATGACTTTGATCACGAGCCGTTTGGACCGCTGGCCGTCAAACTCGCAGTAGAAGACCTGCTGCCAT
>DASYAP010000281.1:0-16917 GCA_036501265.1 Solirubrobacteraceae bacterium | reverse complement strand
ATCTTGTAAGCGGTCAATGCGTACGCGACCGCGCCCATCAGCTCGAAGAAGACGGCCAGGTTGAATAGGTCGCCGGTGAGCGAGAAGCCCGCCATCCCGGCCAGAAACAGCAGCATGAGCGCGTGGTAGAGACCGTCGGCCGCCTCGAAATACCGCCACGAGTACACCAGCGCAGCCGTGACGAGCAGCGCCATATAGGTGGCGAGGCCGGCGCCAATCGGATCGATCGAGAGCGAGATCCCGATGGCCACGGAGTGGCTGGGGCGCCAGCCGCCCATCCAGTAGGCGAAGGGATGGCCGTGGGCGGTGTGCGCGAGCAGCAGGGCGCATAACGTCACGACGGCGATCCCGACGCCGGTCGCGACCGCATCGTTGAACAGCCGTGGCATCCACTGTCTCACCGCGACGAGCACGGCCGCCGCGCACAGCGGAATGAACACAGGCAGCGCCGCTATGTGCATCAGTCCCGCAGGGCGCGCAGGTCGTTCGGATCGAGGCTGCCGAAGCGTTTGTGTGCCTGAACCGCCATCGCCAAGAGCAGCCCGGTGACCGTCGCCTCGATCACGATGTCGGTGAGCACGAGCACCTGGACGACCGGGTCGACCGCTTTGCTCACCTGGGTTATGTCGGCGAAGATCGCCCCCTTGCCGGCATTCACATAGCCGACTCCTAGAAGCACCACGTAGGTCGAAGACTGAACGACGGTGAGCGAGATGATCGTACTGACGAGGTTCTTGCTCGAGACGATTCCGTACAGGCCGATCACGAACAGCCAGGCCGCCACGGCGAACGGCAGAAAGCTCACTGCCGGTCTCCCTTAAGGAGCATCGCCTGGTCAAGGAACTGCGTCCAGGCGATGAGGAAGGCCCCGCTCACTTCGAGCCCGACGAATACACTGGCTACGTCAAGCTGCCCGCCCGAGAGCAGGTGCCCCGAGATCCCGAGCGGGATGTAGTTCTTCAAGAAGATGCCGGCGAACACCAAGCCGCTCAGTCCCAGAAGGGCATAGCCGACCGCGCCGAGCACCTCGCCAAATTCGATCACCAGATGTGGCGCGATCGCCTTCATCCGCAGATAACGCCCGGCGAGGAATGCCCCGAGAGGAGCCGTGGCAAGGATCACGCCGCCCTGGAAGCCGCCGCCGGGAGTGATCTGACCGTGGACGACGATGTACACGCCGACCGCAACGAGGCCGGGCACCAATATCAGCGCCAGCGCGCGCAATACCGAGCTCGCTCCCCCAAGAGAATGCTCCTCGGCCTCTTCCCTTTGTGGCTCCTGCCGCTCGCCCCGAAGCTCACGCAGAATCAACACGATGCCAAGCACGGACGCGAACAGGATGAATTCCTCGCCAAGCGTGTCGAAGGCGCGGACGTCGAAGTTCAAGAGCGTGATCAGGTCGGTCCCATGGCGCAGGGTGACGCCAATACCGTCGATGACGCGTCCGTACACGCCGTGGTAATCGCCGAAGTTGGGCAGGCCGGTGAACCCGATCACTAGCACCGCCGCAAGTCCGCCGCCCGCTACCGCGAAGAGGGACAGACGCCCCCGGCGGCTCACGTCTGCTTCCCCGGTTTCTGCTCCTCCCGCTGTCGCTCGTGCTCTTTGACCTTGCGCAAAGCGAGCAGAACCATCACCGGCAGACCGACCGTCGAGACCACTATCTCGGAGAGCGCGACGTCGGGATCTTGAAAGACGAAGAAGAGCATGGTCAGCGCAAGGCCGAAGATCCCCAGCACGATCACCTGGCGCAGGGGGTCCGGGGACAGGACGACGGCGCCGCCTCCGACTGCTACAGCGGCGAGCGCGGCGACCTGCAGAATCGTCACGGCGAGTCGTCCTTTCTCGCCCTCTCGATGGCGGCGCGCCAGTCGCCGTGCGCTCGGATGAGCATGCTTCGCATCGTCGTATGCACGAGCACGGGCCCGGTGAGCACCAGCACGACGCCGACGAGCAGCGCCTTATCGCCGATCAGCGAAAAGGACTCGCGGAACACGATCGCAACTGCGATCAGGAGCGCGCCATAGCCGATGAGGCCAACGAAGTGCATGCGGTCGTAGAGGTCGCGCATCGCGCACAGCCCGACCACCGCCAGCAGTTCGATCATGCCGCCCGCGACGAGTAGGACGGTCGCAACGAGGATCCGCCAGTTCACAGCTGGCGCTCCATCAGCCGAGCGAAAGCCAGCGAGCCGACCAACGCCATCGGAGCCAGCACCACGGCGAGATCGATGAACGGCTGCCGGTGAAACCCTTCCGAGAGCAGCATCAGAATCGTGCTCACGAGCACGCCGGCGATTTCAAGCCCGAGCAGGCCGTGGGGAGCTGGCGACACCAAGGCGAGCACCAAGCACGGGATGAGCGCGAAGCCGAGCACGGTCGCGGCGATCAGCCACTCGTTCATCCCAGTTCCAGCGGGTCGATCGTCTCGCGGCCGCCGGTTGGACGCAGCTGGTGGGCCAGTATCAGTTGACGCTCGCCGTCGACGCCAACCACAAACGTGTTGGGCGCAAGCGAGCCGGCTGCTTCCGCAAGCGCGCGCCGGCCGGTCTCGTGGGGCTCATCCTCGTTTCCACCGAAGCGGATCGCGCGAAAGGTGCCGAACGCGGGCCTGCGGCTGACGATCGCGAGCAGTGCCATCGCCGACACGACTGCGATGTCGCGCGGAACCCGGAGCAGGGGTCGATGCGCTCGCAGCAGCCAGCGCCAGCGCACGCTCTCGCCAACGATGCCTTGCTCGCGCGCGAGCTCCAGTCCCGTCGCCGCGAGCACGGCCGCCCCAGCGCCGACGATGAGCTCGGGAAGGTCGGTTATGTCGATGAGCACCAGGTACAGCGCGGCTGCGCATACCCACCCCACGCTCCAAGCGAATACGCGGCGTGCTACCAGCGCAGGACGAGTCCGCTCCGGCATAAGCGCGTTCGGGCTACCCGCTCGCGGTGGCTAAAAACCCGGTGGGTCTGCAGCCCGCCTAGCTATCGTCAACCGCAGCCCTCAACCCCCGCGGTTTTGGCAAGGAGGCGAGGGGTACCCACCTAAGTAAAGGCTTGAATCCGATTGGGAGCAATGATGTCCAAACCGCTGCAACTGTTGCGTGAACATGGGCAAAGCCCATGGATTGATTACCTGTCGCGCTCTTTCGTACGCGACGGCGACATGGAGCAATTGGTTTCCGAGGGGATATGTGGCGTCACCTCGAACCCGACGATCTTTCAGGGAGCAATTGCCGAGGGCGATGAATACGACGACCAGTTGCGCTCGGTCCTCCAGGACACCCAAGAACCCAAGGAGGCGTTCCTGGCACTCGCGACCGAGGACATCCGAGGTGCCTGCGATCTGCTGCGCGCCACGTTCGAGCGCGGCGACTCCACGCGGGACGGATGGGTGTCGCTCGAGGTCGACCCGAACCTGGCTTACGACGCGCAGAAAACCATCGAGGAGGCGCGCCGTCTTCACCGGATGATCGATCGCCCAAATCTCTTCGTCAAGATTCCGGGGACCGAGCCTGGGCTCGAGGCGATAGAGGAGTCGATCGCGGCAGGAATCCCCATCAACGTCACTTTGCTGTTCTCGCTTGAGCGCCACCGAGCCGCAGCACAGGCCTATTTGCGCGGGCTCAGGCGGCTCCGTGATGACGGCGGCGATCTGCGCGCAGTGGCCTCGGTGGCGTCGTTCTTCGTCTCGCGCGTTGACACGGAGGCCGACGGCCGGCTCGATGAACTGGGAGGCCACGACGAGCTGAAAGGCAAGCTCGCAATCGCCAACGCCAAGCTCGCGTACCAGGCCTACAAGGAATTGTTCAGCGGTCCCGAGTGGGCTGAGCTCGAAAGCGCAGGCGCATCACCGCAGCGCTGCCTGTGGGCATCGACCTCGACTAAGAACCCCGAATACCGCGATGTGCTGTACGTCGAGGAGTTGATCGGTCGACACACCGTCAACACGATGCCGCGTGAGACGATCGAGGCGTTCCAGGACCACGGCCGCGTCGAGAACACCCTGGAGCGGGACGTCGATGAGGCCCATCGCACGTTTGAGCGCTTTGCCGACGCTGGCGTCGACTACGACGATGTTGTAGAGACTCTCGAGCACGAGGGCGTCGATAAGTTCGCCAAGTCGTTCCAGGAGCTCTTCGACCGCGTAGGAGACAAGCGCGACGAACTGGTAGCCGCGTAAGCCGGCGGCAACTGCGCAGGCGCCCGTCTGGTTGAGGTGAATCGCGAGCGGGCAGGCGCCTTAGCCGCGATGACGTTGCGGCTGCGCCGTCACGCCTAGGCCAAATCCTCGTCACGTATAGCGCGAATTCGCGCTCGAACTCGGGCCACCACTCGGGCTCGTCGCCGCTCCTGCCTCCGGTTGGGCGCGCGGCCCCGGTGCTTTCAGGTACACGAAACCGACAGCGCAGACGAGGAACGCAAGCGCTCCCAACGGCACCTCAATACCCAGAGCTCACTCATGGCCCGTCAAATCTGTCCGTGGCCGCAGGCGGCAAACCCGCAATGTGGACGTTCGTACACATTTGGTCGCCCGCGCACACCTCCCGCCGACCACAGCTCGTCCCCGTTCCCACTCAATCCACGCACCGCGCTAAGCCGCGGCGCGCTAGGCCGAGCTACGCTTCTACGCAGCGCGCCCCGGGGCGCCCGGGTGCCAGGCCGCCCGCGGATCGGGCCGCAAATGGGGCGCCGAGTACCCACAGCAAGCCGCGCGCCACACCGGTGGCCGGCGTCGAAAAGCACCACCATGAAGCTCTCCAGATCGAGTGGCGCGTGGGGGTCCGCATTTGAACCAAAAGGACCCGCCGCTCGACGCCGACGCGAAGAGATGGTGCTTTTTTCGCACCTTGGTCGCCCGCGTCCACGCTGGCGGATCGTCCTCTGCCTCGCTGCCCAAGCGGCACCCCCGCGAGCGGCCCCCTGAGCCCCTACCGATGTGCCGGGTCCCCTTCCCCGACGACCAGATGCAGCGTGCGTGCCAAGGCCATCTCGAGCGCAGCTATCGACAGATACGTCCAGGTCCCCAGCAGCGCCCCAAGCAGCCACGCGGCCCATCCGCCGACTCCCCACCCCAGGAGGAGCACGACGCCGACCGCCGCGCTGATCGACACCATGCCCAGCGACGTCGACAGCGCGACCACAACGGGCGGCTCCTGCTCGACGCGCTGGCGGAAGCCCCTGGTGACAAGCGCGTTGACACCGGCGAAGGCAATGCCGTTGCCCACCACGAACATGAAGATGCGCAACACGGTCACAGGACCGTCCGTGTGCACGAGCATGCCGAAAGAAGCTGTGGCCGCTATCGAGTAGCCGTAGGCAAGCGCGTTGTTGCGGGCCGACATGCCCAGACCGCGAACATAATGCTGGGTGAACTCTTTCATGACGGCCAAAGGCTCGGCGATCCCCGCTCACACCTCGGTCGCCGAGCCCATAGAGACAGGAGCTACGTCGTCATCTCCAATCCGTTCAGGCGGCCTGCGCGAACTGCTCCTGGAAGAGCTCTTGAGTCGCGTGCTCCACCTCCGTCAGCGTGTGCTGCTCCTGCTCGAGGTTTGCCCGCAGGAGCGAAACGACGTCCCGCTTGCCCATCGCCTCCGCCGCGGTAATGAGCCCCTCATACACGGCGATCTCGTGATGCTCTGTCTCGGCGGCGCCGGAGAGAATGACGCCATCCACGACGCTGTCGTCGGCCTTCTTGATGTTTGCCTTGCCCTCCTTCTCGATGCCCTGAATGGCGGGGCACGGGCTGTCGTCGGGCTCCTCGCCGAGAGCGGAGAACGCCTGCTCGAGGTTGCGGATCTCGTCGCGCGTTTCCTCGGCGTGGTGGCGGAACTGCTGCTTCAGGTGGTCGCGCTGGGAGGCCTCCTCAAGGTCGCCCAGCATCTCGAGCACCGTGTTCTCCATCTTGAGCGCGGCACCGAGCTTGTAGTGAAAGAGCTCCTCTAGGGTGTTGAGCTTCTCGAACATTGTCATCCCTTCTTTTCGTTGTCTTGAGTCGGCTACCCCCGCGGCGCTGCGCTAAGCCGATTGCGGGAATCCGGAGGTGGTGCGCTGCTTCCGGATGAACCCGGGCTCAGAGGATCCATGGTCGATGCTTCGACCCGAGAACCAACGGACGCAACCGTGGGGCGGTTCCGAGCACGGGACACCATGTGAAAAGTGCGTTGGGTCGGGCGTAACTGAGTTTCAGGGCTGGTCGTGCGTGCTCACCACCACAACACCCGACTGCCAGCGGACGAGGGCGCGCTGCTGGTGCGGCCGACGGCGATCCAATCCTGCGCTGCCCCGGACACCGCTGTGATGCAAAAGGTGCGCAAGCGTGTGCGTCAGCTAGAGGGCGGGCGCGTCGGTGACGTGCTACTAGCTTGGGAGGTTGGCAGCACCAGCGCCGAGGTGGCTGAATCGCGCCCCTGGATCCATGTCGACCATCTCGGTCACCAGCGCCGACCATGTAAAGGACTTTGCACCCATACCAGCGCCGTCGAACGGGTCGTAGTACTCGCGCAGGCCCGCGGTTGAAACCGCCCGCGCAAGGCGTCGCGCCATCTCCCGCGCCTGTTCGTCATAGCCCAGGCGCACCAGCCCCAGCCACAAAAGCCACGCCGCGTTGATCCAAGTGGGTCCGCGCCAGTAGCGACGCAGCAGCAAGAAGCGGTCGCGGCGCGAGAACCCTGGATCTGCCGCCGACACCGACGGCGGTGGATACGGCAGCCAGAACTCGCGCGGGTTCAGGAGGTGCTCCTCGACTAGGCGCCGGCCGATCTCCTCAGGCAGATCGGGCAGCGCAAGCGGCGAGATGGACGCCCATGTGACCGCCTCGTGACGCTGAACCGCTCCCGTCCCACGCGGTCGGACGAGCTGATTAAAAAGACCGCGACGGTCGTCGTAGAGTCGCTCGACGAGCCTGCCCGTGATCGAGGGCTGCCCCAGCGCCAGCCGCGAGAGTCCGTAGAGCACGTTGGTCGGCGTGTCACACACGATCGGACCGCCGGCCGCCATGATTCTGCCGATATCGAAGTCGAGCCCCCGGTTGCGGCGGACCAGCAGTACGAAGCCGGGCAGGCCATCGGCACGCCAACCCCACGGCGAGTCGAACTTGGGCGAGGCGTCGAGGCCCGACTCGTCAGGTTGCACGATCCAGATGAGGCCGTCTCCGTCGACGTCGCGCTCTCGTTCGAGCCAAGCGTGCTGCTCGACGATCGCCGGCTCCGAGGCGGGGTCTCCGACCGCGATTCTCCAGGCCCAGGCCAGTAGCGGCGGCTGGATCGTCGAGGTCATCCGGTCGCTGCGAGAGCGAACGTTGTAGAAGAGCGCCTTGTAGCGCGTGACCGGGCTGCCCCAGAAGATGGTGTGCCCGATGAACCCATCCGCGCGGGCGGCCGCAAGCAGCGTCTCCAATTCGGTCCGGGCGCGAGCTCGGTCGAAGCGGCGCCAAGAGATGGCTGCGAAACACGAGTCCCAGTACCACTGCCACGGGTAGCGCCCCGGAGCAGGAGCGGTATAGCCATAGCTGACCGCTCCCGACACGCCCTCGCGCCAGTTGCGCTCGAGCGTGGTGCGGGATTGCTCCTCCACGCGGAGGGCGATCGTATCCCCGGTCACCTAACTTGGCTTAGTGCGAGTCCCAGCGCCTCTGCGTACTGAGGCCAACAGCGGGGTCGCGGAGGTTGCCCATTCGGCGCGGTCCTGCACAGCAGCCAGCCTTCGGTGGTTCGCTGAAGGAGCCCCGCGACACAGAGCCCCCTGAGCGCGGTGCTGACAGAGGGCCGCCGGGCGCCGACGAGCGTCGCGAGCACCTGGTGAGTCAGCGGCATCGCGACCAACACCCCGGCCGCGGTGGCCTTTCCCCAGCGCTCGCCGAGCAGCGCGAACAGCAAGAGGAGCCGCTCCTCGATCACCGAGGTCCCCGTGACCAACGACTTGGCGAACAGCCAATGGCTCGTTTGGGCCGCCTTCGCGGTGAGCGTGTCGGCGATGGACCCGATACCCCCCACGCGGCGCGCGAAGTCTGCGTCGAGCAGCGCGAGGTGCAATGGGGAGAGGGCCTGCCATGAGGCCGTCGTAAGTAGGGAAACCTCGGTCATCTCCCACGGACGGAGCAGATCGTCGGCGCCTACCAGCCATCCGATCGGCGCCCGCCCGGCGGCAACCTGGACGAGTACCAAGCCATCGATGACAAGCAGGCCCAGCCAACCGCTGGGGTCCTCGACCAGCCGCTGGGGGTTAAACTGGCCAGGCGGAAGCTGGACGACACGGGCCACAAGCCGCTTGCTGCCAGGTGTCGACCAGCCACGCGGATGCGGATCCAGTTCGGAATCAAACTCGACGAGCGAGAGCCACCCATCTCCGTAGCCCAAGGGGTCGCGCACGCTGGAGTGCGCCAGTCCGTTCGTCTCGTGTTCACCTGCCGGCCGGAACTGAAGCGGCGAGTCGGCTGAGGGTGACGCGGACACGCCGCGCCTCACCGATTCGCCCGGGCCCGGGACTGTTCGCGCTTGGGCTCGACGGCGCGGCCCAAGCGACGCAGCTGTACTCCTAGATTCGACCTGATTGTGTCCCGCTCTGAGCGTTGGCTGCTTTCCATAGGCGCTAGAGCTACCCGCACTGGGCCGATTCAGACCCGCCCTCCTACGCCAGTGAGCAGCTCGCGGATGCGCATCGGACCGCTGGTGGCCCTGGCGAGCGGCGGCGTCGGATAATCCGACCCCCTCTGAAGGCCGCGCAACAGCTCACCCAGCGTCTCGAGCGCGTCGTGGCGCGGGGCCCAGCCGAGCTCGGTGCGAGCTCGGAAGGTGTCCATGAGCGGCACCGACAGCGCCATGTCGAGCCAGCCGGGCTCGCTCGGCTGGAGCCGCAGCGCGTACGTAAGCGCCGCGGCACCACGGAGCAACCTGGCGCTCACGGGCACCGGACGAGCGCGTAACACCCGCGCTAGCTCCGGCGGGCCGATCGCCGGATCGGCGGCGATGTTAAAGGCGCCCCGCGCGGAGGAAAGCAGCGCTTGCCGGTAAGCGTCGCCGACGTCATGCGAGTGCACGGCCTGGAACCGGAGTCCGGGCGTGTCCGGAACGACGGGGATCGCCTTCGGCGTGACGATCCGACCGGGCAGAAGCGGCCCCGCAAACAACCGCCGGATCTCAGTCGCGGCTTGTGCCTTGAAGATCAACCCGGGACGCATACGTATCACGCGCAGGTCAGGCTGCTCACGCTCCAGAAGATCGAGGTCGCGCTCGAGCATGGCCTTGTGTCGCGAGTAGAAAGAGCTGGCGATACCGTCGGTCGGCCATGATTCATCCACAAAATGGTCCTTGGGACCGGGCGAGTAAGCGCCAACCGATGAGGCATAGACCAACAGCGGCACACTCGCGTCGACGACCGCTTTGAACAGCCGCCGGCTGCCGTCCACGTTCACGGCGCCGGTGATCGACTCGTTGCGGCCGGGCTGAATCAGCCAGGCCAGGTGGACCACAGCGTCGGCCCCGCGAAACAGGGGCACCAGGTCAGTGCGGGCGATGTCGGCACTGACAAAGGTCGTCCGCGGAAACTGCGAGGCCGGCGGGCGACGTGCCAATGCGACGATCTCCTCGACCTCGGTCTCTGACCGCAGCGACTCGAGCAGGCTCGTCCCGACGTTTCCGGTGGCGCCGACGACAACGACTCGCATGAGGGCGGGATACCCGCTCCCGTGACGCTCAAGCCGCGCAAATTCACTTAGGGCCGGTGGTCGGGACGGCCGGCGGCGACGCGGGACGGCCGGCGGCGCTACGCGCGGACTAGGCGCGCTCCCCCTTGCGAACGCTTTGAGCCTCGGCCCAGATGTCCTCCACTTCTTCACGCACCCGGGCCGCCGCGGCGGCGATTCCACGTCCCACGCGCGAGCCAAACTCCCCTACCGCTTGCCCAGCGCGCTCGGCGCCGTCGAGGCTGTCGCGCTCGAAGCCGTTCTCGCTGCTGTTCGATTGTTTGTCGGGGCGTTGAGCCACGCGTTGACCATAGCCTAAGGGCTCGGAGCTAGCCTTGGATACTTCGGAACTCGCACGAGCGAATGAGGTGGACGATGGGTATTGATGACTACGTAAACGCCGAGACTGGTCTGTTGACCGCCGCCACTGCCGCTGCGGTCTCTCCGCGAGCAAGAGAGCTCCTGCGTCGTGGCGCGGTTTACGGGCTCGCTGGCGCGATGCGCGCCGGGGATGTCGTAGCGGCTGCCGCGCGTGGCGCCGTGCGGGGCGCGCGCGAGAGCGTCGCCCAAGAGGATGGGGCCGCAGCCGGGTCCGGGTCGGGCGGCCGCCGTAAAGCTTCGAGCGCCGCGGCAAGCCGGTCGCGTTCCGCTCGCTCGAGTTCGCGCAGCACTCGTCCTAGCTCGGGCACTACTCGCCCGAGCGGCCAGACTCGCTCGAGCGGCAGCCGGAGCCGATCCACCGGCAGCCGGAGTCGCGGTGGGGGACAGTCCTCGTCCTAAACAGGGCGGACTTGAGCGCTCACCCGGTCGTACGGCTCAGGCGACCAGATGGGCCCTGACCGTGGTGCGCACTCCGTCACGCATCTCAACCAGATCTGATAGCTGGTGGACGATCCACAGGCCCATCCCGTTTCCTGCGCGGGGTCGGGGATTCCGGCGTCCGGCAAGCGGGTCCGAAAGCGCTCCCTCGTTTTCAACCTGGCAGATCATTTTCTCGGACTTCCCCCAGACGGTCAGCTGCCTCTGGGGAGCTCCGTGGCGAAGCGCGTTCGTAGCGAGCTCGTTGGCCACGAGCTGAAGGTCTTCGACGAGCTCCCCGCCGAACCCAGCGTCGTGCCCGTGATCTCGGACCGCCGCGCGTAATGCGCTCAGTGTTCCCGCTTTGATCACATAGTTGGAGGCTTCCTCGGGCGGAGTACTCAGCGGGAGCTCGCATTCGGGCGGTATGGCTTCGCTGTAGCAGCGGCTCGAGCGGGTCGCTCCGTTCTCGACGATCTCCGGGTGTGTCCGCTTCGCGCTTGCCAGCACGGCGTCGTCAAGCGCAACTGCGTCGTAGGGACACAGAACGCGCATCGGAGTGTCCTCCAGCATGACGTTGAGAAGAGCTTCGTGACGGACGGCCTCACGAATCTCTTCCTCCGTCCTTCCGGCCCAGATGGGCTCTCCGACGTAGTGCAGCATCCGTCCCGGGCGCTCTTGCCGTAGTCGCTCAATCATCGACAGAATGCGACCCGGGTTGCGGCCTACCTCAGACATGTCGAGCAGCTCCTTGTCCGACTGATCGCACAGCTGCTCACGGACGAGTTGAAGCTTGTGCTCAGGTACCGCGATCGCGATCGGATCTCCGGACTCGAAGGCAGGCCTAAGAAAGCGCCTGAGCCCCTCCAAGTACCCCCCGTTGTCTCGATAAAAGAGCGCCTGGTGAGTGCTATTGCCCGAGGGCGACATCTCTCTCCCTTTCTTACGCCCTGTGCCTTGTCAGTCTCCCCTGGATAGCGCTGCCGCAAACGACGCTTCGCCGGGCTCCCTTCCCGGCCTCGGCTCCTCCGGCGAACGAGGCGTCGGAGCGGGGCTAATCGACTCGTCCGGCGCCGGATCTTGGCCCGGGCTGGGCTCCTCAGGACCGGGCTCGGGAACAACCGGAGTGATGGGCTCCTCGGGCGTGGGGACACGTGCCGGTTCCTCGGGCTGTCCGGGCGTTCCGGGATCGGGGACAGCCGGGGTGACGGGCGCGTCCGGGACCGCCGGTGTCACAGGCTCTTGAGGCTGAGGTACGGATAGCACGGCTAAGCCGAGCGTTTGCAGCGAATCGCCGCTCGAGACCGCGAGATTGGGTGCAACTGCCTCGGACACGCGCGGTGGCTACCCCCCGCGCTGTCCAGCAAACCCCCTGGACCTGCGTCTAACTCGGTTCGGAGAGGCCGTTGGATATCACCCTCGAGCTGCTGGAATGCCAGGTCAACCCGGTCCGGTCCGCGTAAATCCAAGCCAGCTCGCCACCTCGTTTAGGTCCGCGACGAACTCATCGAACGCCTTCTCTCGCTCGCAATCGTCCTGGGCGCGGAGGATCGACGAAGGGTGGACTGTGATAGTTACAAGCTCCGCCAGCTCCGATTCGAGCGGGCGACCGCGGTCGCGGCCAACCCGCACGCTGGGACCGATCAGGGCCTGTCCGGCGGTCGCACCCAGACACACCAACGCCCGAGGCTTCACCACCGCGAGCTCGGCTTCAAGCCACGGCATGCACGCCTGGACCTGCCAGCGGTCGGGCTTTTGATGGATGCGGCGCTTCCCGCGCATCTTGTAGCGGAAGTGCTTCACAGCGTTTGTGATGAAGACCTCGTTGCGCGGGATGCCGGAGCGCTCGAGTCCTCGGTCCAGCACGCCACCGGCGGGTCCCACGAAGGGATGCCCCTGCCGGTCCTCGCGGTCACCGGGCTGCTCGCCGACGAGAACGAGTTCGGCCTGCCGGCTGCCCTCACCCATAACCGCCTGCGTCGCGCCTTCCCAGAGGTCGCATGCGCGACAGCCTTGGACCGCCTCGCTCATGCTCTTGAAGCTCGGATGGGAGGGAATTGGGGCGGGCGGCCTGTCCGTTGTGGTGTAGCCGTTTGGGTCCTTGGCTTTGCTCATAGCCGTCTCCTACCCGGTTAGTCCCACCTTTGCGGGGTAGTTGCAAGCCGAACGCACTGCGGCTTGAGTCGTACGTCCAGGACGGTCGAGCGTAACGGCGACAGCGAGCTCGCCGACTTCTTCCGCAAAGCGCAGAACGAAAGCCGCAAGGGCGGCGAGCAGGGCAAAGAGCAGCGGCGCAAGCGGCTTTCGTAGCTGGGTTCTCACTCCCGGGGGCGCCTCTCGACGCAGAGAGGCCTCACCCTGGGGACGATAGTTGTGCGTCGCGCCCGTCGCGGGGGCGATAGTTGTGCGTCGCGCCCGGCTTCGTCGCTCCGGCGCCCGCCCGCCATCAATTGGAGATTTCGAAGGCTATTCCTTCGAAACTTCCAGGCGGTCGACCAGCCGTCCAAGCGGTCGACAGCCGTCCAGCCTACGGCTACTGGTCGACCTTGTCGCGCTTCGGACCCTCCCAGGCTTCGGCCTCAGGATCTTGCGAGGGGTGAGGTTCGCTGGTGCTTGTCGAGCCCGTCTGAGTGTGGCCGGCCTCGCCCCCGAACACCATTTCCTCCCCGGGATCCCGGGGGTCTTCGCGGTGGTCGTACGGGTCCGGCCACTCGGTCAAATCAGCCTCCTCGATCGGGTTGTTGAGGGCTGAGTGCGGGTCGCGCGCGTGTGCCGAGGTCGCGCCTCCCGGCTCGTGCTCGGCAACCGCACTGCCCTCGTCGCTGACCACCGGTTCCTCCGCCGGGACGGCGTCGCTCGGCAGTGTCTCTTCCTCCGCCGCGGCCTTGGCCGCCTCCTGTTCCTCCTCGCTCGGAGAAACAACCTCGGGCTCTTCCTCGGTGACTAAAACCACCTCTGCCTCCTCCTCCATCACGGCAACCGGCTCGTCCGCTGCCGGCGACTCCCAGGTGGAATTCGACGCCGGCTCGGCATCGGCTGAGGCGAATGACCCGTCTCGCCCATCGCGCGAGAGCACGCCCACGATCTCGGTCAGTGCCCAGCCGGCCACGCGCCCTGTCAACTCCATGCTCTTGCGTGCCACGCTAATCGAAAGTGAGATTGGCGCCTCGGCGGCCCGTATCAGCTGTCCGACCATTTCATCTACCTCCAACTCTCAACAGTTCTGACTCCTAGCGCGGTTCCCATTTGGCAACGGTAGCCGTAAAGCCGCTACCCGGGCGACCGGCGCGTGACACACTGCACCGCGGGTCGCGAGACGGCTAACGCGAGAGCGCGTTTGCGCTAATTCGAACTCGTGGGTAGCGCCTCGAGCGCGTTTAGATACGCCTCGGTGTAGCTCGGAAACTGCGCCACGGTATCTCTCAGGACGGCGAGCGGCACCGCTGCCTTAACCGCAAGCGCCGCGTAGTGGATCCACTCAGCTGCCAGTGGACCCACCGCCCAAGCGCCCAGCAGCAACTATCCCCTTGGGGTCGGCGATTACACACAGCTCACCCCTCGGATCGGTCTGGTACGTCCATGGCCGCGCGATCGATTCTGCGGGCCGGATATGAGAGGTCACCGGCTCGATCCCGGCCGCGGTGGCCTGTTTCTCCGTCATTCCGACGGCCGCGACCTCAGGGTCCGAGAACACGACGCGTGGAACCGCTCCGTACTCCGCGCGCACGGGCCGGGCGAGGATGTCCGCGCATGCAATCCGCCCTTGGTACTTGCCCACGTGGGTGAATGGCATGGCGCCGGTGACGTCGCCGATTGCCCAGATCCCCTCCGCCGCACGACAGCGCTCGTCCACCTCGATCCCCTTCTCGCCGGGCGTGATGCCCACGTTCTCAAAGCGACAGTTCGCCCAGGCGAGGCTTGTGGCCGATCGCGATGATCAGCTCATCGGCGGTTACCTCCTGGTCGGCGAGGCGAACGGTGCGGCCGTTCCCTGCCGCGCTGACAGAAGAGACTTCGGCGCCCAGCCGGACATCGACGTCGGCGTCGCTGAGCCCCTCGAGCAGCAGTTCAGAGACCCTCTCGTCCTCGCGGCCGAGCAGTCGTTCGCCGGCCTCGAGGAGGTGAACCTCTGAGCCAAACCGCCTCAGCATCTGCGCGAGTTCGACGCCTACAGGGCCTCCTCCCATGATCGTCACGCTGGCCGGAACCTTCTTCAAGGTCGTCGCCTCGCGGTTGGTCCAGTAGCCGGCCCGCTCCAGACCATCGATTGGTGGAATCAGGGGGTCGCTCCCGGTTGCGATCACGATCCGCTCGCTCTCGATCGTCTGATCGCCGACGACCACCGTGTATGGGCCGCCAAGAGACCCGACGCCCCTAAAGACCGTCACGCCTTGGTCCTCGTACTCCTTCACCTGTCCTGAGTCGTCGAGGTGACGGATCATCTCGTCGCGGTACGGGACGACTTTGTCTAACCCGAGCGACGGCGACCCGGTGCCGGCGGTCCGGACGGCCTCGTCGACGACCTCTCCGGGGCGCAGAAGTGTCTTCGAGGGGATGCACGCCAAGTGCGCCACTCGCCCCCGATCAGCTCGCGTTCGACGATCGCCGTCCTCATCCCGGCGTCGGCGGTCCGTGACGCCACGGTCTCACCCGCAGGTCCTGCGCCGATTACGACCACATCAAACGGCTGCGTCGCCATCTGGCGCACCCTACCCTCAGTCTCTGCCTCTTTACCGCCGTGGGGTGGCGGTGGACGGACATCGTTCGATTAGTGGGTCTCCGCTCCGGGCAGCGAACCCCAATGAAGATCGGGCCGCGATGAAGATCGGCTATTTCCTTTCAAGCGAGGAGTGGGGTCCCCGGGAGCTGGTCGAACTCGCCGTCAAGTCCCAGGACGCCGGGTTCGAGGGACTGTGGATCTCGGACCACTTCCACCCATGGAACGACGAGCAGGGGCACAGCCCGTTCGTGTGGTCGGTCATCGGGGCGGTTGCGCGCGCCACTCCGGGCGTCAGGCTGACGACGGCGGTCACCTGCCCAACCCTGAGGATCCATCCTGCCGTGATAGCCCAAGCGGCGGCGACCTCGGCGGTCTTGCTAGACGGGAACTTCTCGCTTGGAGTCGGGAGCGGAGAGGCTCTCAACGAGCACATCTTTGGCGATCGCTGGCCAAGCGCAGACGAACGCCTCGAGATGCTGGAGGAGGCCGTGGAGGTGATGCGCACTCTGTGGCGAGGCGGCTTTCAGGACCACCGCGGCCGTCACTACAGCATCGAGAATGCGCGCATCTATGACCTTCCCGAGCTGCCTTTGCCGGTGCTCGTCTCAGGATTCGGCTCAAAGTCGATCGACCTTGCGGCGCGCATCGGAGATGGCTTTTGCACGGTCCAACCTGACAGAGAAGCCGTAGAGCGTTTTCGGATGAACGGCGGCGGCCAGAAGCCTGTGCAGGGCGGCATGAAGGCATGCTGGGACGAAGACGAGGAGCACGCCAAGCGGACCGCCTACGGCCTGTGGCCAAACGAAGCGCTGCCGGGCGAGCTGGCCCAGGTGCTCCCAACGACCAGACACTTCGAGCAGGCGAGTGAGCTGGTGACTGACGAGATGGTGGCGGAACAGGTTCCCTGCGGCCCCGACCCCGATCGCCACATCGAGGCGATCAACGCGTACGCCGACGCTGGGTTCGACGAGCTGTACATCCAGCAAATCGGCCCCGACCAGGACGATTTCTTCGCCGCCTACAGTGAGCACGTTCTCCCGCGCGTGCGCAAAGCCGTACCCGCGCGGGCCTAACGGATTAGCGCGCTCGCTCCCAACGGACTAGCGCGCTCGCTCGAAACGGGACTAGCGCGCTCGCTCGAGAGCAGCCGACTCAGCTGAGGTCGTCGTCTTGCTCGCTCGAGCGTTCGAAGTCGGCCTCGCCGCCCTCGGTCGCGCGGGCGTCGTCCGACTCAGCAAGTGGCGCGTCCTCGAGTGCCCGCCGTGCGGCGTGCTGATCGCCATGGGAGGCGTGCTCGATCAGCTCCTGTTCGGCCTGCTCAAAGCCCTCGGCCTCACCTTCACCGGCTTCGACCAGCGGCCGTTGCGCCTCATCTACATCCTCGACTGGGGGCGGCTCGGAGCTCGTCCGGCCCCCGATCCGCGCGGCCTCGGCTGCCGCGCCCGCCGTCTCTCGAGCGACCACGTCGTCGTCCGACTCTTGCGCTCCCACGTTCTCCTCCGCCGCTCGCGCGGCTTCCTCGCGCACGGGGTCTCTGGTCGGTTCGGGGTCGGGCATGCCTCGCAGACTACCCGGGAGCGGGCCTTCCAACGCTGCGATCGCTGACACCAACGTTCCGATCGCTGACAGCTCGTGTTTGCGAACGGCATTTTCTGTTCAGAAGGCATCCAACGATGATCGCCGGCGAGCGAGTGCCTCCCTTTCTCCGCCAGCTAACTGGCGACC
>DASYAP010000280.1:0-8971 GCA_036501265.1 Solirubrobacteraceae bacterium | reverse complement strand
CAAGCAATCGCGAGTGGATTCCCTCTCCTACGGCACTTCCCGCAAAACAACACATCGGGCCGACCCAAGGAGGCCGCGCCCAGAATCCAACTCTCATATGTATGAAGCAGACCCGACGCACCCAGCGCCAAGGACAGAGGCCACTATAAACACGCGTAACTCTTCTGTCAAGTCCCGTCGTGGGCGAGACCCAGCGGGTCTCGGCCTATACCCGACGGCCTAGATGTTCGCTCGGCGCGCGCGAGCGACCTTGGAGCCCGTATGTCGTGCGCCGCGTCCCAAAGCTCGGCGTGCGCCGGCGGGCGGCTGGAGTTCAGCCAGCCGACGCCGCCTGCGAGCCGATCGCGAGCTCGACCTCGCGACCCCGGGCGGTCAGCCGCCAGGCGTTGGGCTCCCCGCGCGCGGGCCCGGCGCCAGGGTTCTCAATCAGCCCGAGATGCTCCAGACGCGCAAGCAGCTTCGAGATCTGTCCCTGGTCGGCGACGCCGGCGGCATCGGCGATCTGCCGGTTGCTCGCGCCCTCGCGAGCGGCGATCGCGATCAGCACGCGCACCGTGCGATACGTCAGGCGCATGCCGAGGCCCTCCAATGGGTTGCTGCGCGGATACCCGTTGCGCGGCCGCGCCCGCGGCGTCGCTCGTGCAAGCTCGCGCGCGGCGGCTGCCGAACCGAGGTAGGGCAGCACGATCATCCCCATCAGAGGATTCAACAGTTCGACCAGCGGGCGCGAATCGTCGGCGGCGATTCGCGCGTGGAGCACGGCGAGTACTCCGCCGACGACGCCCTCGGCGACCAGCCGCGAGGGCTGCGCTCTACCCCGGGCTACGGCGGCACCGTCGGCGACGACGTCGATCAGCGCGCTCACCACCCGCGTGCGCGACTCCAGCACGGCGCGTCCGGCGCCGAGGGTGTCGACGACACACAGGCCGCCGAGCCCGGGCTCCTCGTCGAGAAACTCGAGCAGCGCCAGCAGCCCCTCGCGGATTCGCTCCCGCCACGCCCTGGCGTCCGCAGAGGATTGCTCGCTCTCGCGAAACGCGGGCACGACGCGCGCCGCGGCACGCTCGATCGCCTCCTCAAATGCAACAGCGAAGCAGGCGTCGCGATCCGCGAATAGCTCGTAGAAGGTTCGGCGCGAGACACCGGAGCGCTCGACGACGTGCGCGACGGTGACGCGACCGACACCCCGCTCACGGGCGACCTCGATCAGCGCCGCGAGGATCCGCGCACGCTGAATCTCGGGGACTCCGGCGCGCGCCATGTCTCTGCCGCGCGGGATGCCGCGTGCGCGACGGGTCTTCGTCGAGCTATTGCCAGACACCACTAACACCGCACCCGAGTAAGGAGCTGCCGACCGAGCGGCGCACTGCGCGCGCTCGGCGTCGGCCTAGCCCCGCCTCGCACCTCCCTTCTGCTTCTTGGGCTTGCTCTTCGCTTTGCCGCGGCGCTTGCCGCGCGGCTTGGTCTTGCGCTTCGCCTTCGATTTGGACTTCGACTTCTTCTTAGCGCCGCCCTGCGGTTTGGTGATCGCGCCAACGACCGACGGGAACGCGACGGCCGGACTGGAGATCAACGAGGCCGTCGCGGGCTGCGAGATCGGCGCGGAGATACCGGGCGTCGTGAACGTCATGTCCTGACCGTCTGTCGCACCGTCCTCGTTGGTCGCGATCAGCCGGTAGTGGTAGGTCGTGCCCGGGATCAGGTACTGCAGGCTCGCCGAGACCGCTTCGGTCCCACTGGCGCCCGCGTTCCCGAACAACTTCGCGCCGCCGTAGCTCGTGTCGGTGCCGACTTCGAACTCATAGCTGGTCTGCAGTTCTTCGGTACCGACCGAACCGGTCAACACGACACCCGTCGAGGTCACTTCGAGCGCCGCGCCCGTGCTCACTACGGGCGGCGTCGCGGCGGCGGTCGTGAATGTGTGATCTGGACCATAGGTCGTGCCCAGTTCGTTGGTGGCGAGCAGCCGGTAGTGGTAGGTGGTGCCGGCCAAAAGCCCGGTGAACGCGAGCGGTCCCACGCTGTCGGCGGAGGTGCCTGCCGCCAGCTTCACCGGGGTCGTGCTGCCTCCACCCGCGTAGGGATTCGAGGCACCAGGCTGGTATTCGCCAGCGGCGACGTACTGCAGTTGGTAGGTCGTAGTGGCGTCCCCGGTGTTCACCGTGCCCGACAGCTCGGCGCTCGTGCGGGTGAGGGCCGTGACGGCCGGCGGTGGGGAGTCGACGGTCGGCAGGAACGCTTGGACTCCCGCGCCGAACCTGTCGATCGTGTGAGTGATGCGGTTGGCGACGTAGACTTCGCCGCTGGCTTCGTTGACGGCGATCGCGCCACCCTTGGTGATGACGCCGCCGCCGAAACGCGAGACGACTTCATCGGAGGTGTTCAGCGCCTCCCCGGAGGAGCCGAAATCGACGAACAAATGGTCGGTGGCGCGATCGAACGCGATCCCAGTCGCTTCGACCGTGCCCGGAACCACCCTTTCGCTTTCAACCGTCCCCGTCGACGAGCTGCGCCCGAGCGCCAGGACCTCGGCCTTCTGGATCGTCCGGTCGAAGATCCGCACGTAGATGGTCCCATCCCCGGCGACCGCGAGCTGCTCGCAGGCGGATTCCGCTGGCAGTTCAAGCACCCGCAATCCTTCTCCGGATGGCCCGAACTCGATTATCAGCTGCCGTTCGCCCCCTGCATAGCTGAACGCACAGTCGTAGAGGTCGCCGGCGGCGTCGTAGGCCTCGCCGCCTTGGAAGTGCAATTCAGATTCGGTGCTTTCGCTCGGTTTGCCGCCGTCGGGCAGGCAGCGGTGGGTCGGGGCGTAGTAGAGGATCTCACACAGATATTCGTATTCTCCAGAGCTGCCGAGGCCGTACTCGTAGATCTTGTTGCTCCCGTCGCTGACCGCGACGGTGCCGGCGCCATTGACCGCGAGGCCCAAAAAATAGATTTCAAATGCACCGGCCGGGGTGCCTTCGCCATTGAAGCTGGCCCGCGTCACACCGCCGGCCGGTTCCCCCCCTTCGCGTCCGAAGACATCGACGTTTTTCGAGCTGCCTTCGGTGGCGAGCACGTTTTCGTTCGTCGGGTCGACCGCCATCGACCCCGGTTCGACCAAGGATCCGAACGACGGTTCCAAGAAGTTATGCGCTTCGAACGCCCCCGCCGGCGCGGCACTCACACATGCGAGCGTCACCGCGAGTCCGACGATCCGACACAAGCTTCGATGAGCTCTCATCACCTGCTCCTTCCGTCACGGCGCGCCACGCCGGCAACGCCGGCGGACCCGCCTCGAGATCGCCGCCCTGAGCCCGCCGCCGCACTCTGCACGCGCTCCCTGGTCCCCCGCCCGGCCTTGCGGGCCTGCTTGGCCTTGGCCTTCTTGCAGCCGGTCACGCCGATCGGCGTGCTCTGGCGGATCACCGTGCCGTTCTGGGCAAGCAGTTCGGTGGGCATCTTCAATTCTTTCTGGCAGAGGTTCCCGTTAGCCGCCAGCGCCGAATAGGGCCCCTGCGGGAGATAGAGCTCAAAGCTCGTCACCGGCACGTCGGGCACGGCAGCGAACGTGGAGCTGGTGATCCCCTGTTTGCTGATGAACGTCGCACCGACGAGGTCGACCCTGACGCCGTAGCCCTGTAGCACGACGATCAGGCTCGGGAATGCTTCCCCGCCGTGCGAGACGAAAAACGCCGGCCCGGTCAATTCCACCGGCAGCAGCGGCGTCGTCGCTTTCGCGTACCCCACGCGCGATGCCGCGGGGCAGCTCGCCGGGTTGGCTTCGAAGACCTGCGCCGTGCAGGCCTTCTGCAGGGTTGTCAACCTGGAGGGCAGTGCCTTGGGCAGTTCGACCTTGACCCGCGCGATGTTGGCCTGCCCGCCGTTCGTCGCGAGGACCGGCTGGCCGCCGGCCCCGGACTCCACGAGCCTCGCATCCAAGCTCGCACCGTTGGCGCGCGAGGTCTTCCCGGAGGTGCTCACCGAGAACTTGGGGTGGAAGGAGAGCGCGGCGCAGTTGGTCGCCTGGAAGTGCGTGCTCACCGCCGAGCTCGCCCCCAGCGCACCGGTCATGTGCGCCTGGATCATCAGTGGGTTGCAGTTGGTCGGGTTGAAGATGAACCGTTCGCGATCGAGCGTGACGTTCACGGCACGGATGTGCAGCGGCACGCCCTGCAGGATCTGCGGCAGCGGTTCGCTCGTTACGGTCAACGCAGCCGTGTGCGGATCGACGTTTACGGCGGCCCTCACTACAACGGTCCCCAGGTTCAACGGCCCGGCGACCGCCGGCACCACAAATGAGATCCCGTAGGGAGCGCCGTTGTAGGAGGCGGTCAGATACACCTCACCGGTGACGTAGAACGGGTTGCTGCCCGCACCGACGCCAACCGTGACGTGCCCGATCAGGCTTCCGGAGCCGCACGTGCCTTGGCTGGCCTGTGGTTCCCCGCAGAGCGTGACCCCCGCGAGCGAGCCCAGAAGTCCCGGTGGAGTGGTGACTTGGATCCGCGACATGTTCTGTTCGCCGTCGGAGCGGTCGAACGTGAGGCTGAACGGCGTGAACCCGCCGGCCTGGTTACTCGTCGTGCCGGACACGAGCCCTGGGTTGAACGGCTCGCTTGCACCGCACGGCGCGCCGCCCGCGCCGGAAGTGATCGCAAAGCTCCACGAAGGGGTGGCCGAAGCGCCACCGGACCACGGTGTCATCTCGGTCTCGGTCGTGTACGTCCCGCACTGCGGCGGGTTCACGAGCGCCGCGCGCGGGCCGCCGAAGAAGCTCAACTTCAAGCTGTCGAACGGCACCTGCGGGTTGTTCAGGAACGTCGTCACGAGCTGCCCGGTCGCGGGGTCCGGTTTTACTTCCCCGGCGAGCTTCACCAACACGCCGGAGTAGGGATCGTGCAGCTGGAGATACAGAGCCAGCAGCGAACCGAACGGGTTGCTCCCGTTCCCGGGCAGGTTCCCCTGCTGCGCGAGGAACACCCCACCCGTCAGCGGATGTTCCAGCAACGGCGTGCGAACTTCGACCTGCCCCAGCTTTGAGGCGTCCGGACAAGCGACTTCGGCGGTCGTGTGCAACCCGAACTGTTCTTCGCTGCACGCAACCAGACCGTCGGCGGCCGCCGGGTTCACGGACACGCCCGCGGGCAATGTCACCGTCGTGTCCTTCAAGTTCGACTCGGCGAGCCCGACGGCGTTGTCGTAGGTCTGCGGCACCTGGATTTCCACGCTGAGCCCGCTCGGCGAGTCGGCCTGCGCGGGTTCGGGCTGGGCGACGACCCGCGGTGCGAAGTCGAGCTTGTCGCAGCCGGTCATCCCGGGCAGCGAGGTTTCGCCTTCCTTGAACGCGCCTGGCGCGCTCCAGGAATCGATCGTCGCCGTCAACTTCAGCGCCCCGTCACAGGACGTCGGCATGCTCAGGAACGGACGTGCGGGCGCGGTGAAGCTGCAGCGTTCTTCGGCGTGCTTGCCGGTTATCTGGGGAACTCCTTCGTAGTACCCGGTGCCACCGTATTCTTCACCCCCGTTCCAGCACGGTTCGCGTTCGGGGTCGTGCCCGGAATCGCTGGGGTTGCCCCACAGCGTGACCTTGCCGCGGAGCATCGAAAGCCCCTGCGGCAGACTCGTGAAGCTCACGCTCACCCCGTCGTCGCCACCGGTGCGCACGTGCGGCACCAGCACCACCGGGACGCTCAGCACTGTGAATCCGAACTCCGCCGGCGCGCCCTTCGGCGGCACAACATTGTAGACCGGCGTGAACGTCGAGGCTTCCAGGTCGCCGGATTGATCGGCGGTGAACTTCAGGTCGGTCATCCCGATCTGGCTGTCGGAGGGGCATCGATTGCCGATCAGGCCGAAGAAGCCGGTCTTTTCACGGAACTGCTGCAGCGGACACTGCGGTGTGGCGCCCGGGTCGCCGACGAATCCCGGCGGCAGGTTGACTTCGATGTCCTTGACGTCGCCACCGGCGGGCAGCGACATCATCGTTTTTTCTCCAAAGACCTGCAGGACTTCTTCGACCTGTTCAGTGTTCACTTCGATCTGCGTGGAGAAGTTGTAGGGATGCGAGCCGGCCTGTGTGTCGGGCGTCCCATCGCGGTTGGTCGCCGCCGCGAGAAAGCCTTGCGAGGTGAAGCCGAATTCCGCCGCCTGCGCCGGAACCGCGAGGACCGCCGCGAGCACAGCCGCGAGCAAGGCGCATGCAGCGAGGACGCTCCGCCTTCGGTACGGAGACCTACCGGCCTGGATGACGATCTCGCTCATCGACGCCTCCCTCGGGTCGACTTGGAAGCGCGCATGTGGCGCTCGTTGGGTTTCTGCCTCGCCCGGCGCTTGGACTTGGCCTTCGTGTGCTTAGCCTTCGACTTCTTCTTCGCCTTCGACTTCTTCTTCGTCGTGGGCTGCGCGCTCGACGCGGCCGGCTGCGGGTTTCCCGGCCCGACGAATGTGGCGCTCGGCGGCGCACCGTAGATCGCCGGCGCTGACGCGATCGGCGGCCGACACGCTTCCCCGCCGCACGGCGGCGGCGTCACCGCGACGAACCCGCCGGCGACGCGCGCGTCGTAGACGTCCACAGCTTCGTCACCGTCTTGGGCCACCAACTGCTGACGCGTCAGGAAAAAGACATCGTCGCCGCTTGAACTGGAATCGACGAAGTAGGAGTCATCGCTGCTGGTCCCGCTGGAGATCAACCCGATGCACCCCCCCACGCGCTGACAGCCGCCGGCCCCTTGGGGCTCGTACTCGAACACGTTCAGCCGGCCGTTGGAGGCCTGCGGCAGCAGCGTGTCGTTGCTGTCGAAGAACAGCCGGCCGTTGTCGAGCACGTAGTGCTGCTGGACGGTCGTGGACTGCCAGCCGTCGTACTGCGCCAGCGTGTGCTCGGCCATCGGCGCGACCGAGTCGCCGTCGGGCGGCACGTCACGCGGGTCGCACGAGGCGCAGGTCAATCTGCCGCTTTCGGCGTCGTACTCATACATCTCGACGCAGCGGCCGGAGTTGTCTGCATAGATTGAGTTGCGCCATTCCCGAATGGGTCCCAAGCATTCTTCGGGAGAAGCCGGTGTGGTGTCGTAGCCGGTCAGCGGCGCGCTGGACTCGAACGCCAGATAGCGTCCGTTGGGCGACACCTCGACGTTGTCCTCGTCGATGTCCTGGCTGTCCCCGAACAAGATGCCGGAGAAGCTGCCGCTCTCGTAGTCGCCTTCGTGAAGCGTTGCGATGAGGCTGATCGCGCCGTCATGCCAGAGGTAGACATTGACGATTTCAAAACCGGCTTTGGCGCCGGCCGCGAGCGCCCCACGAGCGACGAAGTAGACCGACGAGCCGTCGCCGCTGGTCCCCAGCACGCTGATCACGCTCGCGTCTTCACCCGCGTGTGGGTCCACCGTCAGATCCGTGAGCGCTCCCGTCGCGGATTCATACCGATACAAGTCTTCGCTTTCAGACGATCTTCCTTCGGCGCATTGGCCGTAGCCGGACTGCCCGGCGGTGGAGTCGTTTGTGAGCTGCTCGCAGCTGGTGAAGAAGACCGCGTTGCCATCGGGACTCGCCTGGCGGTAGACCGCTGGCTGCGGCCCGTTCGGATCGATACCCCCAGCACCGGAGCCGTTGGTCTTCTGCGAGGCCGAGATGCGCACGGTGCGCGCGCCGGCGGAACCGAGTTCACGCATGTAGATCTGTTTCGTACGCGTTGTTTCGCCGCGTGCCGTGAAGAACACGCGTGAGCCGTCGGGCGAGATCACGTGGTCATAGCCTTCGCCGAGACCGCCCTGGTCGTATTCCGCGCGCCCGAACGTCGCTTCGGCGACGGGTTCGCCGTCGGGGAGCACGCTGACCAGTTCGAGCTTGCCGTTACTCGACTCGTAGAGGTTGAATTCGCCGGGAATCGCTTCAGGCGTAAGTGCGTCGTTGGCCGAGAACACGACGTGGCTGCCGTCGACGGACATTCCCGCATATTCCATGCGCAGTCCCTCGAAGTAATCGGAGATCCCCGGGACCTGAACCGGCGGCTTGGCGGTCGAGAGCAGCGTGTAACTGCCGTTCAGGTTGTCGCGCACGAACGGCGCGTAATATTTTTCCGGCGCGCCCGCGACCGGATACGGTTCATAGGCCTGCATGAAGGCGTGCGAAAGGTCTTCCGTGAACCCCTGAAAGAGGCTGAAGTCGACCGCGCTGTCTCCGCGGTTGAGGACCGCGCCGGGCTCTTTCTGCGGAGGCGTGATCGCTTCGGTGCGCCAACCGTCGGCGGTGCGGCGCGAAATGTACTGGCTGGTCACGGGCGCGCTTTCGGGGTTGGCTTCGGTGAAGGTGGTAGTAGACCCGTAGGTGACCGCTTCGCCATTGGTCGCTGCCTGCTCGGGGTTCGGCGGGGTGCCTTCGAGCGTCGGACTATTGTCGACCTCACCACCGTTCTTTTCAGGCGGAGAGACCATCTCGTAAGCACGACAATCCGGCAGGTTGGACCCGGGACCGGTGCGAAACAGTTCGTTGGGGCAACTGCTGCTGGCCTGGGCCACCGGTGGCGTGCCCAGCAGCACCGTGAGCAGGCCGATCGCTATGGCCGCCAGCGACACCGCGCTCACACGCGAGCGCGCGAAATTGCACCTCATCAGAGCAGACCCTCCTCGGGAGCGCCCGCAGCGACGGCCCCATCGAATGACACAGGTGAATGAGCCGCGTTGCATCGCGACTCCATGGGCACGCGTCGCGCGTCACCCATCTCGAGCGCATGGAGCGCGGTTACTTGCGCACCGCAGCGCGCAGGTCTAGATCCAGACCCACACTCACGGCCAAAGGGCGCCGCGCTCGCGCGGGGCGCCGGCTTAGCTGCTAGCCGCCGAGGGGTCCAGAGAGAGAGAGAGAGAGAGAGATGCGTCGGCGATGCCGATGCATCTAGCTACAGGCCCGTGCGGGCCCACAGCAATCCCCGACACGTATGTTCCTCCAGAACTCACGCGTAAAACAGCTCCCTCAAGCAATCGCG
>DASYAP010000279.1:0-3538 GCA_036501265.1 Solirubrobacteraceae bacterium | reverse complement strand
TTCTATCGGTGGCGGTTGAAGTTTGGGGCGATGAGCGAGGCGGAGGCGGCGCGTTTGAAGATGCTCGAGCAGGAGAACGCGCAGTTGAAGAAGATCGTCGCCAATCAGGCGTTGGACATCCAGATGTTGAAGGATCTGCAGCGGGGAAACTGGTGAGCCCGTCGCGCCGGCGAGCGGCCGTCTCGTTCTTGGGTCGACGGCATCGCGTGTCGGAGCGGCGGGCGTGCCAGCTGGTCGACCAGCACCGGTCGACCAACCGTCACCGGCCGGGCTCGGGTGGCTTCGAACGGCGCCTGGTCGCACGGCTGCACGAGCTGTCGGGGGAGCATCCGCAGGAGGGCTACAAGACGATCTGTCGGCGGCTGCGCTTCGAGGGGTGGCGGGTCAACCACGAGCGGGTGTGGCGGCTGTGGCGCCAGGAAGGGCTCAAACAACCGGAACGGCAAGCGTCAGGCAAGCATGCTGAAGGTGTCGCCGAGAACGCGATGTGGAAGCGCAGGGCGGTGCACCCCGATCACATCTGGGCGTACGACTTCATGAGCGGGCAGACCAGCGACGGCCGCTCGTTTCGGGGTTCTCAACATCGTCGATGAGTACACGCGCGAGCTCGTCTCGTGCATGGTCGAGCGCTCGATCGGCTCGCGCCGCGTCGTGCAGGTGCTGGCCAGCCTCTTCACCCAGAAGCGGCGAAAGCCAAAGATCATCCGCAGCGACAACGGTCGCGAGTTCATCGCCAGCCACCTCACCGCCTGGCTCGGCGATGAAGGCGTCGAGTGCGCCTTCATCGCCAAAGGCCGACCCAACCAGAACGGCATCGTCGAGCGCCTCAACGGGCTCCTTCGCCGCCACGTCCTGGACGCCGAAGACCTCAACACCCTGCTCGAGGCCCGCGTCGTGATCACCAATTGGCAGATCGAAATCCAATCACCAGCGACCCCACGGCGCGCTCGGAGGCACCTCTCCCAATCAGTACCGCAAGTAGTACATGGAGAAACTACAGACAGAGGTAACAACCAGCCGGCACTAACACGGCAACTGGACCAACCACCGGGGGCCGGTCACTCCAAGACCAGACCCACGACGGCCGGCCGGTGCGGATCCCGACCATCACCGACGAGCACACCAGAGAAGCGCTCGCCACCCCCAACCGCACGCCGACTCGGCGCCGACCAGACCGTCCAGGCGCTCGAGCAAGTCGCCTGGCTGCGCGGCCACGCTCCCCGCTTCATCCGCTGCGACAACGGGCCCGAACTCGTCTCCCAAGCCCTCCAGGACTGGTGCCGCTTCAACGCCACGACCACCGCCTACATCGAGCCCGGCGCGCCATGGCAGAATCCCTACGCCGAATCATTCAACGGCCACCTCAGACGCGAACTCCTCGACATGGAATCCTTCAACACCCTCCACGAAGCCCAACTGCTCGTCGAAGACTGGCGGCTCGAGTACAACCACTACCGCCCCCACCAATCGCTCGACTACCAAACGCCCGCGGAGTACGCTCGACGTTGGAGGACGGAAACCCAACCAGCACCCTCATAACAGCTGGACCAGAAAACGGGGTCCGGTCACATCCTTCTCCACCGACCCCATTCTCGCCTACGCATGCGGTGGCGTAACCGTCGATCCGTTGGGTCTGTCCGATCCTCTGTGTAGGCATGACGATGAAAGGAGTGTCATGTCTACGAATACCGAGACCGAATGCAAGCCGATCGAGCCGACCGTCGAAGCGGATACCGCCAGCGGGTCGGGGAGCGAGCCCGGAGGGCGAGCGCAGCGACCCGCTGGCGCTGCTGGCCCGCCGGGGCTGCCGCCGACGGAGCTCTCGCCAGAGGTCCGTGATCGGCTTAGCGACGAGGTGATCGACGAGTTGCTGGCCGGCGCTCGCACGGAGGAGGAGATCGTCGGGCCGGGTGGGGTGCTGGCTTTGCTGACGAAGCGGCTGGTGGAGCGGGCACTATCGGCCGAGTTGACCGAGCATGTCGGCTACGAGCCACATCAGGAGCCGCCCGGCGGGGCCGGTAACACCCGCAACGGCTCGATGCCGAAGATGCTTGCGACCGAGCATGGGCCGGTTGCGATCCGCACGCCGCGCGACCGCAAGGGCACGTTCGAGCCGCAGATTGTGCGCAAGGGGCAGCGGCGCTTCGCGGGGTTCGACGACAAGATCCTCGCGCTCTACTCGCGGGGACTGTCGATGCGCGACATCGAGGCGCACCTGGCCGAGATCTACGGCGTTGCGGTCGGCCGCGACCTGATCAGCCGCGTCACTGACGCGGTCATGGACGACGTCTGGGAGTGGCAGCAGCGGCCCTTGGAGGACGTCTACCCGGTGATCTTCCTCGACGCGCTGGTGCTGAAGGTCCGCGAAGGCGGGACCGTGCAGCGGCGCGCCTGCTACCTCGCGCTTGGTGTCACCATCGACGGCGAGCGGGACGTGCTCGGGATGTGGTTCCAGGAGGCCGAGGGCGCCAAGTTCTGGATGCAGGTGCTGAGTGACCTGAAGCAGCGCGGTGTGCAGGACATCCTCATCTGCTGCGTCGACGGGCTGAAGGGATTCCCCGAGGCTATCGAGGCGATCTTCCCCAAGACCGTGGTGCAAACGTGCATCGTGCACCTGATCCGGCACAGCCTCCGCTACGTCCCCCGACGGGAGCGCGAGCAGGTCGCCCACGACCTCAGGCCGATCTACACCGCGCTTGACGCCGACGCCGCCCAGCACGCTCTCGAAGCCTTCGACGAGAAGTGGGGCAAGCGATTCCCCGTGATCACCCAGGCGTGGCTAAATGCCTGGGAGTACGTGACCCCGTTCCTGGCATTCCCCCCGGAGCTGCGCCGAGTGATCTACACCACGAACGCGATCGAAGCCCTCAACCGTCAACTCCGGAAAGCGATCAAGACCAAAGGACACTTCCCAAACGAGGAGGCCGCCCGAAAACTCATCTACCTCGCGATCACCAACGCCGTCCCGGCGTGGACGCGAACGCGAAACTGGACAACAGCGCTGCTCGCGTTCAAGATCCACTTCGGCGACCGCCTACCCGAGTGAACCGCCTACACAGAAACTCGGACACCCTCCTCGACCGTCGCGCGCCCAAGGGGATGGGGTGTGGCTCCAGACCCGTGTGGGTGGCGCGCGCCTCCCGCGTTGCCCTCCACCGGCGTGTGCCGTGCCAAAGATTCCAGAGGTCGTGGTGGCGGATGAGGCGGCGCGCCCGGGTGCGGGGCGCCGCCGCATCCCAGCTGCATGGCCTAGCCGCTGAGAAGCGAGCGCTCACGGGTGGCCACGGACGTCAGGGCCAATGTGGCAGGGGGCCCGTGAGCGCTCCTTGTGGGGTCGTCGTGCTGCGCGACCGTACCACGTTTACAGGTGGGAAATCATGCCAGTCGTTGGCGGATGGCGGAACCTACGGCAACTGCACGCGCCCGCTCCCGAGACACGCCGGGCATCGCTTGAACTTGCGGCTGTGCGGGATGATTCTGGCAATCCACCGCAATCCGGATGGAAACTGGCGGATGCGCACGCCGGTTCCATCACAGT
>DASYAP010000278.1:0-9165 GCA_036501265.1 Solirubrobacteraceae bacterium | reverse complement strand
ATGCAAACCTCTCCGACGATGCCGAGAGCAGCGCGGTTTAATGGGTCGTACATGATTGCAATCCAGATCCTGTGCAAGACCTCGGCTGTGGTCTTCTTGAAGACATCCCGGGTTCAAGGACGGCTTCGCTTGCTGTTCGCTGCCATCGGGGTTCGCCGCTGTCCGGGAAGGGCCATCCCGGACTCGTACGCGAGAACCACCAATTGGGCACGGTCTCGCGCTCCGAGCTTGGCGAGCAATCTGCTGACATGCGTCTTTGCGGTACCGGGGCTGATGTGAAGCATTTCCGCGGTCTCCGCGTTGGACAGACCCCTAGCCACATGACCAAGCACCTCCTTCTCCCGCTCGGTGAGGGCATCTAGTTCGGGCGAGGCAGTCGGGGTCGGTACGTGGCGTCGCTGGGCAAACTCCGCGATGAGCCGGCGGGTGACTCGTGGCGCCAAGAGCGCCTCGCCGGCGGCGACGACCCGGATCGCGCTGAGTAGGTCCTCGGGGGAGATCTCCTTGAGCACGAAGCCGCTCGCGCCGGCCTGTAGCGCACCATAGACGTACTCGTCCAGGTCGAAGGTCGTGAGGATCAGCACCTTCACAGCAGCGGTGCTGGACTCGCTGGCAATGCGGCGGGTCGCCTCGATCCCGTCGAGCCCTGGCATTCGGACATCCATGAGGACGAGGTCAGGACGGACCTCGTGCGAAAGCGAGACAGCCTCGGCCCCGTCGGACGCCTCGCCGAGGACCGCCATGTCGGGCTCGGCTTCGATCAGGAGGCGGAAGCTGCTTCTCAGCAAGGCCTGATCGTCGGCGATGACGACACCGATGCTCACCTGGTATCCCGGGTGATTGGAAGCCGAGCGAGCACCGTGAAGCCCTCATCCGTGGGACGTGCGCTGAAATCGCCGCCGTAAAGAGCGATGCGTTCGCGCATGCCGACTATTCCGTGACCACCGTTCGCGTGTGCCATGGGAACCGATTGGCGGCGGTCGCTGGGATTGACGCACTCGATCTCGACCGAGCCGTTCCGGTAGCGGACCGACAGGGTTGCGTTGTCGGCTCCCGAGTGTCGCACGACGTTGGTCAGGGCCTCCTGGGCGATCCGATAGGCGGAGAGGTCTTCGGTTGGGGGAAGAGACCGCGCCTCTCCTTCAATCCAGACATCGACTAGGACGCCAGCGGCGGCGATCTCGCTCACAAGCTGTGGGAGATCGGACAGTCGCGGCGCCGGGCTCAGATCCTCGACCGTAGGGTCCCCGGCTTGGCGCAGCACGGTCACGAGCCTGCGAAGCTCGGCGAGGCTACGCCGGCTGATCGTCTCGATGATGCTGAGCGCTTCACTCGCCTGCTCTGGCTGGGCGGCGCTGATTCGGCGGGCGACCCCAGAGCGCACGGAGATCACGCTCATCGCATGTGCCACCACATCATGCAACTCGCGGGCGATGCGCGTTCGTTCTTCGATCAGCGTGCGGCGGGCGCGCTCTCGTTCACGCTCGGCGGCCCGCTCAGCCAGGTCGAGCGCGTGGCGCCGCCGGGCGCTTGCGTTCTCACCTGCCAGCCAACCCACCGCGATCGATCCGCAGGCTAAGAGCACGGCCAGGGCAACCGTTTGGAGGGGTGTGCCGCCCCAGGCCACCCCTCCGGCGATCACCATCGGGGCAAGAGCCCCGACGACCGTCCAGTTGGACAGCGCAGTGCTCGAGGGGGCGGCGAGAGAGTACATGGTGAAGCCAGCGGCCAACAGCACGGGAAGGCGCAGTCCGAGGCCTATGAGCACCGCTTCTGCTATCACCGCCATCCAGAGCGCCGACCACGGGTGGCGCCGGCGAGCGGGGACGGACGCGGCGGCGACGGCGACGGCCAAGTATTTCAGAACGGTCAAGGACACACCGTTCCCGAGCTCAAGGAGGTACTCGCCGACAGCGTGGAGATCGACCGAACGCAGCTCAACGCCTGGGAGGACGTCGAGTTCCGCCGGGCGGTCGAGGCCACGGGACGCAAGAAGCTGATCATGACGGCGCTGTGGACCGAGATCTGCCTCGCCTTCCCCTCGCTCGACGCCATGCGGGACGGCTACGAGGTGTTCCCGGTAGTCGATGCCGTGGGGGGGACTTCCCCCGAGGCCCACCGGGCCGGTCTCGAGCGGATCCTGCAGGCCGGAGGCCAGCCCGTCAGCTGGGTGTCGTTGGCGTGCGAGCTGCAGCGGGACTGGGCTCGTCTCGACACCGTCCCCGACATCGTTGACATTGTCCTCACCTCGCGCCTGCAGAAGGAGGCCTAGGAGCGTGCTCTTTGGGGGGATCACCCCGTGACCTTTTAGCGGGAGGATGCCTCGGGAACACCGGGCGGAGAGGAGCTTGTGGATGCGGCCACCGCCGCGCAGGTCCGCGATGGTGAGCGAAGACGGCAGATGACCGTCACCAGTCCTTCGCGAGGTGATGCTGATCATGAGCTCCGGCCCAGCCGGGTGACCCGTAGATCCTTCGCGGGAGCGTAAGGCGGCGATCGCACGTTCGAGTCGTGCCGGCGAGACACCTGCCCTTGTAGCTCAGCGAGCCAGAGCGCGTCCTTGGTAGGGACAGGCCGAGGGTGCGAACCCACCGAGGGCTCTGTATGCCAAGCCTGGGAGTGATTCGGCCGGATGAGGAGCCTGTCCGGAAACAGGTAGCGGTGCAAGCCTTTGGGCGTTCGAGTCGCCCCGCTCCCGTATATGCCGCGGTTGGTCCAGAGGCCACGACACCGGGCCCTCAACCGGGAGAACGGGGTTCGAATCCCGGTCGCCGTGGGTGGGAAACGAGAACTCCCAGTCAACAGGAAACTTGCACAAGTTACTTTAGGATCTGCTACGGTTGACGGGGTGAGCAAAAGATCCCCTGAGACCAAGACCCCCAGTGACGCAATGCGGTTGGCGATGGCGGTGACGCGACTGCGCTCGCGCATCCGGAACGAGTCGGGACAACGTTCAACCGGTATTCCGATCTCGCAGCTGACGGTGCTGTCGCGGATCATCGACGAGGGGCCGACCACCGCGGCAGCGTTGGCCGCAGCCGAGCACGTCACCCAGCAGGCGATCGCCCAGAGCCTGGCCACTCTGGAGAACCGTGGGCTGGTCACGAAGTCCCGCGACCCGGGAGACGGCCGCAAGAGCCTCGTCGGCTCGACCAAATCGGGTCAAGCCCTCGTGGCGGGCATCAAGGCGTCGCGGGAGGCGTGGCTCAACCGGGCGATAGCGGCGGCCGTCAAACCCGACGAGCGCGCGGCGCTCGAGACGACGATCGAGATCTTGCAGCGCATCGCCGACGTCGATCTACGGCCCGACACGGAGATGCAGTGACCGCAGGAGACGCACCGGGGGGCGGTCCCGAGGGCCGAAACCGATCAACGACGACATTGGAGGCACCATGACCGATTCACGGCGAAGCATCGACCCTGAGCGAACCGCGCTTTTGGTGATGGATTACCAGCCCGTTGTCCTCGGCTCGCTGAGCGACGCGGAGGAGCTGCTCTCACGCGTTGCCGAGGCGATCGCGATCGTTCGGAACCATCGGGGACAGGTGGGGTACGTCCGGGTTGCGTTCGACGACGCTGACTACGAGGCGGTGCCGGAGCACAGCGCGTTTGCGCCGGCCTTGACGACGGCGCGGGAAGTGTTGCACAACGACTCGCCGGCGACCGCGATCCACGAGCGGGTGGCGCCCGAGCCCGGCGACATCATCGTGCGGAAGACCCGATTCGGGGCGTTTTCGACCACGGATCTGGCCGAGCGGCTACGGGACCGCGCGATCACATCCCTGATTCTGGCCGGCGTCAGCACCAGTGGCGTCGTGCTGTCGACGGTTCGCGATGCCGCCGATCGCGACTACCAGGTGTTCGTGCTCGCTGACGCCACCGCCGACCCGGAGCCAGGCGTGCACGGCTTCCTCACCGAACGAGTCTTCCCTCGTCAAGCGCACGTGATCACGGTCGCGCAGCTCGACGGCCTCCTCTCCGGCACAGATGAGCGGTCGGCATGACGCAGCTGGGCAGCCGTCTACGACGCATGCTCGGCCGGCCGGACGAGCGCGGGCAGCCGTTTTCGTGGCGCTTCACGACCCCGATGTTCCTCGGGTCGGCGCTCAATCCAATCAATAGCTCCCTGATCGCGACGGCGCTCGTCCCCATCGCGCGTGGGGTGCGCGTATCGGTCGGTCAGACCGTGGTGTTGGTGTCTGTGTTGTACTTGGCGAGCGCGATCGCCCAGCCGACCTTCGGAAAGCTGGCTGAGGAGTTCGGCCCTCGCCGAGTGTTCCTGGCTGGGATCACACTCGTGCTCGCCGGCGGCCTGGTCGGCGGATTCGCGCACAGCCTTACGATCCTGGTGGTCGCCCGCGTCCTGATCGGCACCGGTACGTCCGGTGGCTATCCGTCGGCGATGTTGATGATTCGGCGGCGAGCCGGGAGCGTCGGGATGGGCACGCCGCCTGGCGGCGTTTTGGGCGGACTGCAGATCGCCGCCACGTCTGCGGTGGCCCTGGGCCTCCCCTTAGGAGGGGTCCTGGTCAACGCCTTCGGCTGGCGCTCGGTGTTCTTCGCGAACGTGCCAGTGACGGTCGTTGCCCTCGTGCTCGGCGCCGCTTGGCTTCCTCGCGATCCGGCCCTCCCCGCCTCCCTGAGGGCGCGCGAGGTCGCAAGACGTATCGACCTCACGGGCATCGCACTGTTTGGTGGAGCGATCGCCGCCCTGCTGGTGTTCCTGGACGGACTGCCGCATCTCTACTGGCTCGCGCTCGCGCTGGCCGCTGGGCTCGGGATCGCCCTCGTTTTCTGGGAGCTGCATGCCAGGCCGGCGTTCTTCGACGTGCGACTCCTCGCCAGCAATTTGGCGCTCAGCCGCACCTACCTACGGTTCGCACTCACGTCGCTATGCGTCTACACGGTGCTTTACGGCGTCTCGCAGTGGCTCGAAGCGGTCCGCGGCTTTTCCGCTCAGGACGCCGGCCTACTGATTCTGCCGATGGCCGCTCTTTCCGCGGTGCTGACACGGCCGATCTCGCAGCGGAACCTCGTGCGCGGCCCGCTGGTCGCCGCCGCCCTATCGTCCATCGTTGGAGCGATTGGGGTGCTGCTCCTCGGGACGAGCACGCCGGTCATCGGAATCGTCGCGGTCACACTGGTCTTCGGCGTCACGGTGGGGACGTTCGCGCCGGGCAACCAAACCGCGCTCTACACCCAAGTCGACGCCCACACGATCGGCACTGCAGCGGGCCTGCTGCGTACCTTCGGCTATATGGGTTCGATTGGATCCGCCGCGATCCTGAGCGTGGTGTTTCACAACCATGTCTCGGATCACGGTCTCCATACGATCGCCGCGATCATGATCGGCGCGAGCATCATTGTGTTCCTATTCACGCTGGCCGACCGCAGTCTCCGAAAGTCAATCGGCTCCGAGGCGCCGACGAATCATCCGCCCGCCACGCACCGTAACGAGGAGAAAGCGATGCGTCACATCCGTCCGTCGGGCCAGACGCAGAAGGCAGAGGTTCAGTGATGGGCACAAGCGAACCCGATAGGCCGACGATCGTTGCGGGCATAGACGGCTCGCCCCCCTCGGTCGCCGCACTGGAGTGGGCCGCACGGCAAGCAGACCTGACCGGATCCGCTCTGGTCGTCGTAGCGGCCTGGCACTTGCCGAGCACCTACGTCGCCGCAGGAATCACCGACGACTACGACCCCGCCGCGGAGATGCAAACCGTTCTTGACCACTCACTGCACGCGATCCAGCAGCGTCACCGAATGCTCCGGACCACCGGTCAGGCGATCGAGGGTTACCCCGGGCCCGCCCTGGTCGACGCCTCCCGTGACGCCGACCTCCTAGTCGTGGGAAGCCGCGGCCACGGGGAGTTCACGGATATCCTCCTCGGATCAGTCGGTATGCACTGCGCCACGCACGCCCACTGTCCGGTGCTCGTCTATCGCTCCAAGCGCGACAAGCCGGTGCGATGATCCTCGCCTGGATGGCATCTTGCTAGAACCCTCCCCCCGCCCGTAGGCAGACCGTCTCGGAACCTGGTCGCCCACCGCTCGCTCGCGCTCCTTCTCTCGGCGCGAAACGGTATTTGTCCACTCCGGGATCTCGCGAGGGTCGATAGGCCCCATCTCTCGCGCCATTCCGACAAAGATTTCACTCATCGCGGAGAATTGTGGGACGAAATCGCCACCGCGTGACGTCATCTCATCAGTACAGAGTCACGGTACGGTGCCGTACATAGATGGCGTACGGCACCGTACATAGCGCTTGTACGGTGCCGTACACACGAGCCAATTAGTGATACCTCCCATTTGCCAGAACTACCGGTGGCTACCTCGCGCGAGAGAAGACGACGCGTCCGACCCGGAACCTAAGCGGTCGATAACCCCGGGAGTCCTCCAAGGACGCCCAATAATTGGCTCCTGGCCGGCGTTCGGTGGCAGCCGGGCAGTGTAGCTCGACCGTCCCAACGATCTCTTGGCAGCCACCGATGTCAAGGGCGATGCGAATGAGGTCATCGTCCGTGAGGAAGATGGAGCCATCTTTGTCCACCCAAGATCAAGTTCTACGGCTGTGCCCTGTCAGCCGCGAACAAGATGTCTTGCTCGTGTAGCCGCGCTGTGAGAGCCACGGTCAGTTCCAGCACGCTCTGCGGCGACGCCAGCCGGTCGCCGAAGAGGTCGCGTAGCTGGCTCATTCGATAGCGCACCGTTTGCGGATGGACCTTGAGGTCTGCGGCGACCACTTCGCGTCGGCCCTGGTGGAGGATCCACGACCGGAGCGTCTCTGCCATCCGCTCGGCCGCGGCGGGCCGCAGGCCGGTGAGCGGGGCCAGTGCTCTGGCGCGCAAATCGGCGAGAGCTTCCCTGTCGGCTGTTACAACGATCTCGGCCAGGTAGTCGTCGGTGTCGACTGTGTCGACATCCCCGATGGTGTTGGCTGGCGCCTTGTCGCGGGTGCGTCTCTGGAGTCCGAGCGCCCGCAGCGCCCGGGCGTATGACGACGACGCCGAAGTCCATGTCCGGGTCGGCCCGAGCACGGCGCCGTGGCCACCGAGTGAGTCAACGAGGCCAGCACGGTCGTCGGCGTTGGCGACGAGGAGGACCGTCAGGTCGTCGGCGAGGCCGGGCGCGAGATCACCGGAGACGACAAGGGTGCCGTGGTCGAGGTGTTGGAGAGCGGGGCGGGCGTGGGCGGCCGGGACGACGACGGCGGCCAGGGCCGGGGGCGGCTTCCATTTGGCGGCCGCGGCGAGTTCGGTGAGTCGTTCGGGGATCGTATCCTGCAGGAGCGCGACGGCGAGCTCGGCGCGGTGGTGCTCCAGGGCTCGGGTAGTTGCTGCGATCTCGTCCGCATGGCCGGCCACGCTCGCGGCGGACAGGTGGTCGACGTAGCCGAACACCAACTCGGCGATGCGGGCGACCTGTGGGGCCTCCGCGCCTCGCTCGACCAGCACCTGACCCATGTGCCGCCAGGCGACACGGGCACCCACCCGATAGGCAGCCAACAAGGCATTCATGTCCCGGTCCTGCCGGGCCTCATACCGCCCGAACTCATAGGCCGCCTCGACGGTCGCGGGCTCTGGACGGGCCCCAGGGTCGGCGTCCGGCTGAGACGCCAGCGCCAGGAATCCCTCCAACGCCAACCGGATCGCATCCTCGACCCGCACCATGTCGGCGCGGCCGCACACACCTGGCCCGTAGGCAGGGATCTGGGCCACGAGGATCTCGCCCGCCGCTTGCGCCGCGGCGGGGATCGTCCCCGCAACCGCCGCAAGATCCTCCTCCGTGAGCCCAGACTTGTTCCCCACGCACAAAGATTACACGAAGATTTACCCTGCGGACACCAAGACGGGGGCACAATTGTTGCCAGAGACTGATCCCGATGCGACACACACTTGGTTCGTACGTGACAGGCCCGTATCTGATGCTGCACCAGCGGATCTACCAGAAGACCGGCGGGGCGATCGGGCGTCATGCTCTGGGCCGGCCGACACTTCTGCTCCACACCCTGGGCCGCAAAACAGGCGAGCCCCGTTGCAACGCGCTCGTCTACGCCAAGGACGCCGACGACTTCGTGGTGGTCGCATCCTACGGAGGCGCACCCCAGCAACCCGCCTGGTTCCTCAATCTGCAGGCCACCCCCACCATCAAGGTCCAGGTCGGCAGAGACGTCCTGCCAGCACGAGCCCGAGTGGCCGAAGGCGACGAACGGGACCGCCTCTGGAAACTAGTCAACGACAAGAACCGGGGGCTTGCGCGGTTCTTTCACCGGGGCGCCGTCGGCCGATACGACGTATACCAGCTCCACACCGAGCGTGAAATCCCTGTCGTCATCCTCACACCTGCGTAGTCCTCGAGGGGGCCGGCGTCGATCCGGTAACCGCTCGCTTTCATCAGATCGGATCATCAGTCATCACCGACTCGGCCGCCTCACTACCCGAAGACGAGCCGGCTTCACTGGGTAATCACCTTGCCAAGGTGAGGGTCGCGGGTCGCGTTGGATAGAGCCGTTGTCAAACACGAAATCGGACGCCTGTCGACGCATGCCAGCGTCGGCGTTTCTACGTTTTGATCAGCCGCCGGAGCTGGACGAGGGACGGGAAACCGACGACGCAGGTCTGCGCCGCCCAACGGCTCGGTGGCAACCCGTGGCGCCGAGCGGTGCGAGCTGCGTGGCGCGCCTCGAGTGCGTGTATGACGGCGGTACCGGCGAGCATCGCCCGCAACCCAGGCCGGGACGGCAGGGGGACCTGCTTGCGGACGGCGTCGTAGACCTGACTGCTCGAGGCCAGCAGGATGAGGATGGCGATACCGCCGTCTAGGAGCACGAACCATCCCGTCGCCGGACGGGCGAAGCCCGCTGGCGGGTGACCCGTCAGGGGAGCCGCGTCACCGGTCACCGATGACGTCGCCACGCCCATCGCCTCAGACTACCGCCCGCCACGTCGCCCGCCGCGGGTAGGGGCCCCGCGCATAGCCGGCCGTCGGGACGCGGCGTCACCCCACGAGGAGTCAAGGCATGCGGGCACCTGGCGCTGGTCCGGTCGGTGCACGAGGGCCGAGGGGTCGGGCGCCTCGCCCATTGCGGACGCCGTCGGGGCTCTGTGACTTGCGGTTTCGCCGATGCGCTTTTACAGCCGATTTACAGCCAACTGGGCCGAGCTG
>DASYAP010000277.1:0-2054 GCA_036501265.1 Solirubrobacteraceae bacterium | reverse complement strand
CCCAAAATGAGGATCGTCTCGCCCGGAACCGGGACCCCGAAATCCTCGAGCAGCACGAAACCGGCCACGGCCAGGTAGCCGTACTGGTTGAGGGTGGGTTCGAGCGTGTGCAGGAACCCCGGCAGGTGGACGGTCTGACTTGGGTCCATTTGGGTCGCAGCATTGTCGCTTGCGAGCCGCGTCAGTGACGTCGGCTAGTCAGTTGCGCCGCTCGCGCAAGGCCGCGGGGCCCACCGATCTCGCCGATTGGACCACGCGGTCGTCCTCCCGATGGCGCAGTTCGCCCCAGCGAAGCCCCTCGCGCACCAGAGCGGGACCACCCAGGAGCAGGGCATCGACGATCTCGACCGCCTGGAGGACCAATCCATAAGCGAGGGCCTGGCTGGCATCCACGCCAAAGGGGTGCAAGACCGCGATGCACGCGGCCTGGAAGACGCCTACGTTCGCCGGTGTCAGCGGCACGATCGCCGTCAGGTTGACCGCCAACAGCACCGCCGCGGCCGCGGCGAGGTTGGCATGACCAGGCAACCGGAGCGCCAACATGGTCGCGTAACACGCCAACAACTGCAGGCCCCAGCAGCCGTCTGCGTCGCCGTAGCGTGCAGGGCGGGTCTGGGCTTGCGAAATACCGCAAGGCCTAGTAGCGGCCGTAAGCTGGGATGTTCGCGTGGTAGGACGCCACCACCGGGATGTTGTTGCGAGCGGCGTAGTGCACAGCGCCGGCGGCCAGCAAAAACGGATTGATGGCGTGGATCACATCGGGTGCGAACTCGCGTAGAGCTGCGCGCAGCGGTGTGCCCGGGAGGGAGACCCGTTTCTCCGGGTAACCATTCCCATCGGGGTAAAGCGGAACCCGCAAGCCCGGAACGCCCACGACCCCGGCTCCGCCATACGAGTGAGGGCCACCGGCCGGTGCCACCAGCAGTACTTCGTCGTCGAACTGGTCGAGTTCCTCCAGTGTCCGCCGCAGCCGGGTCACAACGCCGTCGACGGCCGGCAGAAAGACCTCCGTCACGAGTGCGATTCGCAATCAGCGCTCCCGCGCGGGCCAGGCGAGGAGGTACATATCAGTCTTCTACCGGACGTAAATCAGCGTTTTCTCAAGATGGAGGTGAGGGGTTCCCATGAACAGCGTGGGTAAGCTCGGGCCCGTGACCTCCGGTACCGAGCGCAGGAGCTTGGCCGCGCGCGGGTTCGCGTCAGACAACGCGGCCGGCGTGCACCCCGCCGTGCTCGAGGCGATCGCTAAAGCCAACGCGGGCCACGCTTTCGGGTATGGACACGATCGCTGGACGGAGCGGACCGAGGCTCTGCTTCGAGACCAGTTCGGCTCCGGCTCACGGCCCTTTCTCGTCTGGGGCGGCACGGCCGCCAACGTCCTCTCGCTCCGGGCGTGCTGCCGGCCCTGGGAGGCGGCGATCTGCGCGGCAAGCGCACACCTGAATGTCGATGAGGCGGGCGCGCCCGAGGGCATCGCTTCAGTGAAGCTGCTGGCCGCAGAGTGCGAGCACGGCAAGCTCGATCCGGCGCAGATCGACGGCCTGATCGTCCGACGAGGAGACGAGCACGCGGTGCAGCCGAGGGTCGTCTCGATCTCACAGAGCACCGAGCTGGGCGGCGTCTATGAGACCGAGGAGATCGCCGCGATCGCCGAGCTGTCGCACCAACAGGGCCTTTTGCTGCACATGGACGGGGCTCGGCTGTGCAACGCCGCCGCCGCGCTGGGCGAAACGCTCGCGGGCGTCAGCACCGCTCTCGGTGTCGACGTGCTCTCCTTCGGAGGCACGAAGAACGGGTTGCTCGGCGCCGAAGCGGTCGTGTTCGCGACCGCAGACGTCGCCGATGGTTTCCAGTATCTGCGCAAGCAGTCACTTCAGCTGGCGTCGAAGATGCGCTTCCTGGCGGCCCAGTTCGAAGCCCTGCTCAGCGACGAGCTCTGGCGCTCGCTCGCCGATCACGCCAACCAGATGGCGGCACGACTGGCGGCGCTCATCGGGGGTATCCAGGGATTGACGATCACTCGCCCCGTGGAGGCCAACGCGGTGTTCGCCACC
>DASYAP010000276.1:0-7999 GCA_036501265.1 Solirubrobacteraceae bacterium | reverse complement strand
GGCCGTCTTCGGGCTCTACACGGTTCTTGACTTCAACCGCCTACGCCGGGCCGGCACTGACGAGGCGATCCCGCTTGCAGCGGCCATATTCCTAGACGTTCTGAACGTCTTCCTTCTCTTTTTGCGACTGTTCGCGCGCTCTTCCTGAGACCGGCACAAACCCGGCGGCCAAGCTCGCGCTCGCTTTCCATTAGCGCGTGTCGTCCTAGCTGACGCTCGCATAGAGACGAATCCGGTCGTCAGGCAAGGGCCGGACCGGACCGTCGGGCGCGACTGATCGTCGCCAGAGCTGTCGCTGGCGGCGTTGCGGCGCGCGAGCGCATGCGACCGTCCACCGCCGCGCGGTTTCCGCGCAAGGGTAACCGTGGCCGTGCGGCGAGATGCCCTTCGCGGACGATCACGCTGGCTGGGCGCACCGCGCAGCCTCGAGTTACGTCCGTCGTTTGGATCTGTGTCGCTCCGAGCGACGCTGCCATGTCGTTCCTGTGATCTCATACTCGACTTCGCCTTGCTTGGCGCCTGGGACCAGATCGTCATATGGCTCACCGGAGACGAACGCGCGAGCGAAGGTCAGACCGACAGCCGCCATCGTGGCGCGTGACGCGGCGTTTACTGCCATGGTCTGAGCGAAGATCCGATCGAGGCGAACTTCTTCGAAGCCGTAGCGGATCAGCTCTCGGGCGCCCTCGCTGGCGTAGCTACGGCGCCAGTGCCGCCGCAGCAGTCGGAAGCCGAGATCGGCCTCGCCAGCGACCCTTGGCTGATCCGGGCCGTTCGGCGGCTGCAGAATCCACCAGCCGACGAATTCATCGTCCGCGAAGCCGGCCCAGAATCCGAGACCGGGCGCTCCGTCGGCCGCGGCGAGCCGCCGCCGATGTGCCCGCTCCACCTCGCCAGGTGAGAGAGCCCGTCCGGTGATGTATCTCATGACCTCAGGATCGGAGTCCAACTCGATCTCGAACTGGAGGTGCTCATCGGCCAGCGGCACCAGACGTAGCCGCTCGGTGTACAGCGTCGGTTGCGCGATCTGCTCGAGTTTGGCAAGCAGCCAGCGCAGTAGCCTCCGCTGGCGGAAAGCGCGACACTCGCTTTCGCCTCCCGTGTGATCGGCGGACTGACGCCCGCTCTGCGACGAATGCGCAGGCTGGTGGCTCCCGGAGATCTGACGACCTTCCGGCAAGGAGCTGGGCACACAACCCATTTTGTTGCGGCGATGAGGGCGTTCGGGTAAGCGCTGTGGGGCGCGATAAGTTGTCGCTGTGACCTCTCGCTCAGACTTCCACTTCGGACTGACGGGCCTGGCAACGATGGGCGCGAACCTGGCACGCAACGTGGCCCATCACGGCATCCCGGTGGTCGTGCATAACCGAACCACCAGCCGCACCCAGAAGTTCCTCGACGAGCATGGTTTGGAGGGTCCGATCACCGGGGCGGAGTCCGTCGAGGCGTGGGTCGACGCGCTCGCGCGTCCGCGGGTTCTAATGTGCATGGTCCAAGCCGGCCCGGCGACCGATGCGGTCATCGATGAGATCGCGCCGCAACTCGATGAGGGCGACGTGCTGATCGACGGCGGCAACGCCAACTTCCGTGACACGCAGCGACGCCGCGCCAGGCTCGCCGAGCGGCGCATTCACTTTCTCGGTGTCGGCGTGTCGGGCGGCGAGGAAGGAGCGCTGGAGGGGCCGAGCATCATGCCCGGCGGAGACCGCGAACCCTACGACGAGTCGGTCAAGGACATCTTCGAGGCGATCGCCGCCCACGTCGACGGAACGCCGTGCTGCACGTACGTCGGACCCGACGGCGCCGGACACTTCGTGAAGATGGTCCACAACGGCATCGAATACGCCGACATGCAATTGATCGCCGAGAGCTACGACCTGCTTCGTCATGGTGTCGGCCTGGACGTGTCCGAGATCGCCAACTGCTTCGAGTCATGGAACGCCTCTGAGCTCGAGTCATTCTTGATCGAGATCACAGCGCAGGTGCTAGCCAAGACCGACGAGGCGACCGGCAAGCCACTGGTCGACGTGATCCTCGACTCTGCGGAGCAGAAGGGCACGGGCCGCTGGACAGCGCAGAACGCGCTCGAGCTCGGCGTCCCGCTAACGGGGATCACCGAGGCGGTGTTCGCTCGGACGCTCAGCGCGCTCAAGCCAGAGCGGGAGCACGCCGCCGGACTGCTCGCCGGGCCGTCGCCTGACCGACGCTGCGACGAGTCGTTGATATCCGATCTCGAGCACGCGCTGTACGCGTCGAAGATCGTCGCCTACGCGCAGGGTTTTGCGCAGATGGCTGCCGCGGCACACGAGGAAGGGTGGGATATCAACCTCGGTTCGATGGCGACGATCTGGCGGGGCGGCTGCATCATCCGGGCGCGTTTCCTGGATCGCATCCGCGAGGCCTATGCGAGTGAACCCTCGCTGGCGAACCTCATGCTCGCCGGCTTCTTCGCCAGCGCGCTGGAACAGGCGCAAGATCCCTGGCGCCGCGTGGTCGCACGAGCTGCCGAACTCGGGATCCCTACGCCTGCGTTCTCCTCGTCGCTGGCCTACTACGATGGCTACCGTCGCGCGCGCGGGCCGGCCAGCCTAATTCAGGGTCTGCGAGACCTATTCGGCGCACACACGTACAGGCGCGTAGACCGCGCGGGAACCTTTCATGTCAGGTGGGGCGGTGACGGCCGCGAGATCGAAACATAGCCAAAGCCCGCCCCGTACGGTAATGCGCGGGCGATCGGAGCTTGAGGTAGCGCGCCAAAGCTAGCCGTCCCGTTTGGAGCACACTCCCCCAGAACCGGCCGCAGAAGCTTGCTCCGTACTTGCGCTTTTGTCATCGCCTCATAACTCATGGGAGTGATGCATTGCGACGAACGCCGTCGCTCGCGAAGCTTATCCCGAGGCCTAACGCGCGACTCGCCTCATTCAGTTTCGGCCCAAGCCGCGAAAGGACCGAATCATGTCTGATGACGTCTTGAGGTCGGTAAACGTGATCGCGGTCGCGTCGGCTGGCGAGGCCTTCATCGTCGCGCCACGGTAGGCGACTATCTTTTCGGCACGAGCGCGAACGTCCGACTCGGGCTGCCGGTCCCCCCGACCAGCCGCAGCGGCGAGACCACAATCAACGCGCCCGTGATCGGCAGCCTGTCGAGGTTGGCGAGCTGCGTGAGGCCGAGGCGACCCGCGCCGAGCAGTAGGTTGTGCAGCGGGAACGGTGGGTCGAATCCGCCGCCGGCACCGGCGTCGATCCCGACCGTCTCGGTCCCGAACCCCGAGATTGGCCGCTCCTGCGCCAGCCACCGCGACGCGTCCGCGTCCGGACCGGGGGTCTCCGGTCCTTTCTCGCCGACGTTCAGAAACGCTGCCTCGTCCTGAGCCCGCGACTGCCAGCCGGTCCTCATCAGTACCCAAGCGCCCTCAGGAAGCCGCCCGTTCTCGGCCTCCCACGCCTCGAGGTCCTCGACCGTCAGCAGGTAACCCCGGTTCGCGTCGGTCTCGGCGGTCTTGTCGACGACGCACGCCGCGCCGATCAGCATTGACGGCGGGATCGACGCTACGTCCGCGCCGTCCTTTCCGGTGACCCAGTGAATCGGCGCGTCGAGATGGGTTCCGACGTGCTCGCCGATCGTGAGCGTGTACCACGCCCACGCGGGACCGCGATCGTCGTAACGGCTGATCTCCTCACGGCTCAGGCCGGGCGTGTTGGCGAACGGCGGCGGCAGCTTGATCACCGGCGTCGACTCGCTGAGCGGTTGCGTCAGGTCGACGATCTCAACCGATCCGTCCGCGAGCCCCTCGAGCAGGGCGCCGACTTGAGTGGTTTGCGTGCTCGACATCGTTGGCTCCTTTTCAGCCTTGGCTCTGTCTTCAGCCCGCGCGGAACGCTTCCTCCAGCCACTCCGCGCAGATCGTGGGGTTGACCTTCGCGTCGATTACGAGCGGCCCGTGCGATCCGCTCAGCCACTCCTCGAGCACGTAGAGCCCCTCGGCGCTGCGGACGGTCGCGGCGTTGGCCCCCGCAGCGCGGGCGATCGCCGCAAGATCCACATCCGGGAAGCGGACCAGCGAGACGTCGCGTCCCATCGGCTCAAAGTGATGGACCTCAGCGCCATAGGCGGCGTCGTCGTAGATCACGACCAGCAGGTTCCCGATCTCCAGCCGCGCCGCGGTCTCGAGCTCGGCCAGCGCCATGAACGCGCCACCGTCACCAATCGCCGCGACCGTGATCCGTTCGGGGTGGGCGATCGCCGCCCCGATCGCGTTCCCAAGCCCGAGGCCGACCGCCTGGAAACCATTGGCGAACACCCACGCGTGTGGATCGGGAACGCTCAGGTACATCGACGGGTAGCCGAGGAAGTGGCCGGAGTCGACAGCCACGGCACGGTTCTTCGGGAGGAGATCGTCAAGGCGGATGCTGAGCGTGCGCGGGTCGATCCACTGCTCGGTGCCTGCGTCCTCGTAGGGCTCATCGCGCCAGCGCCTGGTCGCGATCTGCTTGGCGAGCTCGGGCGAGCGAAAGCCGCTGTTCGAGTGGCGGCGCTGCTCGAGCTCGCGCGTGAGCGCCCTGGCGGCCGCGTCGGCGTCCGCGATCACCGCTGCGTCGACGGGCTGATTGCGGCCGATCGCGCGCGGGTCGACGTCTACCTGGGCGATCCGGGTGTGCCGCCCGATCATTGCGCCGTGCTTCGTCGTCCAGTGGTTCACCGACGCGCCGACGACGAGATGGACGTCGGCTTGGGGAAGCAGTTCGGTCGCCAGCGGCGAGGCGAACCCGCCCGCGATTCCGAGAGCGAAGGGGAGGCCTGAGAACAGGCCGTTCGCCGGGGCAGAGGTCGCCAGCAACGCCCCCGTGAGCTGGCCAAGCGTCTCGAGCTCCGGCCCCGCGTCAGCGAGCACGGCACCCCGGCCAGCGATGATCGCGGGCCGCTTCGCCATGGCGAGCAGCTCCACTACGCGCGCGATAGCGTCGGGTGCGGGCTGCGGCGGCGAAAGCGGCGGGCGTGGGGGTTTGCTTGGTCTGCTCGTCGTCGCCCGCTGGGGCTGAAGATCGATCGGCAGCATCAACACGATCGGGCGTGACTCCGTCAGCGCCCGCTCGTACGCGCGCTGTGCATCATCAGCGGCGGTGGCGACGCCATGCACCCGGTCAGCGATCGCTCCCACCGACTCGACCAGGTCGTGCTGATCGATCCGGAAGTTCGAGGTCAGCGCCGCCGCCGGCGTCTCGCCCGCCAGGACGACGAGCGGCGTGCGGCTCTTCGCCGCCTCGGCGATGCCGGTCATCGCGTTCGTCAGCCCCGGTCCCTGGTGCACGCTGGCCACGCCGACCCGGCCGCTGACCCGCGCGTACCCGTCCGCCATGCACACGGCGCTGCACTCGTGGCGTGCGTGGTGGAAGCGTGCCCCGCCGTCGCAAAGGGCGTTCGTGACGATAAGGTTGCCGCTTCCCAGCACGCCGAAAGCGTCGTACACCCCCTGCGCCGCGATCGTTGCGCCGACCACATCGGCGACCGTGCGCTGCTGTTCAGCTTCACGCGCCGCCTCGGCGACGACTGGCCCAGCACCCTCGGGCTCGCTCACCGCTTCCCTCCGCGCTCGGGCACGCTCACATGTCCCCTTCGCGCTACGCGCGCTCACCTTCCCTTCGCCCTCGGGCCTGCTCACAACGCGATGATCCTACCCGGCGTTCGTCGCTGGCGTTGAGGGGTCAAGGTGGAAGGCGGGATCACCTATTGGACCGTGCGTGATGACCTCCGGGTCGGCCCCGCCGTCTACGGCCGGTGCACGTGCGACGCGCGGCGCTCCTGTCCACTGCCCGTTGATTGACAGCCCCTCGGTTGGCGCGGCATTCGCAAACTCGCGCCGTCGGGTCGGGCGGAGGGGCCTGGGCCGGCCTCGGAGCTGGGCGATTTGGGGACCGGCTCACGCTGCGAGAGCGTCGTGGCGTCTGCCGGGCCTGCTGCAGCAGATCGCCTGAGCAGCTGTCCGTCAGACGCTTGCCTTCGCCCGAGCAGTCGGACCCCGGCCGCACGAGTGCTTTGCGACGAACCCTGTGGTCAGCCGTGCGTCGACGACTGCTCCCTCGGGGCAGAGCAGCAGTGAAATGGCAGCGTCCAGCCCCTGTGCTGGCTTCTCCTAATCGATCTTTCCAGCAGCTGGCTGTGGCGGGCGATGGGTTGGTGGCGGCGAGTGGAGTGACGTGTTGCGGGAGGGGTTACTTCGCGGACGGGATGGGCGTTACCGCAAGGCCTAGCGCGCCGCTTGCTGTCTTGACGGTGGCTGGCGTCATCGCTGTGATCTTGCCGGTCGTGGGGTTGATCGTGTACTGGGCGATCTCGGGGTCGTTTTCGCTGGTCGCGTAGGCGTTCTTGCCGTCGGCGGACAGCGCGAGCGCCTCGGGGTGCAGCACGGTGTCCGCGGTTGACATGGGCTTGGGGCTGAGTGTGCCGGTGCGCGGGTTGATGCGGTATTGAGAGACCCCGCGTCTGGTGGCGCCGATGACGTAGGCGTTCTTGCCGTTGGGCGCGATCACGATGTTGTGCTCGGTTCCTCCGGTGGTCTCAGGGTTCTTTGGGGACAGCCTGCCGGTTGTCGGGTTGATCGTGTATTGCCAGACCCCGTGGGTGCTGGTCGCCACGTAGACGCTCTTGCCGTTGGGCGCGATCGCGATCCAGTTTGCGCCGTTTCCAGTCGTCATCTTCGCGATCGGCTTGGGGCTGAGCGCGCCGGTTCTGGGTTTGATCCGGTACTCCACGAGATAGGACGGCTTGGCGTGGTGCCGTTTCACGGCTGCCGCGCCAGCAGCGGCGTGGGACGGGGTCTTCTGAAGCGCGTAGCCGCATCCACCGCAGTTGGCGACATAGGCGTATTTCCCGTTCGCGCTGACGGCGATCGGCTCGGGGTTGGGCGGGGTGGCCACGGTCGCGGGCGATTTCGGCGTCAGGTCCCCGGTGGTCGCGTCGATGCTGTACTGGGAGATGTTTTTTCCCACGATGTAGGCGCTCGTGCCGTCGGGAGTGAATGCAATCGCGGCGGTGCCGCCGGATTTGGTGGCCACGGTCGCGGGCGATTTCGGCGTCAGCCGGCCCGTGGTCGGGTTGATCGTGTACTGGTAGACCTTGCTGGCTGAGGAGGTGGCGTAGGCGCTAGTGCCCTGGGGATCGACGGCGATCGTGTACGGGAACGGCCCGGCGCGGACTGTTGAACGGGCGAGCGGCTTCAGTGCCCCATGAGGACTACGCGACGCGCGGAACTGTGAGATCTCGTCGCGCTTAGTGTCAGCGACATACACCAGCCGGCCCGCTGCCCTCGGCCCGGCGGCCGCCGAACACGCAGCAAAAAGCACGCTGCCAAACACGGCCAGAGCGGTCGCCCAGGCAGCCCAACGTTCTGAACGCCTCACCTCGTGCCTGATCCAGATGGATTGCTCATCGACCAGCAGTTCTAGCCGACCTGCCATAACACCGGCATAACCGCGGTCGGCAACTTCCTCATCGGCCGACGAGGATCGCAGTGGTTGGTTGTATCGACCCCTGGCGACCAGCGAGGACTGCCGGCAAATTGGCACTCCTCAGTAACGCGCCCTTTTGGCGATTTGCGGGACCGATGCCGCGTTCCGGTCGAGACCTGCAACGGTCATCGCGCGGGCCACCGTGGCCGCGAGTCCAATGGCTGCCCTTGTCCGGTCGGGGTCGCCATGGCCGAGGTTGGCGAAGACGAGACCGTGACTCTGCTTTTCGCGCGAAACGATCGTCCCGAGAGGCCTTCGATCGGTCGGCTCTGCTATGCACCGCGCCCAGAATTGCCACGATGTCGCTGGTTGCCGGATCAGCGGCGAGCCGGCCGTATTCGTCCGAATCCCATCCGAGCTTCCGCGACGAACAGGCGGCTCACTCGCCTTTGTTCGGTCAGTCTCAGTCGGGTGCGATTAGTCGTGAGACGGCGTCGATGACGGCGAGTCTTCTTGTCGTGCGGTCGGGGGCTGTGGTCGCGCTGAACTCTGG
>DASYAP010000275.1:0-7355 GCA_036501265.1 Solirubrobacteraceae bacterium | reverse complement strand
ACGGTCTTGCAGTCACACCCAAGCCGCCGGCCGACCTCCTCGTAGGAGTGCCCGTCGAGATAGAGCGCCAGGACCTGCGACTCGAGCTCAGAAAGCGTGGTGGAGATACAGCCCACCAGCGCACGGAGCTCTTCGGATGAGATCACCTGGTTGACCGGGTCGTGCACCGGCGAGCCCGGCAGCAACTCATCGAGCGTGGCTTCAGTCTCCTGCCCCGCTCCGGCTGGAGCGCTCGAGAACGAGATGTACTGGTTCAGCGGCGCATGTTTGTTGCGCGTCGAGGTCTTCACTGCCGTGATGATTTGGCGCGTGATGCACAGCTCCGCAAAGTTGCGGAAGCTCGACTCGCGGTCCGAACGGTAGTCCCGCACGGCTTTGAAGAGGCCCACCAGCCCCTCTTGGATCAGATCGTCGGCATCGCCTCCGGCCAGGAAGTAGGAGGACGCCTTCAGACGGACAAAACCGTGGTATCTCCGGACGATGCGGTCGTAAGCGCTCGCGTTGCCCTGCTTGGCGAGCGCGATGAGGAATTTGTCATCGACCTGAGGTTGAGCTTGATAGGAGAGAGACCTTGCCACTTGGGTTCCTTTCTGGCCCAGCCCGGGCCGTCACGGATCGTGGCGCGTCACCTCCCCTGGCGCCGCTTTGGATGTCGCGGGTTTATCGACGCGAACTAAGGAGGAGCCTCAAGCTCCAGTTGAAGTTCATCTCTCCCGCGCGCGAGCGTGACAGACGCGCAATCAATTGTCAAGCACCGCCTCGCGAGTGCAAGCGGGCGCCCGAGAGCGACGCGCGCTACTTGGGGGCGGAATATCGCTGCCTTGAGGCCGCGTAGAGGAGGACCGCAGCTGCGTTTGCCACGCTCAGCGACTGCATCTTGCCGTGTAGGGGAATCCGCACGAGCAAGTCGCAAGCCGCCGCCACGCGTGGGCGCAAACCTCTGCCTTCAGAGCCCAACAGGAGCACCATGCCGCCGCGGAGGTCGACCTCCTCGTAGCTCACCTGCGCTTCGACCTGCGCTCCGTAGCACCACAGCGACGCGGCCTTTGCCTCGGCAAGGAAGTCGACCAGGTTGCGCACGCGTGCCACGGGCAGATGCTCGACTGCCCCGGCAGACGCCTTGCACACGGCCGCGGTCACCGGCGCTGAGCGACGCTCCGGCAGCACCACTCCGGTGGCTCCGGCGCATTCGGCGGTCCTGCAGATCGAGCCGAGGTTCTGAGGATCTTGAACCTGATCCAGCGCCACGATCAGGGGTTCATGCGAAGACAGCAGATCGGCCCCGGAGAGATATCGAAACGGGGATACCTCGGCGCAGACGCCCTGATGCGATGCCGAGCCGCACAGGTCTTCGATCGCTGCGACGGGCTCGACGGTGACCTTCTCGCTGCCTGTGCCGGTAAGCCATGGCTCTCGCGCGGCATTTTTGGTGGCCCAGATTCGCCGCACCTCCCGCGGTCCGCGCAGTGCCTCGCGGACCGGGTTGCGGCCGTAGACGATCATCTCTTTGCTGGTAGCAGCTCCGGACCGGAGGGCCCGTCGCGGACCTCCCAGCCCATCGCCTCGATCCGCTCGCGGATGCTGTCGGCCTCTTTGTAGTTGCCGTCTTGACGGGCGAGTTCGCGCGACCGCAAGAGCTCAAGTACGTCCGCGGGCGGGCGGGGCTTGGTCTGCTCGAGGACGTTGTCGAGCGCGAGGACGGCGAGCATCTCGCGAAAATCGGCGTCTCCAACCTGGGCCGCCGGGGCGCCGGCACGCGCGCGGTTGGCCTCCCGCGCCCATTCGAATACCACCGCCAAGGCCGCCGGCGTATTGAAGTCATCGGCCAGCGCGACGAAAAAGCGCTCGCGCAGAGACGCAGACCAGGGGGGGGAAGGCCCGAAGGCCAGGGCGCGGCCCGCCTCGCGGATCCTTCTGACCGCGGACTGCGCGACCGCCAAACGCTCGTGATCGAATTCGATCGGCTGGCGGTAGTGGCCGCCGCAGAAGTACGCGATCAGGGCATCACGGCCATAGGCGGCGATCGCCTCGTGCAGCAAGAAGATGTTCCCTTCGGACTTCGCCATCTTCCCGCGGTCGAGGTTGACCATTCCGTTGTGCACCCAAAGCCGTGCGAGCGGAGTGCGGCGTGCCGCCTCCGTCTGCGCGGCCTCGTTTTCGTGGTGCGGAAAGATCAGGTCGCTGCCTCCCCCATGGATTTCGAAATCCAGACCTAGCAGCGTCTCCGCCATCGCCGAACACTCGATGTGCCATCCCGGGCGCCCAGGACCCCACGGCGAATCCCAGTAGCTGTCCTCGGCGGGCTTGTACGCCTTCCACAGGGCAAAGTCGGCGGCGTCTCGCTTGCGCTCGGCGCCCTCCACGCCTTCGCCTTGGTCGAGCTCCTCGACGCGCCGGTGCGAGAGCTGACCGTAAGGCGGGTACGAAGCGACGGAGAAGTAGACGTCGCCGTCGGCGGGATAGGCATGACCCGATTCCACGAGCTCCTCGATCAGCTCGATGATGGGCTCGATCGTCTCGCTCGCCAGCGGCTCGTGATCGGGCCTGCCGACCTCGAGCTCGTTGGTGTCTGCGACGTAAGCCTCGATCATCGCGGTCGCGAGCTTGGTGCTGGTGAGGGGGTTATCGCGCGCCGCCGCATAGATCTTGTCGTTGATGTCGGTGATGTTGACCACGAGTGTGACCTCATAGCCCTCGTGCACGAGAAAGCGCTTGAGCAGCGAGAACACGACGTACGGTCGGGCGTTCCCCACGTGTATGCGCGCATAGACCGTGGGGCCACAGGCGTAGATGCCGACTCGCCCTGGGTCCCTTGGCTCCAGCGCACGCAGCTGGCCGCTGAGCGTGTCGTGTAGCAGGATCTGGCGCACCGCAGCGCACCCTAGCGGGATCACGGGGTGTGCAAGTTTCCCAGGACGGGTAGGAAAAACCGCTTTTCTGATCACCATGGATTTCATTCAAAGCGGACGACACATTCGGCCGCTGGGGACGCTAGGGTGACGCTTATGCCTGGTAAGCCCCCGCGCGAGGAGCGCCTGGCTATGGTCGAAGCGGCGTTCAGTTCGCTTCCAGACCGCTACTTGGGCGCCGAGCCCGGCTTCGACGCCACCTACCACGTGGTGTTAGGAGACGTGGGTCACGTCTGGGAGGTGCGTTGTAACTCCGCCGCCCACGTCCATCGTGGCGCCACGCGGCGCAAGCCGGACGTTATGATCGCCACCGATTCGGCTACCTGGCTGGCGCTGCGGGAGGGAGAGTTCTCGGGGATTGAGGCGTTTGAACGCCGCCTGCTCAGCGTCCGAGGCAACCTCGACTACGCGATTGCCTTCGAGGGGTTGTTCCGCCTGCCCAACGGCAGGCCCCCCAAAGTGTCGATTCAGGAAGTCCCGGTCGATCGTCACCGGATCTCGACGCTGACCATCGGAACGGGGCCAGACATGCTGCTCCTCCATGGTCTGGGAGGCACGAGAGCATCGTTGTTCCAGGCGGCCGCAGCGCTGGCCCCCCAGTACCGCGTTCGCCTCCCGGACCTCCCCGGTTTTGGATCGTCGACCAAGCCCGCGTTCGGCGGCTACAACGCAGCCTGGTTCTCTTCGCTGATGCTGGGCCTGATGGATGAGCTGGAGATCCCGCGAGCATATGTCGTCGGCAATTCGATGGGCGGCCGCGTCGCGATCGAGATGGGGCTGGTGGCACCCGAGCGAATTGCCGCCCTGGGGCTGCTGTGTCCCGCGGTGGCGTGGATCCGTCGCGGCTTGCACCCGATCGTGCGCTTGCTCCGGCCCGAGTTTGGCCTGCTCCCACACGGTTTCCGACGATCCATGGTCGCCGCGCACTTTTGGAGCCTCTTCTGCGACCGCAACGTGATCGACCCGGCGGTGGGCGAGCTAATGGTGGACGAGTTCCGCAGGATCTATGCGACCGCTGGCGCCCGGTACGCCTTCCTCTCGAGCGCGCGCAATATCTACCTCGAGGCGCCGTTCGGGGAGGAAGGCTTCTACCCGCGCCTCTCCAAGTTGTCAGTGCCTGCGCTTTTCGTCTGGGGCGACCACGACACGGTCGTCCCCTGCGCTTTCGCACGGCACGTGGCCCGCTGGCTGCCGAGCGCCGAGCAAGTCACGCTCGAGCAGTGTGGGCACGTCCCGCAGGTCGAGCGCCCCGAGGAGACCGACGAACTGCTCATGAGCTTCTTTGCGCGCGTCGCAAGCGGAGAGGAGCCGCCAAGGACCGGATCCGGACAGACCAAGCGGCGCCGCTCGCAGGCCGCATAGTACGTTCAGACCTCATGGCAAGCTCGCGGCTCTCAGAAACCGCCAAAAGCAACGGGCACCAAGCCGAACACGCGAGCGCGCAGCGCGATGGCTCCCGTCCGATCGCGTTAGCGGGCCGCGCCCTGCGCGAGGTCTCTCAGCAGCTCACCCGGCGCATACCGCGCGCCGACCTGGACGAACGCGACCCCGACTACATCCGCGAGCGGCTGCCATTGCTGTGGCTGTTCGCATCCCTCTGGTATCGCGGGGAGGTCCGGGGACTGGGCAACATTCCCGACTCCGGGCCGGTGCTGCTCGTGGGAAACCACTCGGGCGGAAACATGCTTCCTGACACGCTGGTGTTCACGCTGGCCTTCAGCACCTATTTCGGGGTCGAGCGGCCGTTCTACCAGCTCGCTCACAACCTCGTGCTGACGATGCCGGGGCTGGGGTGGCTGCGGAAGTTCGGGACGGTCGCGGCCTCACAGGACAACGCGCGCAAGGCGCTTGACTCAGAAGCAGCCCTGCTGGTCTATCCGGGTGGCGACTACGAGGTCCACCGTCCCATCTGGGAGCGCAACCAGGTCGACTTCAACGGGCGGCGGGGGTTCTTGCGGCTGGCGATCGAGGAGGATGTCCCCATCGTTCCAGTCGTTGCGATCGGGGGGCAGGAAACCGCGCTGTTCCTGTCGCGTGGCGAGCGCTTGGCCCAGCTGCTGGCCCTCGACCGCATATTCCGGCTGAAAGTACTTCCGGTCTCGCTCGCCCTCCCCTGGGGACTGAACGTCGGCGACATGCTCGGTCATATCCCGCTGCCGGCCAAGATCACGATTGAAACTTTGCCGCCGATCTACCCGAGAGAACGGTTCGGCCCCCAGCCGGACCTTGGCGCTGTGTATGACCACTTGATGGAGGTCATGCAACATACGCTTGATGGGCTCGCCTCCGAGCGGCGGCTACCACTGATCGGATGAGGGTCGCTGAGGCGATCACGATCTCCGCTCCCGCCGAGCAGGTGTGGGCGATCGTCTCGGATCCCGAGCGCGTACTCGAGTTCATGTCCGGCGTCACGCGGTGGGAGGTGGCGAGCCCGAATCCGACCGCGCTTGGCGCGCGCTACCGGGTGCTGTTCCGGATCGGCTCGGCCGAGATCGGCGGACTGATAGAGGTCGTTGAATGGGCGCCCGCCTGCGACCTGGCGTGGACTTCGGTGACAGGCCTCGACCAGCGGGGGCGATGGCGACTGCGCGACACCGGCCGCGGTTCAACTCGGGTCGAGGTACGGCTTGCCTACGGCGTCGCGGGCGCGGGCCTGACAGGCCGGATCGCGGAACATGTCGCCAAGCCCGCCGTGTCCGGACACCTGCGCCGAAGCCTGCGCCAGCTGAAGCGCATCGTCGAGTACGAGCAGTTGCGGGAACAGGCCGCGACGCAGAGAAGCTCATAATCCAGGACCTGCGACGGCGCCTTCATAGCTGCGAGATCGTCGCGACCGCCAACGCGGCGATTCCCTCTTCGCGGCCTATGAATCCCATGCCCTCGCCGCGTGTTGCCTTGACGTTCACCTGGGCGACGGACAGGCCGAGCGCTTCGCCGAGGCGCCGTCGCATGGCGCCGCGCACAGGTGATATGGCAGGACGCTCGATCACGATCGTCGCGTCGACGTGGTCTACCTTCAGCCCACATTCGGCGAGCATCGCCGCGGTTTCACGCAAAAGCCCGATCGAGTCCGCATCCTTGTAGCGCTCGTCGCTGTCGGGAAAGTGATGGCCGATGTCCTCCAGCGCCGCCGCGCCCAGCAGCGCGTCGATGATCGCATGGGTGAGCACGTCGGCGTCGGAATGTCCTTCGAGCCCCCGGGGATGATCTAGCTCTACGCCGCCCAGCACCAAGCGGCGACGTTCCGAAAAGCGATGACAGTCATAACCGATGCCCGTTCGCACACCGGCACCATGGGGCTGTCCGGTCATTGCCTCAACTCACCTTCACAGCAACCCAGAGCCCGCGGCACGGTCGACCAGCAGCAGTTCGACGATACGGAGGTCCGTCGGTGTCGTGACCTTGAGGTTGAGACCTTCCGATGGGACCACCTTCACACGCCCACCGGCACGCTCGATAAGCCAGGCGTCGTCCGTGGCGGTAGCGAGGGCCTCTTGCGATGCCTCCTCCAACACCCGCTCCAGCGCCGTCCTGCGAAACACCTGGGGCGTCTGCGCCGCCCACAGACGCGAGCGTTCGAGTGTGCGTCGCACCGTGCGTCCATCGTCGGCTACCTCCTTCACCGTGTCCGCCAAAGGAGCTGCGGCCACGACAGCGTCGACGTCACCCGACTCGATCTCGTCGAGCGCGCGGTTGAAGACCGCTGCCGGCGCGAGGGGTCTCGCCGCGTCATGGACGATCACCGGTCCCTCCTGCGCAGTGGCACCGAGGGCCGCCTTTACCGACTGCGAACGCACCGCCCCGCCTGCCACATACGTGGCGCCTGAAAGCTCCGTCGCGGCGCGCTCTACGCTGTCGGGGGGGAGGGCGACGACGACCTCGCTGACCGCCTCGAGCGAGCGTATGGTGTCCAGGCTCCACTGGACCATTGGCTTGCCGGCGACCGTGACGAGCGCTTTGGGCACCTTCTGTCCCAAGCGCTCGCCCCGGCCGGCAGCCACGATCAGCGCGACGGCCACCGCGTCCTCCCCCGGAGGAGGATCGGATTTATTGCGCTACTCCGGAGCGAGGGCCAGATCGCCGTCGAGGCTTGGCAAGCCGCCGGTGGCAGCGGCGATTTTGCCGTTGGTGGCCACTGCGGCAGCGCCGGGCTCGCCAGTGGCCCGGAGCTCGTCGTCGGACGCGGTCACTTTTCCGTTGCTCGACAGACTCCCGCGTGCCGGACCGGACGAGTCCAGCAGCAACGAATCGAGGTGGAGCTCGACCTGCTCGGCCGTCATCTCGAGCGCGTACATCAACTCCGATGCGAGGATCTTGCGCGCGCGCGTGAACATCTGCTTCTCGCCCGTAGACAGACCCTTCTCGGCCTCGCGGATCGCGAGGTTGCGCACGACCTCTGCAAGCTCGTAGACGTCTCCGGTCTTGATCTTGTCCCGGTTGTGCTTG
>DASYAP010000274.1:0-10477 GCA_036501265.1 Solirubrobacteraceae bacterium | reverse complement strand
GGGATGCTGCGGCCCGTCAAAGTGATCGCTCCCAAGGGATCGATCTTTAACCCGAATTTTCCGCGCGCGTGCTTTGCTCGCTTCTGCCAGGTGCAGCGCGCGGTCGACCTCGCGCTGCGCGCGCTCGCGCCGATCGCCCCGGAGAAGATCACGGCTGGCAACTCCGCCCACCTGCACTTCATCTCCTACTCGGGGTTCCTCGAGGAGCAGGGCGAGTACTGGGTCTACCTCGAGGTCGACGAGGGCTCCTATGGAGGACGCCACGACAAGGACGGCCTGGACTCCATCGACTGCCTGATCGCCAATACGCGCAATAACCCGATCGAGGAGCTCGAATGGCGCTACCCAATGCGCACCGAGCGCTATGAGCTCCGCGACGAGCCGTGCGCCGCCGGCAGGTGGCGCGGTGGAATCGGCATGGTGCGCACCAACCGGTTTTTGGTGGACACGATCGTGACCTGCGAGGGCGAGCGGACCGAGTCGGACCCACCCTGGGGCATCTTCGGCGGCCACGACGGCATCAACGCTCAGACCAAGATCACCAAGCCCGACGGCACGGTCGAGCACTGGCCCTCCAAGTTCACGGGCCACACGCTCTCGGCCGGCTCGACGATCGAGGTCATGGTCCCCAACTCAGGCGGGTATGGAGACCCCTTCCAACGCGACCCCGAGCTGGTGCTCTCGGATGTCCTCGACGGCTTCACGACGGTGCAGCTGGCCGAGCGCGACTATGGCGTGGTGGTCGATCTCCACCGGCGAGGCGTCGACCACGAGGCCACCCGGCGCCTACGCGAGCGGCGTCGCGCAGGCGCCGGCAGTCCGGCTACTTGAGCGGGTTTGTCCCCGCCATCCAGATGATCACGCGGGTGAACCTGCCGTCCGGGCCCACGTCGAAGAAGTTGCAGTTATGCATGTCGTTGTGGGTCCCATCGGTGAGGTCGCCGATGTAGTTCTGCTCGGTGGCGACCTTCGCGGCGGCCTCCTCCACGACGATGTTCGTGATCTCGTGCTTGACCGACGTCGACCCGCCCAGGAAGTCGGTGAACATCCGCCGGATCTCGCCGGCGCCGTTGAACGTCACGTGGTCGGTCTGCACCGAGAGCGTCGCATCGTCGGCGAAATGCGAGACCACCCCGTCGACGTCCTTGGCGTCGACGGCCTTGAAGTAGCTCGCGGGCAGCGCCGCCAGCTGATCGCGGGTCAGTCCCTGCGTCTCTGTGGCCATCGTCAAAGTCCTCCTGTGGTCGTGGTAGTGACTTTTAAGTCCTCAGCGGCTCGGCGGCCGCGGCGCCCACGCGAAATGCACGCAGCACGTCGGTGTCACCGGTCAGTTCCTTGGGCTCGGGCCGCTTGAAGGCGGCCACCCGGCTGGTGGCCAGCCCATAGCCACTCAGCGCCTCGAGCATCTTTACCGCCGCCGCGACGCCGTCGATCACGGGAACGTCGAGCGTCTCCTGGACGTGGCGATCGAGCGGTCCCATCCCCGCGCAACCGAGGCAGATGGCCTCGGCCCCGTCCGCGGCGATGGCCTTGCTGGCCTCGGCGGTGATCTCGCGCTGCGCGGCGTCGGGATCGCGTTCAATGTCGAGGACGGCCAGCGAGGTGGCGCGCACGGATGCGCAGCGCCCGCTCAGGCCATAGCGCGCCACCACGTCCTCGATCAGCGGCTTGATCCGAGGCAGGACGGTCACCACCGAGAAGCGGTGGGCGACCATGCACGCCATCAGCATGGACGCCTCGGCGATGCCCACGACGGGCACGGGCGAGACTTCACGCGCGGCGTACAAACCGGGGTCGCCGTAGCAGGCGATGATGACCCCGTCGTAGTCGGCGGCGCGCTCGGCCACCGCCTCGAGCGTCGCTACCGCCGCCAGCTCGTCCTCCAGATGCCCCTCGATCGAGGCGGGGCCCCAGCGGGGCGAGATCGCCTCGATCTCGGAATCGGGGTGGGCGTAGCGTCGGGCCTGCGCCTCGATGTCGCAGGTCATCGCCTCGGTGGTGTTGGGGTTGATGACCAGGATTCTCATACGGCGCCCTGCGGGGTCCTGACCTCGAGTTCCATCAGCTGTCCCGCCTCAGACAGAACCTCGGCGAGGGACTCCACCATCTCGTCGAGCTGATCGGCGCTGGAGATCAGCGGCGGGGCGACCTGGACCACCGCGTCTCCGCGGTCATCGGGCCGCGCGATCATCCCGGCCTTCAGAAGCCGGCCGAACATGAACCCGCGCAGCAACCGCTCGCGCTCTTGAGCATCGAAGCGCCTGCCACCCTCGCCGACGAGTTCGACGGCCCAGAAGAACCCGCACCCACGCACATCACCGACAATCGGCAGCGACTGGAGCTCAAGCAACCGCTGATGCAGGTGCGACTCGAGCGTCCTGACGTTTTGCAGGACGCTGTCGCGTTCAAAGATCTCGAGATTCTTGAGCGAGATCGCGGCGCACAGGGGGTGGCCGGCGAACGTGATCCCGTGCACCAGCGAACGCTTGGGGTCCTCGTACAGCGGTTCCACCACGCGCTCTGAGGCGAATACCGCACCCATCGGGGCATACGCCGAGGTGAGCCCCTTGGCGACGGTGATTAGGTCGGGCTGGGCGCCAACGCGGGTCGACCCGAACCATTCACCCAGCCTGCCGAATCCGGTGATCACCTCGTCGGCTGCGACCAGGAAGCCGTAGCGGTCGGCCAGCTCGCGCAGGCCCTCCCAGTAGCCGTCCGGCGGGACGAAACACCCCCCGGCGTTCTGGACCGGCTCCGCGATGAAGAGGGCGATCGTCTCGGGACCCTCCTCCAGAACAACCTCTTCGATCTCCTCGAGCAGCGCGCGCGAGAAGGTGGCGTCATCGTGCACCGCGTCGCCGAACCGCGGATCCTCGCCCAGACGAAAACGGTTTGTCGGCGAAACGTGGCGCACGTGGATCGCGGGGGGAGCGAACGGTGCTCTGTAGCCATCGACCCCGGTGAGCGCGAGTGCCCCGAGGCTTGCGCCGTGGTATGCGACTCGCCGCGCGATCGCCTTGGTGCGGCGCTCGCCGCCGGTCGCGTTGTGGTAGAGCCGCGCCAGCTTCCACGCGGACTCGACCGACTCCGCGCCGCCGCCCGTGAAGAAGACGTGGTCGAGCCCCGGCGGCGAAAGCTGCGCCAGGCGGTCGGCGAGTTGCACCGCGGTGGGGTGGGCCATGCCCCACGTGGTCGCGAACGGGAGCTTTGCCATCTGCGCTGCGGCGGCCGCGGCGAGCTCTTCGCCGTACGAATAGCCCAATTGGGAGCAGAACAGGGCCGAAAGGGCGTCGAAGTAACGGTTGCCGCGCGTATCGAAGACGTACGGCCCCTCGCCTCGCTCCAGCACGAGCAGCTGCTGGCCCCCGGGGCCGAACGCGCCGTTGCGGGTGAAGTGCATGAGGAGGTGCTCGCGTGCGGCTTCCTCCAGTTCAAGGACAGGATTCATCTTTCAGCTCGCTTCGGTCGCGGTGGTCGAGATCATGCGCATGGCGATCACGTCGCCGTGGGGAAGGCGAGGTTGATCTGCGCGTCGGCCGCTTCGGGCCAGCGGGAGCTCACCACCTTCCCGCGTGTGTAGAACCGAAGGCCCTCGGGGCCGTGCATATGAACGTCGCCGAACAGCGACGCCTTCCAGCCTCCAAACGAGTAGTAGGACATCGGCACCGGGATGGGAACGTTGATCCCGACCATGCCGGCGCTGACGCGCAACTGGAATGCCCGCGCGGCGCCGCCGTTGGTGGTGAAGATCGCGGCCCCGTTGCCCCACGGGTTCGCGTTCACGATCCCGAGGGACTCCTCCAGCGAACCGGCACGGGTCACCACGAGCACGGGTCCGAAGATCTCGTCGCGGTAGATGCGCATGTCGGTGGAGACGCGGTCAAACAGGGAGGGGCCAACGAAGTACCCCTCCTCGTGTCCATCGACCACCACATCCCGGCCGTCGCGTACCAGCTCGGCGCCCTCATCGACGCCGACGTCGATGAGGCCGCGGACGCGGTCCCGGGCGGATGCGCTGATCAGTGGGCCCACTTCCGACTCAGGCTGATCGCCGGGGCCCACTACGAGGCGGTCGAGCCGCTGCGAGATCTTCTCCACGAGGGAATCCCCGGCGTCGCCTACGGCGACGACCGCCGAGACGGCCATGCACCGCTGCCCGCTCGAGCCGTAAGCGCCGGCGACGATCTGATCGGCCGCGAAGTCGAGGTCCGCATCGGGCAGCACGACCGCGTGGTTCTTGGCGCCGCCCAGCGCCTGGGCGCGCTTGCCGTGGGTGGTGGCCGTTTCGTAGACGTACTTGGCGACGGGCGTCGAGCCGACGAACGACACCGCGTTTACGCGAGGGTGGGTCAGCAGCGCTTCAACCGCCTCCCGGTCGCCGTGCACCACGTTGAAAACTCCCTCAGGGACGCCGGCCTCGGCCAGCAGCTCGGCGAGCATCATCGAAGCGGAGGGGTCCTGCTCAGAAGGCTTGAGGACGAATGTATTGCCGGCAGCCAGCGCCAGCGGGAACATCCAGCCCGGAACCATGGTGGGGAAGTTGAACGGCGTGATCCCTGCGACGACGCCGACCGGCTGGCGCAGCGAGTAGCTGTCGACGCCTCTGGAAACCTGCCATGAGTGCTCACCCTTGAGCAGCTGGGCGAGGCCGCAGGCGAATTCGACCAGCTCGAGCTCGCGCTGGACCTCCCCTTGGGCGTCGGCGGTGACCTTGCCGTGCTCGACCGTCACTATCCGCGCCATCTCGTCCCTGCGCTCGTGCAGGAGCTCGCGGAAGGCGAACATGATCTGAGTGCGCTTGGTCAGCGACGATGATTCCCACGCCGGGGCAGCCGCGACGGCCGCCTGAACGGCGGCATCGACCTCCTCGGCGTCGGCGAAGGGGACCTGGCTGACCACCTCTCCGGTGGCCGAGTTGGTCACCTCCCCGCGGCGTCCCGAGCGCGAGCTCTCCTCGCGTCCCTGGATCCAGTGTGTAAGAGATGTTTGGGTGGTTGCCATCACGTGCTCCCGTTGGTCATCGCGTCGGCGCTAAGGAGGCCAACGCTGGGACGATCTCGGCGCCGACTCGCTCCATCTGCTCGAACGAACCATTGTTATACGCCACCGAGACTTCGTCCACACCGATCTCGGCCAGCGCCCGAAGCTTTCCCAGGCAATGGTCCGGCGGTCCCGCGAAGGCGAAATCGTCGACCAGATCGGTCGTGAGGTAGTCGGTGTGGTCAGCGCTCGAGTCAAGGTGGCCGCCGTAATAGTCATAGGCTTCCCTCGCCGCCAGCAGCCGCACCATCACTGCGGGCATGTCGTGGTCCGGGTTGTTTCGGGCCATGTCGGCGAGGTGGTTCGCGCACGCCGCCGGTGCCCACCGGCAGGCGACCGCGGCCGCGTCGTGGTCTTCTGAGACATGCATCGCGCACAGGATCGAGACCTTGAGCTGCTCGGGATCACGGCCCGCCGATCGCGCGCCCTCGTGGACGTGGCGCAGCGCCCACTGCACCGCCTCCGGCGTCACGCCGACGTAGAGCATCACCCGGTCGGCCAGGGAGCCAGCCAGTCGCAGGTTTCTCGGTCCCGTCCCCGACATCATGATGGGGACCCCCGGATCGCGCTCCAGCCAGCGGATGCGCACCTCGGCTGCACCCATGTTCGCCGCCTCTCCGCAGAGCAGTTTGCGCAGCGACCGGACGTACTCCTCCAGTTGCGCGGTGCGCGCCGGTGGCAGCCCCATGGTCCGCACCGAGCTGTCGCCTCTGCCGATCCCCACGCTCACGCGGCCGGGGTGCAGGTCCGCGAGTGTCGCGAAGAAGCTCGCGGTCACGGCGACGTGCCTGGTCACGGGGTTGGTGACGGCGGTCCCGAACGTGATCCGCTCGGTGGCGTCCAATCCGTGGGTCAGGTAGACGTAGACGTCCTGCCAGAGGATCTGTGAGTCCACGAGCCACGCGAACTCGTAACCGCACTGCTCGGCCTTGCGGACCGAGGCGATGTACTCGTCGAAGTTCTCCGGCAGAAATTGCGCTCCAAGCCTCATCGCTCGCTCCTTTCGACCGCCTAGCTCAGAAGCAACTCGTTGGCGGGGTCGTATAACGGCGCCGGCACCACCTCGGCCGTCCTCCGGTTCCCCAGGATCTCAACTGTCAGCTCGGTCCCGGGCTCGCAGTAGTGGCACGGCAGATAGCTGAGCGCGATCGAGCGCTCGACCCGGAAGCCATATCCGCCGGAGGTGACGTAGCCCAGCAGTCGATCGCCGTCGCGAACCGGCTCAAAGCCATGCGCGTCGGCGCCGTCGACGTCGACCACCAGGCACGCCAGGCGCCGCTGCGGCCCTCCATTGGAGGCCACATCAAGCAACGGGTCCCGGCCGATGAAATCCTTGTCCAGGCATACCCAGCGGTCCATGCCCGCCTCCAGCGGCGTGAAGTCCAGCGACAGGTCAAGCCCCCACATCCGGTAGGCCTTCTCCAGGCGCATCGAGTCCAACGCCCTGTAGCCGAAGTCAACCAGTCCGAGGGGGACGCCCGCCTCGAGCAGCTGCCCGTAGATATGGCGCTGGTACTCGATCGGATGGTGCAGCTCGTATCCCAGCTCGCCGACGAATGACACCCGCAGCGCTCGCACCGGGGCCATTCCCACCTCCATCGGCAAGCATGAAAAGAAGCTAAACGCCTGGGGGCCGCAGTCGGCGTCGGCGACCGCCGATAAAAGGTCACGGGAGCGAGGACCCGCCAGCGTCAGCACGCCGAAGCGGGAGGTCACGTTCTCGAGTCGCGCCGACCCATCCTCGGGAAGATGGGTCTCAAGCCATCCTTCATCGTGGGCCTCGCCGGCGGCTGCCGAGACGATGTAGAAGCGATCCTCGTCGAGCCGGGTCACCGTGACGTCGCACTCGACCCCACCGGACGAGCTGCACATCTGGGTCAGCGCCACCCTCCCGGGCGCCGGCAGAGCGTTGGCGCAGAGCCGGTCGAGGTAGGCCTCAGCCCCAGGGCCGGCGACCTCGAACTTGGCGAAACTGGTCTGGTCGAGCACCCCGACGGCGGTGCGGACACCGTGGCATTCTGCGCGGACCGCCTCGTACCAGCTGGGACGGCGGTAGCTGTACTCCTCCTCGGCCCGGCCGCGATGAAACCACGACGGACGCTCCCACCCGGAGCGTGTGCCGTAGACCGCGCCACGGGCCGCCAGCGTGTCATACAGCGACGATGTCTTCAGCGGCCGCGCGACTGGCCGCTCCTCGTACGGGAACTCGATCGCGTATTCGCGGCTGTAGGCGTCGATGGCCTTCGGGATGAGGAAGCTCTTGGCGCTGGCGTAGTCGCCGAAGCGCCGGACGTCCAGCTCCGCGAGGTCCTCGCTCGGCTCGCCGTCCAGGACCCAGTCGGCGGCGAGGGCGCCGGCTGCTCCGCCGAACACGATGCCGAAGATGGAGAAGCCCGCGATCACGTGGAAGTCGCGCAGGCTCGGAACGGGGCCGATCAGTGCACGGCCGTCGGGCGTGTAGCCGTCGGGCCCGTTGATGATGGTCTTCAGCCCGGCCGTGTCAAAGCGGGGGATCCGGCGGGCGGCGGCAACCAGCACGTCCTCGATCGCCTCGAGCCGAGAGGGCAGCAACCTTCCGTGAAAACCCTCCGGGATCCCGTCGACGGCCCATGGCCTCGCCTGGGCCTCGAACGGTCCTACAAGCAGCGCCTCACCCTCCTGACGCGCGTAGAAGGAGGCCGCCGCATCGCGCAGGACAGGGAGTTCGTGCTGCAGTCCGCCGAGCTCCGCGATCGGTTCGGTGACGACGTAGTGATGCTCGAGCGGGACCACCGGGAGCTCCGCGCCGGCCAGGCGGCCCACCTGGCGCGCCCACTGCCCGGCCGCGTTGACCACGGCGTCGGCGTGCACGCGCCCGCGTGTGGTTTCAACCGACCAGCCACGACGCTCGCGGTGCAGCGCCTCCACCTTGGCGTGGCGGTAAATCCGTGCTCCTTTCTGGAGGGCTCCGGTGGCCAGCGCGTTGGTGGCGCCGGAGGGATCGACGTGGCCGTCGGTGGGAAGGTACGCCGCCGCCAGAACCCCGTCGGTGACCATCAACGGGAAGAGCTGCGCCGCATCCTCTCGGCCGATGATCTGCATTGGCACACCGGCCTGCGCGGCGATCCCGCTGACGTGACGGAACTGGTCGAGACGGTGCTCGGATTCCGCCAGGCGAACCGACCCACAGCGGTGCAACCCCACCGGCTGGCCCGTGCGTTCCTCCAGCACGTCGTAGAGATCGAGGCTGCGCCTGAGCAGGCGCATGAGGCGGAGGCTGGGTGCGAACTGCGTGCACAGACCCGCTGCGTGCCAGGTCGAACCAGCCGTCAGCTCATTCTGCTCCAGCAGGACCGCGTCGGCGCATCCGCGGAGTGCCAGGTGATAGAGGACGCTGCACCCGGCGATCCCGCCGCCGATGACTGCAACCCGGGTCCGTTCCGGCGGCGGGTCTCGGACCATCGGCGGCTAAGCCGTGATTGGCTCCCGGCGCGCCGGGAGCGCGCGCAGGGAGTCAAGCGTCGCGCCCAGGCCGCGCACCTCGGCCCAGCCGACCTGCATCATCTCGAGCGCCGGCGCGTGAAGGTGGGGGAGAGTCGTGCCCGTTGCCTCCTCCACCACGATCGGTTTGAAGTCGCGGAACATGGCGTCCTTGCTGGTCGCCGCGACGCACTGGTTTGTCAGCACGCCCGCGATGAGTACGGTCTCGGCGTCCACCGCGCGCAGCTGAAGGTCGAGGTTGGTCTGAAAGAAGGCGCTCAGCCGGTTCTTTTCGACGTATCGGTCCTCCTGTCGAGCGCCCAGCTCATCGAGCACCTCGTACCCCCAGGTTCCGATTCGCAGGCCGCCCTCGCGCAGGAAGGGACGCATCGACACCAGCCAGCCACCGTCCTGGGCATCCCGAAACCCGTGCCGGGTCCAGATGATCGGAATCCTACGATCCCGACAGGCCGCCACCAGCTGCTTGACCGGGTCGATGCAGCGGCGCATGTGCTCGATGTCGACCCCGTGGCCGGCATACCAGCCCTCGGGGTGCAGGAAATCGTTCTGGGGATCGATTACGACAAGCGCGGTGCGCCCCGCAACGAGGTCCCATTCGATCGGCGCAAAGGGTCTTGTGCTCATGCTCGGGGTGCGATGGCCATGCTGGCCGACTAGGCCAGAGCAAGCTTATAGACCAATTGTCTCTGGGCGCGGGGATGGCCTCACGCCACGATGCTCCTGAACCGCCCGGGCCGGAACCTCTGAAGCTCGTCGCGATCGCAGTCTTCAAGCAGCTCTGAGGCGACCAGCTCGGCCAGCGCGGGGGCGAGGGTCACACCGCTGTGGCTGGCGACCACGTAGAGCCCGTCGAGTGCCCGCCCGACCACGGGAAGCAGGTCGGCCGGTATCGCTCGCACGCACGTCCACGTCTGCGCCGCACGGGCCTCGTCGGCGCCGCGCACTCTGCGGGCAAGCAGCGCCACCAGCCGCTCGCCGGCCCCGGGCTCGGGCACGTCGCCGGCCAGCTCGGCGTCGTCGGCATCGCTTGAAACCAGCAGTCGGCCCGCTCCGTCCGGACGGATCAGCACGCCGTCGGCTAGGAGGACGCGGTCAACGCGAGCGGGGATGGATGTGGTTCGGGCAACCAGCCCCGCCACCGGCACCGGACCGCGGCCAGGCTCGCGCATCGGCACGTGAACGCCGGCGCCCGAGAGCAGTGACTCCGTGAAGCGCCCGAGACAGCAAACGACCGCGTCGGTCTTAAGGCGCTGGCCCGACGCGAGCGCCAAGCCGGCGATACGTCCGGAAGCATCGACGCTCAACTCCCGTACCTGTGCCGCGTTTCGCAGGCGCAACCCCGCCGCCGATCCCCGCCTAACCAGCGCGGCGATCGCTGGCCCCGTGTGGACCCACCCCTCGCCGTCATGGCGATAGACGCATTCCACATCTGACGTCAAACGGAGATCAGGCTCGCACCGCAGTGCCTGCTCGACGGTGAGCCGTTGCGGCCCGACGTCCATGGCCTCGAGGCGCCGCGCGTGCTCTTCAAGCGTGTCCGCGTCGCCTCCGGTGCTGGCCCAAGTGAGCGTGCCCGAAAGCGAAAGCCACCCCGGCCGACCCAGCTCCTGTGCCTGCCGGCGCCACGCCTGCACGCCGAGCACACGCAGCTCCAGGTAGGGCGAGATTCCGGGTGCGCTTGCGTCTATCCACGCGAAGCTTCCGGCCGTGGTACCGCCGCCGGGCTCGCCCCGGTCGATAAGCGTCACATCCGCCCCGCGGCGGACCAGCGCCACCGCCACGTGTACTCCCACGATCCCGGCACCTATCACGGCGATGCGCATCAATTGCCAGCGTATACCCCGGCATATCGAGCGCAGTGACTAGCAGAGGCTGTCGATCGCCAGTTCGAGCGCGCCCTCCACCGGGGCGAGGATGGGCAGCTCGACCCCCGCCTCGCGGTACTCCGCGAGACGAG
>DASYAP010000273.1:0-16152 GCA_036501265.1 Solirubrobacteraceae bacterium | reverse complement strand
CCCACATCAGCACGAAAGAGAGGTCCGGTGAGGCCAGAGATTCGTGCCCCGCCGGGCCCTCCTTCTCAAGGCGGCACCGGGCTGCTGGATGGGCTAACAGCATTAGCCTTCAGGGACCTAGTCGAAGGCGCGGGGACCGCTGCGTTTGCTCAAAAGGAGCAGCGCGGCCGAGAGTGGTGCATCTCGATCAACTCGGTACTCAGGTCGGGGGCGCCCCCATCGCCGTGGAGATCGACGCAGATGCGGTCACGAACGTCGCGGGCGTGGTCAACAGTCCGCGTTGTTTGAGCTTGCGTCTAGTGGCCTCTCTTTTGGCATGTTGATGATGCGCTTGATGGTCGGAGGTAGCGCTCGTTGGCTGTTCATCGTTGCCTCGATCAGGGCATTGAGCGAACGGTGAGTGGCCCTTGAGCCGCTACGGCGAAGCTTGATGAGATGTCGCGCGTCGAACAGCCCGATTCTGATCTGCAGATATACGAGTGCGACAGTCATCGCGGTCGGGCTGGCGCTGCTTTTCGATACGCAGCAGCAGCGCCAGGACGGTCGTTAGGTTGCTGGCCTAACGCGGGACGGACGAGGTATGTTCACGGATCGTTGAGGCGGCTGCGGGGCGCAACGGCCTTGGGATCGGGGGCGTGATGGTGTTCTTCAGTGGGGCGCGTGGGTTTGGCTTGTTGTCTGCGAGCGGCGGAGGGGCGTCGTGAGGCGGGCGTTGTTAGTGATCACGGCTGCGGTGCTGGCTGTGGGTTTGGCGGCGGCAGTCGGGGCGGGCGCGACGGGGCGTTCGCCGCAAACCCGGTTTTCGGTCCGCAACGACTGGCCGCAGTCCGGGTTCAACGCCAGGCAGTCCCGCAACAACCCCTTCGAGAACGTGCTCGGCCCGTCCAACGTGGCCGGGCTGGGGTTGGCGTGGTCTCACACCGCAAACTCCAGCGTCACCACGCAGCCGGCGGTGGCGGGCGGGGCGGTGTACGTCGGCACGGCCATCGGCACGGTGTATGCACTCGATGCCTCAACCGGCCACAAGCTGTGGTCGCGTAGCCCCCAGTACGCGATCGAGTTCGACTCGTCGCCGGCAGTGGCGCACGGGGTGGTGTACATCGGCTCGGGCTACACCCAGAACGCGATGTATGCGTTGCGTGCCTCCACCGGCAAGCGGCTGTGGACCTTCTTCTTTCGCAGCTTTTATACGGGTGAATACGTGTCGGACCCGACGGTGGAGGGCGGGGTGGTGTACGTCGTCTTCACCGGGACCAACACCGTGTACGCGCTCGACGCGGCGACCGGCCACAAGCGGTGGTCCTTCCACTTCCCTAATCATGGGGCTGAGTATCCATCGGACCCGGCGGTGGCGGGCGGAGTGGTCTACATCGGCGCGGAAGACACGCTGTACGCGCTCCGAGCGTCCACCGGCGGCAAGCTGTGGACCCGCAAAATCGGCGCCAGTAACCCGTCGGTGGCGGTGGTGCGCGGGGTAGTGTACGTCGTCGCGGGACGCACCGTGTACGCGCTGCGAGCGTCAACCGGTCACAAGCTGTGGACCTATCACACCGGCGACGCGCTCAACTCGTCGCCGCCGGCGGTGGCAAACGGGGTGGTGTACGTCGTCGGGGGACGCACCGTGTACGCGCTGCGAGCGTCAACCGGTCACAAGCTGTGGACCTATCACACCGGCGGCGCGCTCAACTCGTCGCCGCCGGCGGTGGCAAACGGGGTGGTGTACATCGGCACGCGCGGGGAAATACACGGGAGCAAGGAGTACGCGCTCGATGCCTCCACCGGCCACAAGCTGTGGTCCTACAACATCGGCGGCGTCTTCACGTCGCCGGCGGCGGTGGCCAACGGGCACGTGTACGTTGAAGATGGCAACGTGGACGCGTTCGACCTCGCGGCAAACGCCAACCAGGCGAGGGCCCGGCCCACAGCATCGCGACTGAAGCCAAACCGCAGCTTGCGACCCTCGCACTGACAAGAGCCCACTAGTTCCGCCCGCTGCCGCAACAGGCTAAAAGCGTCAGCGTTCGGAGACCAAATCGGCGCCGCGAAGAGTGCTCCTTTGGAACGAACCCGACACTCTCACGGACGACTGCCACGGCCTCCAGGCCAGGTGCCTGACCGTTCGGGGATACGCTGGTCTGATGCTGCCTGTCGGCTTCCGGTTCGACGTCGACGTCGTCCTTCTGAGAGGCGTTGCCCATCGAGGTGATGCTGGCTCTTGCCGACAGGCCTGCCGGCCGTCGCGCTAACGTTCGCTCCCGTCGAGGTGTATAGCCCTGAGCGCTGCCCTCGCGAACGTTCCGTCTGCCGCCCTTCATTCGAGACGCTCCTCGGCTTTCACCGGGAGCGGCTAGTAGCGGCCAGGCCTTTCGGGCGCTGACCTCGTACCACTGATCCGCCGCAGCGCGCCGATCAGCCCCACGTGCCCGACGGCGTGCGCGAGCTGCGCCCGCCAGGCAGGCTCCAGATAGGGCAAAAGATCGAGCTCGCCGCGGTCGTAGGCCCGGTGGTGTGGTCGGCACAATGGGACGCAACATGCCGCGTCTCCGCACCCGCCCAGCGACCGGGGGATGAGGTGCGACGGGTCAATCCGGCGGTCGGTCCCGCACACAATGCACGAGCGGCCCGCAACCGCGGCGCGCTGGCGCTCAGTGGCGGCCATCGACGGCGTTCGCCGGAGCGGCGTCGACCTTTGCAGCGGCTTCTGGCGCGCAGTGGAGCGCTCCGACGAAGCCGGGTTCTCCTCATAGGTCAGGCCGCGAGGCTCCAGCTCCGGCTAGCCGCGCTCCGCTCCACCACGAGCCTCACATGCCGCGCGATCTGCTCGCTGCGCCTCTCGCCGATCACTCCCTCGGCCCGCGCCCGGTAGGCCGCCTCGTTCACGCTGGCAAGCACGGCCCTTCGCATGGGCTCGCCTGAGCCGATGCCGGCGACCGCCAGCAGTGCGCTCGAGACCGCGGTGCGGTCGCGTCGCACCAGGCGGTCGATCACTTCGAGCTCGTTCCCGCTCAGCTTGACTGGCGGCAGGCCCAGCGGGTCAACGCCTGTGCGCCGTGAGAACGCCTCCGCTCGTGCGAGCTGCAGGCGCTCGCGGCGGGAGAGATGGCCGCGCTGGCGCACGGCGTGAGTCGTCGAATACATCTTTCGAAACCTCCATTTGATTTCTGTTAGATCGGCCGCGTGAGGCGACCCTGCCGGACGGCCTCGGGTTGAAACCCGGCGCCGGCATGCCGCTGTTGCGTCTTGCGAGCGGCTCTGCACAGGTGAGCGCCAAGCGCCTCGGTTCTTCACTGGCTGTAGATCGAAAGCCCCGCCGCCCTCGAGGCGGGTGTGTCAGCCGAGCGCGGCCCCCAGGCGTCGCGGGTTGGGAACGCGCCTCGTTAGGCGATGCTCACCGGCCTTAGGACGTCGCCAACGGCTCCGGCAGCGCTCGGAGGCGCTCCGGCTGACGGGTCGCGGTTACGGGACCCCCTTGCGCCCGATGACCGACAGGTTCATCATCGAGGGGTCGACCACAGGGAGGTTTTGCCGTGTGCCATGAGTCGTGGTTTCACCGCCGGGATGAGGAGCGTGAAGCGAGCCGCCGGATGTGGGAGGAGTTCGACCGCACCCGTCCGCTAAGCGATCCGCAGCTGCCCGAGGAGGAGCACGAGGTCATCCTTGAGGAGCCAGAGACGCCGAGTCTCACGACTAAGGACTAAGCAGCATCCAACCCGGCGGGCTTCGGCTCAACGCCGCTAGCCCGCCGGCTTGGCTCTAACGTGGCGGCCGTCGCGACCCCGGCTGGGCCGCGCCCGCTTACCCGCCTGGCACGTGGACGACCTCGAGCTTTACCCCGTCTGGGTCGTAGAAGAAGACCGCGTAGTAGCCCGGCGCGTAGCCGTACTCCTCTGCCCGCTCTCGATCGTCATCCCCTGCTCGGCCACCCATCGCGCTCGGTCGTCGACGACAGCCCGCGAGTCGGCGGCAAACGCGACGTCCTGGACGCGAACCGCGTAGCAGTCATACGGCACCGCATGAGCGTCTGACTGGCACTGCCGCAGGCCGATCGAGCCGACATCGCTGGATCGCCCAGATATACGCCGCGCTCGCCCGCGATGGTGCTCTCGGCCCGAGCCGGGAGCGGCATCGTGTGGCCCCGCGCTCGCAACGTCGGGCCCGCCGTCTTGCTCCCGCGGGGCATGTCAAGATCCGTGCTATGCCGGTCGCGTGAGAACTGCAAAACGAGCGAGTAGATGAGAAACAATGGACGAAGACGCCTTCAACATGTCGGTGCGGAAGTTCCTAAAGAAGCTTGGTGTGACTGCGCAACGCGAGATCGAGATCAGCGTTCGAGAGCAGCTTGAATCCGGCGGGCTGGGTGGCGACGAGACGCTCGAGGCAAGAGCGACCATCGTCGTGTCAGGCCTCCCACGCGACGTGGTCGTGACCGGAACGATCTCGCTGACGTGAGTCGCCGAGCACTGATCAACGCCAATCGCAGGAGACAAGGCGTGCATAGACGCGCGGATCGCAGCAGCCGGTGCTTAAAGCACCCTGCGGGAAAAGCTTGCCTATGTCCTGAGTCTCGTTGGCCTCGTCAGTGCGAGGGGGTTGCTCTACCAGAGCAAGCCATCGATCGAGGATCCGGAAGTTAGCACGCGCACTGGGCGGAATTGCGCAGGCGTCGCGCCTCACCAGCTTTGGTGCGGGCTTGGCGTCCGCCTTTTGAGTGATGGGACCGCCACATCATCCAGTAGCGAATGCCTCGGCGGAACGGCCGTGCGTCGGATACTCAAGTCTCCGTGCCCAATGGCGGCCAACTCCGCAGTTGCGAGCGCCCGAAACACGGCTGCTACAAGCCATTCGCCGTTTGCGTAGATGCTCCGCTACAGCCCCCAACGGCGGAGTTACACAGTCGCCCCGCGAGCCAAGCGTTCCTCCGCAAAAGGCCTGCAAACGATGCAAGTCAATCGCCGTTGGCCGCTCCGCTTTAACGCGGAGTAGTGGCCGCCTATTGCGGACTTTCGCCAGTAAGCGCCATCCGAGGAGTTGGTCGATCCACCACGGTGATAGCCCGCCGTCGCCAGGATCGCCGCCGAGCTGGTCAAGAGCATGAGGTAAGTCCTCGCCGGCGACTGAGCAGACCGCGAGTCGACCGAGCCGCGGATCCGCGTCAATAGGCTGTTGAGCAACTGCGGTACAAGCGGCCCTTCCCGCGGGGGGTGGCGGCGCACACGCGATCTCGCAGTAGGCCCAGGTCGTGCTCGACCAGACCAACGAGCTGTACCGGTAGTCCCGATGAGCCCGGAAGCCTGATTCCAATCGGTAGCAGTCGTCCAGTACCCCGCGGCCGGACGCTCGCCTGGTCGGCGAAGCACTGGTAAGCCGCTCGCCAGCTCCGAGGCGGAAAGCAATTGCACCGGCGTCGTCGGAGTACTCACGAGCCTCGCGCCGCCCGGGGCCTAACAGCATTCAAGCGACCCCAACAGTCCTTCTCGGCTGCCAAGTGTGTCGCTGGACCAAACCCGGCATGCGCTCGTGCTTCAGGGTCGGCCGCCTGCGAGGCGCCAGGTGGCGGAAAGCAACACTCAGCGAGTACATCGCTTTGCCTTGGTAAGCGTAAAGGCCTGTTGCCGAAAGTCCCGTGCGTGGGACCGCCGAGCCCGAGTGCTCTAGCTGGCCTCCATTGCCTTGCCGACCCCGGCACGCATCTCGTCAGCGTTCATCACCGGAGCAAACGTGATTTTTGCGTCAAGCCCCATGAAGAACGGCTCCGCCGCCGGCGGGATTCCGCTCGAGTCGGCCATTTCGAAGAAGATCAGGCCGGTACGCATTCCTTCCTCTGACGTGAAGTAGGCGGCCTCCGCGTTTAGTGCGTCAATCGCCCTACCAATTATCTGCGGCAGGCTGCCATCCTTGATCGCAGCGTTTCCGGCCGCGGTCGGGATCTGGACCTTCATAAGCATTCGCACGCCGGCCTCCTTCGTGGGTTGAACTGCTTCGTCCTCAGCCACCGCGGCCCTTATCAGGACGGCCGCGTGGGCGACGCGGCAAACCGTCCGGCTGGCAGGCGACGCGCCGCTGCTCGCATGCCGATGCTATGTCGAACCGCCCCCGCGGGTCAATGGCTGCGCAACCATGACGCAGTGCAGCCGGTCGCTGATCCCGCGATGCTCTCGGTTCGCCCCGGGCAATGGATCGGGGATCAACCGGACTGATGCTCGCGGACAAGGTGGAGGTCGTCTGCCAGCGCTTCTCGCGCAATACGCATGGTCCGCTCTGGCCGTGCCCCTCCGACATCGCGGATCCTCGACGGTTGGCTTCTGGTCGATGGTGTCGTCCTGCGAGCCTCGTTAGTGTTGCGACGCACCGTGCCAACGGAACGGAGAGGGGTGCTTGTGGCCGAGTATCAATTCCTGACGACGTGGTGCATCGACGCGCCGATCGAGGCGATCTTTGATGTCCTGCATGACTCGCCGGGGTACCCTCGCTGGTGGAAGGGCGTGGTCAGCGTTGAGGTGGTGGAAGAAGGCGATGAGATCGGCGTCGGTGAACTCGATCACTTCACCTGGCGGAGCGTGCTGCCCTACTCGCTCGGCTTTGACCTACGCGTCACGCAGGTCAAGCGCCCTTACCTGATTGAGGGGTACGCCTCTGGTGAGCTTGAGGGCGTGGGCACCTGGCGGCTGTACGAGGGAGAGGGCGTTGCGGTCGTCTACGACTGGCGCGTCCGCACGACGAAACGGTGGATGAACGTCCTCGGGCCCCTCGCAAGCCCCGCGTTTTCTTGGAACCATGATGTGGTAATGCGGCAGGGAGGAAAGGGCCTGGCGGCCGAGCTGGGCGCGACGCTACTCCTTCACGATTGACGCGAACGCGGCTCCACGTTCGCTCGGGAGGAGCTACGGGTCGACAGCCACATGCTGGCTATGACTCGGCGGCCTCATCGCGGCGGTGAACTCAGACGGCTCTGGCCCCTCCGCCCCAATTACGAGTACATCGCCACCCACCCGCGCTTGCGCATTCGCGTGGATCACTCGCGGGAGGGGTGGTCACGACGCCCGCGACCACCTCCGTTGCTGAGCGCTGGACCGCGCTATCGCATTTACTGTTGGCGGCGCGAACAGTGACGAGTGCTTGGGCGACCAGGCGAGCGTCCGGCCGCAGGGCACCGGATGACCCCGCTTGGAACCGAGCCGGCTGAACCTTCTCGCTCCCCAACGGCGCTGGCCTGACTGTGCACCAGTCCGGCTCCTGATTTCCCGACGAGGTGGTTTCTCTCGTAAGGCGACCCGGATACTGGTCACCGGTACTGGGCTCGCTACCAAAGCCCGGGTGCGTGGTGGGACCGCGAGCGCGTTCGGTCGGCGGCCCGCCCTGCTGGCCGGACCACAGGAGGGGCGCGGCGGCAGCCTTGATCTCGCAGCCGTCTCGCGCGCGGCAGGTGTGCCGAAGCTCGGCAGGGTCTCAGCCGATCAACCCGATGAGTTCAAGTGCGGGGCGCCGGTCTTCGCTCGAAAGGACCTGAGGTAAAGGAGACCGACGATGGGCAAGCCGGTGGTGACCGAGTTCATCTCGCTCGACGGCGTGTTCGAGGACCCCGGCGGAGCCGAGGACTACGAGCACGGCGGCTGGACATTCGAGTACAACCGCGGCGAAGACGGCAACAAGTTCAAGATGGACGAGCTGACGGAGTCGCAGGTCCAGCTCCTGGGAAGGAGGACCTACGAAGGCTTCGCGGAGGCTTGGCCCTCCCGTAAGGGGGCTTTCGCAGACAGGCTCAACACCGATCCGAAGTACGTGGTCTCGAACGCGCTCACCGACCCGGCGTGGCAGAACATGACGGTGATCTCGGGTGACGTCGTCGCGAGGGTCTCGACGCTCAAGGACGAGACCGAGGGCACTATCCTCGTCGCCGGCAGCGGCACCCTGGTCCGCACGCTGCTGGCCGCCGACCTGGTCGACGAGCTTCGCCTGATGGTCTTCCCGACCGTCCTCGGACGCGGCGAGCGCCTCTTCCCCGACGGCATCGACACGCTCCGGTTCAAGCTCGCTGAGAGCAGAACCGTCGGGCCGGACGGCGTCCACGTCCAGGTCTACACGCGCGCCGACTAGGAGGAGAGAATGATCGATCGGCCCACCGCCCTGGACGCGCTCAAGCAGCTCGAGGCGCTGTTCGGCGAGTGGGTGCTCGAGGCGACCTCACCGGACGGCGAGCCCGGGCCGGGTGAAGCCCGGGCCAGCTTCGAGTGGCACGAGTCCCCGGCGCACCTGGTCGGGCGGACGACGATCGATCTGCCCGAGGCGCCCGACACCGTCTCGATCATCGGATGCGACGCGGCGAACGGGACCTACTTCCAGCTCTACTCCGACAAGCGCGGCGTCTGCCGCGTCTATCAGATGAGCATCGGCGACGGCGAATGGAAGCTCTGGCGCGAGGGCGACCCGTTCCCCCAGCGCTTCACCGCGACGATCAGCGAAGACGGCGAGACGATCAGCGGACGCTGGGAGAAGGCCGAGGACGGCACCAACTACACGACCGACTTCTACCTGACTTACGTCAAGGTCACATAGGCATAGGCCAAGTCTCTCTGCCGATGCCCCGCATCGCTCAAAACGTCCGGCTATGTCCTGAGTCTCGGAGTCCTCGTCAGTACGAGGGGGTTGCTCTACCAGAGCAAGCCATCAATCGAGGATCTGGAAGTTAGCACGCGCACCGGGCGGAATTGCGTAGCCGCCGCGCCTCGGCAGCTTTGGTCCGGGCTTGGTGTCTGCCTTATGAGCGAAGGAACCGCGATCGATTGTTCCTCCGCCGAGACCGCCAATCGACGCCTCGGCGGAGCGGCCGCAAGACCAATACTCAAGTCTCCGTGCTCAAGGGCGGCCAACTCCGCGGTTGCGGGTGCCCGAAACACTGCCGGTACAAGCCACTCGCCATGGGCGCGATGCCCGCCTACAGCCACCCAACGGCGGAGTTGCGAGGTCGCGCCCGATCCAGCAATACCTCCACAAAAAGCCTGCAAAACCAGGAAATCGATTGGCACTGGCCGCTAGGCTCAAACCGGAGTAGCAGCGGCCTATTGCGGACTTTCGCCACCGACAGTCCTCCGAGGAGTTGGTCGATCCGGCACGGTGATAGCCCGCCAACGTCGCGAGCGCCGCCGAGTTGGTGAAGAGCATCGGGGAAGACCTCGCCGGCGACTTAGTAGACCGCGAGTCGACACAGGCGCGGATCCGCGCCAAATAGGCTGTTAAGCAAGCGCGGCAACACGCGGCCCTTCCGGGCCGGGTGGCAACGCAGACGCGATCGCGCTCTCGCTGGGACGACGACGACGTACCCGGGCCGTGGGACGCGATGCCAGCACACTGTGGCGGGGACTGTCGTCGTGATCGTGGCGATCCACCTGCTGCACATTGCGGGCTGCGGCTGAATGCTCTTCGAGCATCTGAGAGGCAGGCTGAGCGTTTGATCGAGCAGCATCCCCGCGCGATAGCAGCCGCGGGCCGACAACGCGCGGTGCTACGCCGCGAGTGGTTCGTGGGTGGCCCCGAGCTGCCACACGTAGTCGTACACGCGCTCGGCGGCATCTTCGGTTTCGTCGTCGGTGAACGGCGGTCGCGGGAGGTTGGTCCAGAGCGTGTCAAGGACGAAGACCTTGACTTCAGCCTGTGTCGAGGCGTTCTGAGTCCACTCCGGCATGTCCCGCTAGGTAGCCGTGCAAACGGAGGACCTCCGCGCGGTCGACGCGATGATGGTCTCCAGAGCAAATCTTGGCGCCGCGCGCGACGCGTCGGCCTCTGCTCATGGGAGGAGCGGCTCGCGCTCGGCCTCGCTTTTCTGCTCCTCCAGGAAGGAGCAGTCTGCCGACACCGATCCTTGTAGCCCCGGAGCTCGTCTGTAAGAAGGCGCGGATGGTGGGCTTAGCTGGTCTTGGCCGGTGGGTGGGCGGCTCGTGCCTGCGAGCGCGCGCCGCCCGCCGCCGGGCCTGGTTTCGTTACGGGCCGATTGCCACCCTGCCGGGGTGCTCTCTGGCCGGTAGGTGAGTTTCTTGTCGTGGGCGCATGAACTTGATATGAGGTCACTGTCCGCGAAGCGCGCCTAATGCACGTGCTACGTTGGACCCGGACGCGCACGAGCGGTGGATTTCGGCCGAAGCCGTGGTGCCACAAGCAGCTACCTGGGGGTCTCATGTTTGGCTTTCGTAGGGTTCTCTCCATCGCCGCGGTGCTGTGCGCCCTCGGCGTGACCGTACTGGCGGCGGGGCCAGCGCTCGCCACCACCAAGCCCGCACTCCGCGCCGGGGTTCCGCGGTTGGCTTCAGCCACCAGCTCAGCCTTCGCCGGCTGGGTGTTCGGCAAGACCGGCTCCGCCACATCGACGATTGAGTACAAGGCGCCGGCGATCACGTGCGGGACCGCCGCGCAAGGCGTCGCTCCCAGCAATTTCGTGTTCAGCGGAAAGAGCTCGTCCCCGAAGGAGCAGGCCGCGGGCCTTCTGATCGCCTGCAGCAGCGGGCAAAAGGTCTACATCCCCTATTTGGTGATCAACGGCACGGAGACGAACCTCACTAAGACCGTCAAGGCCGGCGATCTGATCAAGCTGACGGTGTCGGCGAAAACGACTAAGGTCTCGGCCACGATCGCTGACCTGACGTCGGGGCGCACGTTCTCAAAGACGCTGACCGGGGCCGGGTCTGCCGCTCTCCAGGAGCAGGACGGCGACGGGCGTGTCTTTGTCAACGGCACGGTGACGCCGGTTATCAAGTTCGCGAAGATCAACTTCACGAAAGGCGCGATCAACTCCAAGCCGCTCGCCTCCGTGTCGCCAAGACAGTCCGTCAACATGCAGACGGGCTCCACCCTGCAGATCTCGACCACCGCGTTGACCCCCTCGGGGTCCACCGGCAACGCCTTTACCACGGTCTGGCACCACCACTAGCCTGACCGACTCGGCCGGGCGCCGCCGGCGCCCGGCCGGACGCACGCCCGGAACGCCGGGCTTGCTCAAGCCCTGGGAGCCAGGAAGAACAGGGCGAGCCTCGACCACATCGACCGCACGGAGAGCCGTTGCACTATGCCCGTCGTCGAGTGGTCACAGACTGACGAGATTCTCACTTGGTTTGGGTGGAGCCGCAGGCTTCCCTATCGATCGAGATCCACCAGTCTCGTGCTGATGGGCGCTAAGGCCGTTCAACGTGAGGCTGGCTCGCTGCCGCTTGTAAGCCCGTAGCGGGCAGGCTGCCTTGGGGCCGGGAGTCGCGGGCCCGGGCAACAACCCCCACGCAGTCTCTGAGTACGACATCGCCTGCTACCAGACTGGGCAGACTCAGTGAGCTCATGCCGCGGTGAGCGGCGCCCCCAGCAGCACCGGGGCGCCGCTCCGCGGTTGTACCCGCTCCGTCCCCAGCGACCCCGCGTCCGACGCGACGCTCGTCGAGCCGAGAGACGCAGCGCCTCCGCGTTTAGCTAGCGCGTGCAGCTGAAGCCGTGAGCTTCGAGGGCGTCTTCAGCCTTGTCCCCCTTAACCGTCACGTGAACAGTGCGGTTGTGGTCGACCGTTCGCGTGCAATGGAAAGTCGTTGTCGCGGACGCCGACGCCGCACCGAAGGCGAGGCTGGCGGCAGCACTCGCGCTGGCGAGAGCGATTACGACCCGTTTGCGCATGAGAACCCTCCTTTTGAAAGAGCGCTACGGATTTTCTAAGGAGAACGCCAGCTGCGGCCCAAAGTCAGGCTGTTCCTCGGCCATGACGAGTTCAGAACGTGCGGGTGACCCGCTCCGCGCCCTCGCCGATCTCGACGAGCTACTTGCTCGCCGCTGGCCGCACGCCAGCCTCCGCGTTGATCGAGGAGGAGCGGCCGGAACAGCCCGCCTTCATGACCCTTGCGCTTCTGGTTGGCACCGACAAAGCAGCATTTGGGGTGGAGCCGTCAGTTTCCGGCAGTGACGTGGGCGGGATGCCCGCTCGCGTCGCATAGCGCGCTTGAGCTCGGCCCGAGGCGTCTGACGAAAGCGAGCGCCTCGCTTGCCGCGCGCTGCGAGACGCTTGTCCACGCCGGCCACACGCTCTTTGCCGTGGGGAGGGCAGGGGTGGGACGCGCTAGCCGGGAAGCGCTTGGGAGGTGTTGCCGAAGCGTCGCGCGGGTGCTATACCCGCGAGGTCACCGAACCAGGAGGGCGTTTCGTGAAGCTAGTTGCCGGCGCAGCGGTTGTGATTGCGATTGCGCTCTTCAATGTCAGTTGGGCAGGGGCGCAGACCGTGTCCGCGCCGCTGGATGTGACGAACAGCCAGTTCGCTGGCAACGAGGAGTCGCTCGGTATCAGCCCGAACGGGAGTTTGCTGGCGGGGGCGTGGAACGACTGGCACTACAACGACGGCTGCGGGTTCTCGTACTCGACGAATGGCGGCGCCGGTTGGGCAGCGGAGTCGTTCGTGCCCGGCTTCACCAAATTCACGAACGATCCGAACGTGGCCGGGTTGAATTCCAAGTTCACCGTGGCGGGCGATCCGTCGGTGGTCTACAACCCGAAGTTCGGTGATTTCGATGTCGTCTGTCAGGCGTTCGGCTCGGCGACCGGCAACCAGATCCAGCTGCTGGCGACGACGTTTGACCCGGCCAAGGTCACCGACCCGACCGACACCAACGGCAGCTACGGCTTGGCCGCGTGGCGGCTGCCCGCCAGCGTGATTGCGACCGGCGCCTCGAACGGGAGTATCAAGGGGTCAAACGGGCAGTTCCCTGACCACGAATCGATCGCGGTCGACACGCATCCGAGCTCGCCGTATTACGGCCGCATCTACGTCGGCTGGGCCGAGTTCAACGGCTCTGGCCGCTCCCCCGTCCAGGTCGCTTACTCCGACAACGACGGAGCGACCTGGACGGGGCCGATCACCGTCTCGGACAGCAACAACCAGTTCGATCAGGACGCGCGCCCCAGCGTGGCTCCCAACGGCGACGTGTTCATGACCTGGATCAACGGGCCGAACGAAACCTCCTTGAAGAACAACGTGGCAATGGCGGACATGTCGCGCACGGGTGGCGCCAGCTGGGGCAAGGACGTCACGGCCGCGCCGATCCCGGGCGCCTACTCCGGGCTTCCAAATTCGCTGTACCGCGACTCCTCCGATGTTTGGTCGACGACCGATTCCACCGGGCGCCTGATCGTCGTCTACGGCGACAAGTCCACGGGCGTGCCGCAGGTCTGGACCACCCACGCCCTACACCCGGACTCGCTGGCTGGCTTCGCGACCGCGTTCCGGGTGGACCGGACCAACCAGGTCCAGTTCTTCCCGTGGCTGTCGGCCGCGCCGACCAGCGGCCGCGTCGATCTGCTCTTCTACGACCGCAGCTGCGATCCTGTCTCCGACACGCTCAACTGCGTAACCGAGGCCTCGACCACCGACGGCGGCGCCACCTGGTCCAAGGTGCCAGTGACCACGACCGGCTTCGACGGCGACAAGTTCCAAGCGTGTCTGGCGTTCGTCCAATCGCCCGACTGCGGCGACTACTTCCTCGGCGACTACATCGCAATCGCCTCGACCGACAACGAGGCACAGATGCTGTGGACAGGTGACGGACCGCACGCGCAGGACGTCTTCTCCGCTCACGTCAAGTTCCCGTAGGCATAACGGAGCAGCTGCGTGAGGCCGCACGGTCTCGCAGCTGTAGATCGCCAGAGCGAGCACCCGCCTCGACGACTGGCGGTGTCGCAAGGCGAGGGCGAGCGTCACCGCGGTCCGGTTTGCGAAAGTCCCCGCGCGGAGGGGGTGGTCGGTGGGGTGCCGTTTACCGCGGTGGGCCAAGCAATGGTGAGTCGGGCCGCTGGGTGGACCGGGCGAGCTCGGGGTTGAGCGCCGGTCGACCTTAGCCACGAAGAACATCCCCTCAATGAACCCGGCCGACCCACGCGATGATCTCGACCATCTGCTCGTCGGTGAAGTGCGCGTTCATCCGCGCTAGGTGCGCCCAATCGTCGATCCAGCCGCGCCGTGCCCGCACTATGAGGGTCTGCTGTCGACCGGTGGCTACGTCCGCGGTGTGGAGGTGACCGCGCCGGTCGGGAGCTACGAGATGATCTTCGGCAGACGAGCGTTCTTCGGCTACGTGCCTGCGCCCAACGGCGAGGTCTGGTGGTTCGCCAACCTCCCGCGCCGCGAGGAACCGGCCGCTAACCACGGGCAAGACTCCGAGGCCCCGCCCCTGCGGGCGCAACTGATCGACGCGTTCGCCGGTGACGCCGGGCCTGCGCGTGAGCTAGTGGACGCCACGCCCGAGTTCGCTGCACTCACTCCACTCCACACCATCCCCAGGCTCTCTCGCTGGCATCGTGGGCCAATCGTGTTGATCGGTGACGCCGCCCACGCACCATCACCGACCTCAGGCCAGGGAGCATCACTCAGCATCGAGGACGCCGGCGAACTCGCCTGGGCGATCCGCCAAAGCGCCACCACAGAGGCCGCGTTCACCGCGTTCGAGGGCAACCGGCGCCAACGTGTCGAGCGGATCGTCAAGTGGGCCTCACGGATGAATACCAACAAGGCTCCCGGGCCAGTCGGACGCGCGATCCGCGACGCGATGATGCCCGCCGCGATGCGACTGATGGCCAACAGCAAATCGACGCGGATGCCATTCCGGCACCACGTCGCAGCCGTCAGCGACAGACCAGCTTCGCTCATCCACGAGCCCGCACAGTCCGGGCCGACCGGACGCGCTTTGCGCGCTTTTCAGGTCTCGGAACAGGTCGCGCAGCACGAGCGCGAGGAGACGAAAGGAGGTGTCTGACCGCAGCCGCGGTCACGTCGCCTTCGGTAACCCTCACCCTAAACTCGCCGGACAGCTTCGGCGGCGTGTGATGCACCGCGGTGGCGAGAGCGAGAACTCACACGACCGAGCGGAGGTACCTGTGGAGACTCTCTACGAACACGCCGGCGGCGACGCCGGTCTACACCGCCTCGAGGAGGTCTTCTACGACAAGGTGCTCGCCGATCCACTGCTCAAGTCGGTGTTCACCGAGCGCGTGGCGACCCACGTCGAGCACTTGACGTGGTTCACCGGCGAGTCGTTCGGCGGCCCCGATAGGTTCACCCGCGAGCTGGGCTTCCAGTACCTCATCGATGTTCATCGGCACCTGAAGATCACCGACGAGCAGCGGGACCGATTCATCGCCCTCTACCTGCAGGCGCTCGACGAAGTTGGCCTGCCCAACGACGGACCGTTCCGTGAGGCGGTTCGCTCGCATGTCGAGTTTGGTGCCCGGGTCGCTCAACAGAACTCGGTGGCCGAGAGCGATGAGGAACTTCACCCGATCCGCAACGTTCCACGTTGGGAGTGGCCCTCCACGACCTCCTGAACCGAGGGCCGCGGCTGGCGCGCGCCTGCCGCGCAATCCGGGCCCGCTGGTCAGCTCGCTAAACACGCTCACCGGCAGGCAAGAGCAGGTCCGGACTGACGTTGCCGGATCCGACCCGAAGGAACAGCCACTCGCCACAGGGACACCGCGACTCGCTGCTGAGCCGGCGAGTCCTTTCGTGGCAATCCACTCGCGCGGGCGCCGGCGATCAGCGCGATCGAGTCGTCGCCAACGCGGTCGCCCCGAGGCGAGGCCAAGGGACGGTCAAAGCGATCGCGCGGGCTTGGACCTGCGCCGGTTTGCGTGACACCTGGTCTTGGTGTTGTTGTTGATTGTTGTTGTTCGAGCGATTGATCTCAACCACCCAGCGGCGAGAGTCGTAGTTGTTCGTAGGCGACCGGGGAGAGCATCTGGAGGGTGGAGTGCCGGCGCTGGCGGTTGTAGAACGCCTCGATGTATTCGAACACAGCCGATTGGAGCTCGAACCGCGACGGCCAGCTGCGGCGGTTGACGAGCTCTTTTTTGAGCGTCGCGAAGAACGTCTCGGCGACCGCGTTGTCGTAGGCGTCTCCGCGAGAGCCCATTGAGATCGCGATCCCTGCCTGTGTTGCGGCTCGGCCGAACGCCAGACTGACGTACTGCGCGCCTTGGTCTGAGTGGTGGATCAGCCCGGGCTCGGGACGCCGGCGCGCGAGCGCCATATTGAGCGCGTCGACGACCAGGCTTGAGCGCATGTGGGTGGCCATCGACCAGCCGACAATCTGTCGCGAGTAGGTGTCCTGGACCGCGGCGAGGTACAGCCAGCCCTCGCCGGTGCGCAGG
>DASYAP010000272.1:0-2318 GCA_036501265.1 Solirubrobacteraceae bacterium | reverse complement strand
CGATGCCCTAGCCGTTCCCGTCGCCGCGCGCTGAGCACTGCGGTCGATCTCACGCTCACAGACGCCAAACGAGGCCAGCTGGCCGACTCGCGTCGTCGCGCGGCACCCCAACTCACCCCCGAAACCAATCACAAGCAAAGGGCCACAACTCATGATTTTGATCACCGGAGCCACCGGCAACGTCGGTTCGGAAGTCATAGCAGCGCTCCTCCCCGCCCAGGCAGGCCACATACGAGCCCTCACCCGCAATCCCGACGCGGTCTTCCCCGACGGCACCCAGAAGGTCGTCGCCGATCTCGCAGACAGCGAGCTGGCACCTGTGCTGGACGATGTGCACGCCGTGTTCCTGCTCACCGACGGGCTCAACATCGCCGCACACGATCACCGGCTCATCGCCGCGGCGCAGCAAGCGGGGGTGGAGCGGATCGTCAAGCTGTCCGTGCGCAGCGTCGGACACGACGCGACCGACCCGATCACCACCATGCACCGCGCCGGCGAGGACGCGATCCGCGACAGCGGCATCGAGTGGACGTTCCTGCGGCCGACCGCGTACATGTCCAACGCGCTCAACTGGGCGGGAATGATCGCGGCCGATCAGGTCGTGCACGCCCCGTTCGCCGTTGGCCGGGCCGCTGTCGTGGACCCGGCGGACATCGCCGCGGTCGCCGCGGTCTGTCTCACCCATGACGGCCACAATGACCGGGTCTACGAGCTCACCGGCCCCGACCCGCTCAGCCCCCCCGACCAGATCGCAATCCTCAGCCAGGTGCTCGGCCGCGACCTTCGCTACGCCGAATCCGATCCGGCCGACATCCTCGCGCAGATGGTGTCCTACGGCATGCCCGAAGAGCTGGCGCACGCCATCGTCGAACAATTCCGCTCCACCCTGGAGCCATACAACTCCAAGCCAACGGGCGACATCACCACAGTCACGAGCCGCCCGGCACGCAGCTTCACCGACTGGGCCGAGACGCACCGCACCGAGCTCCTCACACCCGCCAGCTGGTGAAAGTGATGCCGCGGCGGCGTGCGCCCGCCTGCCCGGTGACGGGGCCGCCGCCGACCCTAATGTGGCTGCTGCTCAACCCGGGCGGTCAGGTGCTAGAGGTGGCGGCCGATTGCCTGCTTGACGACCCCCGGACAGCCCACCCGGTCCACGATGACCGGGCGGGCAGTCTCGCGCCCGGGCCGACACGCACCCCAGCGAGCGTTGCGCTGGCGAAACGTTCGATGTCCTCGCGTCGAGCACACCGGCCGGGGCACGGTGCAACCCGGGAGGAGATCGCCAACGCCGTCAGCTTCCTCACGTCAGACGACGCGACTTCATGTACGGCGCGATTCTGCCCGGCCGATGGCGGCCGCGTCGCAGCCTGCGCCTCGCCAATCCACCTCTCGACCGCAAAGGACGACATCACCATGATTTTGATCACCACCGCTGGCAAGGTTGGAGCAGAGGCAGCGCGCCTGCTCGCCGCTGAAGGCAAACCGGTTCGGGTCATCGCGCGCAACCCGGAGAAGGTCGCTGCGCTATCGCAAGCAGGCGTCGACGTCGTTGAGGGCGACCTGGAGGTCCCGTCGAGCATCGATGCGGCGCTGCGGGGCGTCTCGTCCGTGATCCTCGTGAGCCTCGCGATCCCAAACCAGGAGCTGAACGTCGTCATCAGCGCGGTCCGCGCTGATGTGGACCACGTCGTGAAGATCACGAGCAAAGCCTCGAGGGACTCGCCGATCGCCCGCAGGCGCGGCCAGACCGAAATCGAGGAGGGGCTCATCGCCTCCGGGCTCGGTTACACGTTGCTGCGAAACAACGTCTACATGCAGAACTTCCTCATGCTGGCGCCCGCCATCGCCAAAACCAGCAGCGTCGGTGCCAACACCGGCGACGGCAGCGCCGGGCTGATCGACTCTCGAGACGTCGCTGCCGTCGCGGCACAGATCGCCACTAACCCGGCCCCGCACAAGGACAAGACCTACTGGCTGACCGGTCCCGAGGCACTCACCTACGCAGAGGCAGCAGCGGTCTTCTCACACGTGCTCAACCGTCCAATCGACTTCCACCGCCTCAGCGACGAGGAACAGACGCAGGCGATGATCGCCGCTGGCGTCCCAGAGCCCGTCGCGCAGATGAACACCCAAGCACTCGCCCTACTCGCCCAAGGCGACTCGGACTGGGTCACCGACGACGTATCCACGATCCTCGGACGACCACCACGGAGCTTCGAGCAGTTCTGCACCGATCACGCCGAGGCGTTCTCAGCAACCCGGGAGGACCGTCAGTGACGCCTGCTCTCAACCGGATCCAGCAGCGCCGAGTGGTC
>DASYAP010000271.1:0-12305 GCA_036501265.1 Solirubrobacteraceae bacterium | reverse complement strand
GGTGATCGTGTGCGGAGAGCTGGCGGGCATCGGGGTGGCCACCATCGAGCGCCTCGTGCACCAGCGCGCACCAGAGGTGCAGGTGATCGGCGGAGAACCGTCGGTCAACAGGCCCCTCGCGCTCGCTTAGCGGTCGTACCCTCCCGCCTTGGTGGGCGTCTGGGGCGCCGGTTAGACTCACCGCGCTTTGCGAGTCGGGCGGCGCAACAGGAACCCTGGCCTGGTCGAAGGACACCCCAGCATGCGGGGCCGCGCCCTGCCTCGCGAGACGCCCACGGAGCATGCACCGCCGGCGGCCGAAGAGGACGCGGCCGAACTGGACGCTCCAAGCGAAACTCGCTCGGGTCAACCCCTATCCGAACCTATAAAGGCCCAGCTCGACCGGGTCTCGGCGCAGATTGACGGTCTCCAGCAGCGACTCGATGCGTTTATCGCACGTCGCAACGAGGCGATCGCCGATCGGGCTAGCGAGCGCGTCGCATCGATCGTCGCCGCCGCGGAGAAGTCGGCCGCGAAGATCAAAGCCGGTGCCGAAAACCACGCGGCTGGCCTTCGCGAGCAGGTTCTAGCCGACGTTCAGACCGAGGTCGAGATGCTCCGCTCCCGGGGGCATGCCGACGCTGCGCGGATTCGCGCAGAGGCCCACGCCGAAGCGGCGCGCGCTCGGGATAAGGCGATCTTGGAGGCGAGCGGGGAGATAGAGGAGGTGTGCTCGAGGCTTTCCGACGAGCTCCAGCGCGGCGCCGGGGCGGCGCTTGCGCGAATCACGGGCCGCGGACGACCACCGACCTCGGCAGCGCCGGCAACGCAAGTGGCGGTTTCGGCCAGCCACTCCCTGCGGCAGCCCGCAGTCGAGTTGAGCGGACGAGTGCGGGCAAAGGAGATCGCTCATGAGGTGAAGGGAGCAGTGGCCGAGCTGCAGAACGCCGCCACCGTGCTCGAGCATTCTTTGCGCAACTTCGACGGAGGCGCCGACGAACCGCAGCCTGCGGGTGCGGCTTAGCCCAGGCCGCCGCGGCACCTGAGCCCAACGGTCTGCCCATCGCTTATTGCTGCGCCGGTTACCGCTAACCGGCCGGATTTGAGGCGGATGGTGGGACCGAAAGCTTTCGTCGGGCGCAGCCGAAGTGGCGTCGGGCCGTCGACACGGTGACGCCGAGTTCTGCCGCCGCCTCCTGCAAGGTCAGGCCGGTGCGCAGCAGCTCGATTAGCCGAAGTTCGGGCGCGCTCAACTGGTCCGTCCTCGGGCGGGCGGTCACGTCGGGTCTCACATACCGCCGCACGAGCTCGGTGCCCAGTGCGCGCGGCATCACCGCCTCGCCGCAGGCGAGCGCACGCAAGATACGAGGCAGCACGGCGAGGTCGATCTCCTTGGAGACGTAGCCCCACGCCCCTGTCGCCAGACAGAGCAGACCAAACTCCGTGCCCGCCGGCTGGGAGCAGGCCAGAATCCGTGTGCGAGGCGCACGCGCGCGGATCTGCTGGATCGCCCGAAGCGCCCGCGCAGCCGCGGTCTGAACGTCCAGCACAACGATGTCCGGCTCGAGCGAAGCGGCCATCTGTTGGGCGACGGCCGTCACAGTGCCTTCCGCGAGGACTTCTATCCCCGGGGCGCTCGCGCCGGAGCGGAACGCTCGCCTCGTGAACGGGTCGTCCGAGCCAACCAGGACGCCCAGGTTGCGGGCGGCTGCCCCCGCATCTACAAGGCGCCGCTTGCGGGGCGCTCCGCCGCCGTCACGGACCACCGCGCGCGGCTGCTCCGAGGGACTGTCTTGCCCTCGCTCTACGCTGACCACCGCTTGGCCTGAGTTCCTGCCAACACCCCGGGAGGATCTTGTCTTGGCTTCGACCAAGCAGCAAGGGGACGTTGAACACCCCCACGGGGGAAGGTCATTCCCCCTAAACTGGTTGCACAGGTCCCCCACCGGCGCACTTCTACCTCAAGGGACGCCCAGGCCAGAACCGCGGGCCGCACACCGCGCGATGGCGGCGAGATCACGCGCGGACGTCAGGCAACTCGTGACCGAACTGAGCGACTGGGGTGGGTACCTCCCCCGACCCCCCAGGGGTTGATGTATTCTCTAGCCCCGTCGGGGTTTGCCCAACGAGCACGCGTGGGGTGTGCACGTGGAGCAACCCGGGGGGCTACAGCTCCGGGAGACATAGGTGGGTAATTCAGGAAGTAAAAGCACGGACGCGCAGGCGCGGCTGCGTGTACTCGTAGTCGACGATGATCCGCTGGTCCGCCGCATGATCAAGGATGCGCTGCGGCCCGCTGACATTCTCGTGGTCGGCGAGGCGCACAACGGCAGGGACGCGCTGGGGGCGGCACGGTACTACAAGCCGGACGTCATTCTGCTCGACGTCGTCCTGCCCGGCATCGACGGGATAACCGCGCTCGAGCAGATGGTCGCCGACGACCAGATCGACGCGAAGATCGTGGTTCTCTCGGTGCGAGGCGAGCGCGACCTCGGTTATCTCGCGCTTCGCAAAGGGGCCTCTGGCTACCTGAACAAGGAGCTGGACCTGAACGTGCTCCCACGCGTGCTACGCGACGTCGCGGACGGTGGCGCCGCCATCTCGCGGTCGCTGACCGCCGAGCTCGCGCGCCGACTGCGCGAGCTCCCCGACGCTCCGGTGGGCATGCGGCCTGTGAAGAGCGTCCTTACCACGCGCGAATGGGAAATCGTTGACCAGCTCTGCCTGGGCCGCTCGACCTCGGAGATCGCGGCCACACTTGTTCTCTCCGTCGAAACCGTTCGCACGCACGTGAAGAACATCATGCGCAAGCTGAAAGTCCACTCGCGTGTGGAGGCGGTCGAGGCGGCGGAGCGGCTGCGCGCCGGCGATTCGGCACCGCGGCACGCGAACCAAACCCCCGCCGCAGGTGCCCAGTCCAATCTGATCCCGGCACATTGACCTAGGGGCGGCTCGGGCTGTGCAGAAAAGAGCGAGCTCGATCCGTTCGTCTGTGATGCCCACGGAACCTGAGATCGACCCTGCGAAGTCGTCGTCTGACGGCGTTGAAGTCGATCCGGACGCCGTGGCCATCGCCACCGGGGCAGTACGGCAGATCGCTGATCTTCTGCCCGGCGATCGCTCGGTCGTGCTGGCGATTTGCGAGGCCGGGGGAACGCCCACAGACGTCGTGCTAGGCGATCACGATGGGAGGGCGGCCGTCGTCGCGGACCTGCCAAAGGACCGTCGGCCAGACCTTGCCGGGCTGCTTTCGCTTCCGGGCACGGTTGCTGACGGGCCGCAGCCCCCCGCAGAGGAGCCACGACTGGATCTGGCCAACGGGCCGGCCGAGCCCGGCCGGCCTGAGGTACGCCGCGGAGACGATCTTCATCGCACGATCGTCGAGGAAAGTCCTCTTCCCCTCATGTTGCTCGACCGCGACGGCGCCGTCGTCTACGTGTCGCCATCGATGCCGTATGACCTCGGGTGGAGCAAGGCCGAGCTGGTCGGCCACCGCCTGGTCGACTTCTTGCATCCCGACGACCGCGAGCGCGCATCCCGGGTGATGCTCGGGGCAGCCGCTGCCCAACGGCTCGGAACCGCGATGACGCTGCGCTGGCGACGGCGCCACAGTGGCTACGTCTCGGTCGAGGCCGCAATAAGGCAGGTTGGGGGTACCCATGGCGAGGAGGTCGAGGGCGTAGTCATCGCCTTGCGCACAAACCCCCTGCAGTGGAGCGGGCTGGGTGAGGTCCTAATGGCAAAGGAACGCCTACGGGCACTCGCCGACGGCGCGGACTCTGGCATGGCGATCGTTTCCGGAGGCGAGCACACTCTCGGCGCGGTGCTCGAGGCGAACATGCCGCTGGGTCGCATGGTCGGCATCACCCGCGGGCAACTGGCCGGGCTACCGCTGACCTCATTGATCGCAGAGGACGAGGCGGGGCGGGTGCGCGACGCTCTGAAGGCGGTCGCTGCCAACGGCGGCACCAGCAGCCTCGAGGCGACCCTCGTACCGAGGATCGGACGGAGGCTTCCGGTGACGATCACGGTCGCAGCCAGCATCCATTCCGACCAGCCCGGACATGAGCTTGTGGTCCGCTTGCACGACAGCACGGAATTTGCAGGTTTGATCGCGGAGTTGAATCAGACGGTCGACCGGCTGGAGCGTTCCAACGAGGAGCTGGCCGCGCTTGGCCGCATCACCGCGCACGATCTTGCGGCTCCTCTTTATGCGGTCTCCGGACTAATCGACCTGCTGCCGCACAACGATGCCAGCCCGGACACCAGACTGACCTTCGACGCGATCCGGTCGGCGATCGACCGAATGCAGGGGATGATCGCGGGCGTCAGCGGTTACGTGCAGGCCCGGTCTGCGGAGCCCCGGCGGGTGCTCGTCGATCTGAGCGAACTGGCCGCGCGCGTGCGCGAGACGCTTCTAGGCGATATCGAGGAGCGCAGGGCGGCAGTGACCATCGACGAACTGCCCAAGGTCTTTGGCGACGAGTATCAGTTGGAGCGGGTCTTCCTGAACCTGATTTCCAACGCGCTGAAGTTTTCGGGCGAGCGCCCGCCTGAGATCACGGTCTACGCGAACCGTGATCCAGAAGCGTGGCGAATCTCCATCGCGGACCACGGTCTCGGCGTGCCGGAGACCGACCGGGATCGCATCTTCGAGCTGTTCGCGCGCGGCAAGGTGGAGTCCGGTAGCGGCATCGGCTTGGCCACCTGCAGGCGGATCGTGGAACTCCACGGAGGAAACGTGTGGGAGGAGCCCAACGAGCCCGCCGGCGCGGTCTTCAGCTTCACGCTCCCGGATGAGCCGACGGTCGCCGGGGGATAGTGAGGAGAGCCGGCCGCACGCGCCCCGGGCCACCGAGCGCGCCTGCCCCGGATTACTACGGATTGACTGCGGGCGAGGCGAAGGCCGACTGCAGGGCGCGCCGTACCTGCTCGATCGTGACCACCCCGCGCAGGACACCGTCGCCGTCCACGGCCATCAACGCGCCGAGCTTGGCCAGCGGTTCAGAAGAGAGAAGCTCTGCCAGGGGTCGGTCGAGGCTGACGCGCCACCTGGCTGCCTCGTCGGAGTCGAGCACGGCGCCCACGGTGAGCCACCCCTCTCCGCTGTCGCGCGCGTTCTCCACCGCCGCGCGGCGGGCGATACCGAGGAAGCGACCTTCGTCGTCGACCACGGGGAACCAGTCCCACCCGTAACGGAGGAAATACGCGTCTATCGCCTCGCCCACCGCGGTCGCTGCCGGGACAGATACGGGCTGTGTGTCCATGATGTCGGACACACGCACCCCCTCGATCCGCTCGTTCAGCGTCGTCTGCACGAGCGCACCGCGGGCCGAGGATCCCAGCAGGAAAGCGATCGCGATCAGCCAGATTCCCGAAAACGGCGAGTGCAGGACGAGCATGATCCACAGCCCGATGCCCGCCAACAGGACGGCGAACCCGCGTCCGATCAGCGCCGCGGTGCGGGTCCCCGTGGCCTTGCTCCCGGAGACCCGCCAGACGACAGCGCGCGCGATCCGGCCGCCATCGAGCGGGAAGGCGGGAACGAGGTTGAACGCGAGAATCAGCACATTCATCAAAACCAGCCAGCTGAGCGAGAGCAGCACCGGCGTCGTTTTCACCGCCGTCTTCAGGGTTATTGCGTCCCACAATCGGTGGGGACCCACGATCGTCATGGTGACCGCCAGGCATAGCAACAGGAAAGCGAAGGTCGCCGCTGGCCCTGCCGCCGCGATCTTGAAATCCTCTCCGGGCGTGATCGCGTCGCGGCTCATGTGGGTCAGTCCCCCGAACAGGAACAGGTCGATCCGGCGCGTTTCGATCCCCTGCCTTCTGGCCACGATTGCGTGACCCAGCTCGTGCAGGATCAGCGAGCAGAAGAACAGCAGCACGGTGATGACGGTCGTCAGGTACGCGATGCTGTCGGAGGAGTGCAGCGCCGCGCGAAACGGCGCCGAGAGCCAGAAGATCATGAGGAACAGGACCAAAAACCAGGTCACGTCCACGCCGATCCTGATTCCGAAGAGATTGACTAGCTTGATTGAGCCTGACCGTCGCAACATGATGCAATGGTCTCACAGCAACAAGGAGCAACGATGACCGCAAACCTAGAAGCGCTGCGCGCACGGCTTGAAGAGCTGTCGGACCTCGACAGCGCCGGCTCGCTGCTCGAGTGGGATCACCAGACGATGATGCCCATATCGGGTGCTGCGGCCCGTGCGCACTCGCTGGCGACACTAAGTCAGGTTCGCCACGAACGTTTCATATCTGCAGAGACTGGGCGGCTGCTCGAGCGTGCCGCCGGCGAACTCGACGGGCTGGGGCCCGACTCCGACGAAGCGGCAATCGTGCGCGTGGTCTCGCGGCGGTGGGAGAAGGCGCGCCGGGTTCCCGTCGAGCTCGCCGCCGAGATGGCCCACGCCGGCGCCGAAGGCCACGATGCTTGGGTGCAAGCGCGCGCCAGCTCTGACTACGCGGCCTTTGCCCCCTACCTTCAGCGCAACCTCGACCTCGCGCGCCGCTACGTGGAGTGCTTTGACTGGTTCGACTGTGCGTACGACGCGCTGCTTGACGATTACGACCCCGGAATGCGTACCGCCGTGGCGGCGCGTCTGCTCAACGAGCTTCGCGGCGAGCTTCTGCCGCTGATCCATACCCTTGCCGAGCACTCAGACCGAGTCGACCCTTCGTGCCTGCACGGCGACTTTCCGGTCGCGCGCCAGCGCCAGCTCGTGGAGGACGTGCTCGCAATGATGAGCTTCGATCGGCGTGCCTGGCGAATCGACGACACGGTGCATCCGTTCGAGATCTCAATCGGCGCGGGCGACACGCGCATCACCACTCGCTGGGACGAGGGCTTTCTACCTATGGGCCTCTACGGCGCGATGCACGAGTGCGGCCATGGCCTTTACGAAGCGGGCATTCCGGACGCGCTCAAGCGGACCACCCTGGGCAACGGCGACTCGCTCTCGTTGCACGAGTCGCAGAGCCGCATGTGGGAGAACATGGTCGGCCGCTCGCGGGAATTCTGCGGTGTGCTGGCGCCACGCGTCGGCGAGCACTTCGGGCTAAAGGTGGACGCGGACACGCTGTACCGCGCGGTCAACCGAGTGGCGCCGACGCTGATCAGGGTGGAAGCTGACGAGGCCACTTACGGCCTGCACATCATCATGCGCTTCGAGCTCGAGCAGGACCTGATCGAGGGTCGCCTCGCGGTCGCGGATCTCCCCGAAGCATGGAACGCGCGCTTCAAGGAGTACCTCACGATCGACGTTCCCGACGACGCCCACGGAGTACTTCAGGACGTCCACTGGGCCAGCGGGACGATCGGCTACTTCCCGACCTACGCGCTTGGCAACTTGATCGCCGGCCACCTGTGGGAACGAGCGCATGACGAGATGCCAGACCTGGAAGAGCACATCGCGGCGGGCGAGCTGATGCCACTGCGTGAGTGGCTCCGCGATCGCATCCACCGTCACGGGGGCAAGTTCACGAGCGCCGAGGTCATGGAGCGCGTGGTGGGCGGGCCCGTGTTGGTGGGGCCGTTCGTCGGCTACCTCAAGCGCAAGCTGTCCGGCGTCTACGGGGTGGAGCTCTAAAGCTCCTCAAGCGCCTCGTTGAACGTCTCGCTTGGGCGCATGGCCTCCCGCATCCGCTGAGGGTCGGGGCGGTAGTAGCCGCCCAGCTCCACCGGGGCTCCCTGAACCTCCAACAGCTCGCGGACGATCTGGTCCTCGGCGGAGGCTAGGCGCTCGGCAAGCGGCTGAAAACGATCGGCCAGCTCGCCGTCCTCATCCTGGGCGGCCAGCTCATGCGCCCAGTACAGGGCGAGGTAGTAGTGGCTGCCGCGGTTGTCGAGCTCGCCGGCCTTACGGGAGGGGGAGCGGTCCTCCTCCAGCAATCGCCCGGTGGCGCGATCGAGCGTGGTCGCCAGCAACCGCCCGCGAGCATTTTCATCGTGTTTGGCGAGTAGCTCCAGCGACGGCACAAGCGCCAAAAACTCGCCCAGCGAATCCCAGCGCAGGTGGTTTTGCTTCAGAAACTGCTGCACGTGCCGCGGGGCCGAGCCGCCCGCGCCCGTCTCGAACAGGCCGCCGCCGGCCATCAGCGGCACGATCGACTGCATCTTTGCGCTCGTGCCAAGTTCGAGAATCGGGAACAGATCGGTCAGATAGTCGCGCAGCACGTTCCCGGTGACCGAGATGGTGTCCTGGCTGCTGCGGGCGCGCTCGAGCGTGAAGCGGGCGGCATGCGCCACGTCCATGATCTCGATGCGCAGACCGTCGGCGTCGAGCTGCTCGAGCGCCGGGCGAACCTTTTGGAGCAGTTCGCGGTCGTGGGCCCTGGACTCATCCAGCCAGAACACGGCCGGCATTTCCGTTTCACGCGCGCGTGAGACCGCAAGCTTGACCCAGTCGGCGATGGCCGGATCCTTGGTCTGGCACATCCGCCAGATGTCGCCCGGCGCGACGTCATGCTCGATCAGCGAGTTCCCGGCGTCATCCGTGACGCGCACTAAGCCGGCGGTGCCCACCTCGAAGGTCTTGTCATGAGAGCCGTACTCCTCTGCCGCCTGCGCCATCAGTCCGACGTTGGGTGTCGTGCCCATCGAGGCCGGGTCGAAGGCGCCGTGCTCGCGACAGTGGTCCACTGCCGCGGCGTACAGCGGCGCGTAGGAGTGATCGGGGATGACGAACTTCGTGTCCTGAAGTTCTCCTTGCGCGTTCCACATCCGCCCCGACGAGCGGATCGCCGCCGGCATTGACGCGTCGATGATCACATCGCTGGGGACGTGCAGGTTTGTGATGCCCCGGTCCGAGTCGACCATCGCGAGCGCGGGCCCCGCTTGGTAGGCGCGCTCGATCGCGCGTTCGATCGCCTGACGTCGTGTGTCCGGAAGCTTTTCGAGAGCATTCAGCAGCGCCGCGACACCGTCGTTGGGGTTGACGCCCGCTTCCCGGAGCGCGTCTGCGTGCGCGGCGAACACGTCTCCGAAATAGGCCCGGACGGCGTGGCCGAAAATGATCGGATCTGAGACGCGCATCATGGTCGCCTTCAAATGGACCGAGAAGAGGACGTCCGTGCGCTTGGCGTCCTCGAGCTGCTCGGCGAAGAAGTGCTCAAGCGCCTCCCGACGCATCACCGCCCCGTCGACTACTTCGCCCGCCTCGCCGTCGATTTCCTTCAGTAGCTTGATCTCGCCCTCAGAGGATTCGTGTTCGATGCGCAGGCGACTGCCGCGCTCGAGCGTCACGGATCGCTCGCTGGAGCGAAAGTCTCCGTCGCTCATGGTGGCCACGTGCGAGCGCGAGTCGCGCGACCAGGCTCCCATGGAGTGGGGGTGGCGGCGGGCGTACTCCTTGACCGACGCAGGCGCGCGGCGGTCCGAGTTGCCCTGGCGCAGCACCGGGTTCACCGCCGACCCCTTCACCCGGTCGTACCGCGCCCGGACCTCGCGCTCGTCGTCGTCTGAGGGCTCGTCGGGGTAGTCGGGGAGGTCGTAGCCCTGGTCCTGAAGCTCGGACACGGCGGCTTTGAGCTGCGGGACCGAGGCGCTGATGTTGGGCAGCTTGATGATGTTGGCCTGGGGGTTCGTGGCGAGCTCGCCCAGCTCGGCGAGGGCGTCGGCGACCCGCTGGTCTTCGCCGAGCCTGTCGGGGAACTGAGCCAGGATCCGTCCCGAGAGCGAGATGTCACGCAGCTCAATCTCGATCCCGGCGCATGCGGCAAACGCGCGCAGTATGGGTAGCAACGACTGGGTCGCCAGCGCGGGCGCCTCGTCGGTGTGGGTGTAGACGATCTTCATCGGGTAAGAGAGCGCTACCCCGGCGCGGCGGGCGATCTTCCCCGCGATCGAACCCTATACAGTCGCGATCCGGCGCCCACCAGCCTCAGGTACCCCGGAACAAGGAGACAAGACGTGAACGATTCCCCCGTGCGAGTCGCCGTCACCGGTGCGGCCGGTCAGATCGGCTACGCGATCCTCTTCCGCATCGCCTCCGGTGAGCTGCTGGGGCCCAAGACGCCGGTTCATCTTTCGCTGCTGGAGATCCCCGACGCGGTCGGTGCGGCCGAGGGCACCGCGATGGAGCTCGACGACTGTGCTTTCCCGCTGCTGCGGGGCGTGGGCATCTTCGATCAGTCAGAGCGCGCATTCGACGGGGCCAACATCGCCTTCTTGATCGGGGCCCGTCCGCGCACCAAGGGGATGGAGCGCTCGGATCTACTCGAGGCCAACGGGGGCATCTTCAAGCCGCAGGGCGAGGCGCTGAACGAGCACGCGGCCTCGGACATCAGGGTGCTCGTGGTCGGCAATCCAGCCAACACCAACTGCCTGATCGCCCAGGCAAACGCGCCCGACATCCCCCGCGAGCGTTTCACCTCCATGATGCGACTCGACCACAATCGAGCGGTGGCCCAGCTGGCGGCCAAAGCCGGCACCGCCGTGGCCGATGTCACCAACATGACCGTCTGGGGCAATCACTCGACCACGCAGTTCCCCGACATCCTCCACGCCAAGGTCTCCGGCCGGCCCGCCACGGAAATCGTGGACGACCGCACCTGGTACGAACAGGAGTACATCCCCACCGTCCAGAAGCGAGGCGCCGCCGTGATCGAGGCCCGTGGCGCCTCGAGCGCGGCGTCGGCGGCGAACGCGGCAATCGCCCACATGCGCGACTGGGTGAGCGGGACCCGGGACGGCGACTGGATCTCGATGGGGATTCCTTCGGACGGCTCCTACGGGGTGCAAGACGGCCTGATCTCGGGTTTCCCCTGCACCTGCTCGAACGGGTCCTGCGAGATCGTTCAGGGGCTCGACATCGACGACTTCGCCCGACAGCGCATCGACGCGACGTGCGAGGAGCTCATGCAGGAGCGCGCGGCGGTGGAGCAGCTGGGGCTGCTGTAGGGACCACGCCCGAACGATGCTGATTCAGTTCAACCCCTCGGAACTGAATTCACATTGTTCGTCGCGGGGGGCGCGTCGTCGCGGGGGCGCGTCGTCGCGTCGGGGCGGCGGGGGGACACGCCCTCCAGAATGCCCGCCGACGCCCGTCTACCGACAGAGGTTGATCTGCGGGGCCGCGGGCGCGCCGCCCGGGTAATAGTTGTTGAAGTCGACGGTGAACCCGGCAAGGCCGGCGCCCGGCGAGACCGCGATCCGCCCCGAGGTGATCAGCCCGCCGCCCGAGATCACGTCGCTCTCGGACGTGACCTGGCCGGTCTCCCACCAGTGATAGACGGAGCGGAGCGGCGAGCTCGCGTTCTCGTAGCGACCGTCGATCGAGTAGGCCTGCCCGCCAGACGGGTACGGCACTGAGCCGCTCACGCGCGTGTAGCAGCTGTGATGGCTCGCGTTCCCCAGCGCCGAGAACACCCCCTGGCCATTTGCCACCAACTCCACGGGAACCTCGTGACCGTTGGGGTTGGACACGGGCGTCAAGTCGTCGCGCCACCAGACCACCTGGTCTGAGTGCATCGCGACTGTGCCGTGCTCGGCCGCCCATACGAAGCCCGGGTGAAGGGCCCCGTACCCGTAGTAGTAGGAGACGTTGGGGGTCTTGCCCGGTGCCGAGTTCATCTGGAAGAATCCGCGCTGGACGTAGTTGAAGGCGGGTTCACGCGAGAACGCTGCAAGCGCGTTTCGCGCCAGGCTGATGCCCTGCGGGTTGCCCTGGAGGTTCCCCGGCGAAGCCGCGAAGGCGCTCGTCGCCAGCGCGAATCCGCCGCCCGCGCACGCGAGAGCGCACGCCGCTACCGAGGCGAGCTTCTTGATCGGCGAAACCCCAGGGCCCATCATCCACCACACAGGTTAACCGCCGGCGCCCGCGGTGTGCGCCGGGGATAGCTGTTGCCGAAGTTGAAGGCCAAAGCACGCGAACCGTTGTGGTGGGTGATGTCGACGTTGCCCGAGAGGACCAGCTTCGTTGCACGTCTGATCGTGTCCGTCTCGTTCGCCGTCAGGTGCTGCTCCCAGCGATACGCGTAGGGGAGCACAACCGTCTTGGAGTGGCGCTGCGGCTTCGCCATCCGGCCTCCGATCGAGTAACCCAGCCCGCCGTAGCGGTAGGGCAGCATGCTCTTGCTCAGGAGCCTGGTGAAGCAGGAGTGATGACCGGGCGTACCGAAGGCGGTATATCGGCCGTTCTTGTTCAGGACGATCATGACCGGGGATCGATGCCCGCTCACCGGCGTGAGCGTGTCTTGCCACCACAGTACGTGGTTATGGTGGATCCGGATGGTCGACTTCTCTGTCGTCCACACGAAGCCGGGCCTGCGAGTCTTTCCAAACCTATACGCGAACCGGTGCGTTTTGGACTCGTACT
>DASYAP010000270.1:0-9286 GCA_036501265.1 Solirubrobacteraceae bacterium | reverse complement strand
CCAGTCGGCGCTCACCGCCTGTCAACGCCGGGCGGGACGTGGCTCGCGGCGCCGCCGCAGCTCCACCGTCGCCCGCGGCAGCCTTCCCCATCGATCATAAGGGAGCACTCCACTCCGGCGCTCTAGAGCGGTGGATTTGTCGCAAAAGCAGGAGGCCGGCGGGCGCAGCAGCGCACCGAAAAGCGAGAGCCGTGGCATGGGTTGAGCCCATCTGGTGAATTCGTCCGCTCCGGAGGACACGATGTCGGTTGTGAACGCCTGGCGCGACTCCTCTCGCAGACGGATGCTCTGGTCCGATTCCGCGGATCGGACGCTGAAGGATCCTGAGCGGCAGTTGCTCGATGTGATCGCTTCGGGGGAGCTTGATGCGCATCTCGTTGCGATCGCTGACGCCGTCCATGCACGCCTTGAGCTGCTGCACACCGTCCGCTCGGCCAGGGCGATCGCGGAGCTGTGCGTCGGGGACCCGGTGATCCTCAACGGGAACGTGCGACCCCGCTACCTCGTGCATGAACTCGCCGTGATTACCGAGCTCGATGAGCATTGGGTCACCCTGCGGCTCGCGCGCCCGGTTGGTCGGTTTCGTGATGGCGAGTTGCGGTGCCCGCCGCTCGCGCTCCGCAAGCTCTCGCGCACCGGCTCGCAAGCTGTCGCGTAAGACCGTCTCGACGTCAGCGAGGCGGCGGCCGTCACGGCCGTTAGCGTTTGTCTGACCGTCGTTGTGCCCCGAGGTCTCTGGCGGCGAAATGTTCGATGGACTGTCAACGACGGAGATGACGGGGTGAGGAGATCGTCCGTTCGCGCAGCCGGTGACGGTTGGCTCGAAAGCACGGTCGACGACAGCGGGAAATGAAACGGGAGGACAAAATCCAATGACCGAACCACTGACATCTTTCCCAAATGCACGAGTGGCGCTCGTGACCGGAGCGGGGCGCGGAATCGGCCGCGCGACCGCGCTGGCACTGGTCGAGGCCGGCGCGCGCGTCATGGCCGTCTCTCGAACCGAACCCGAGTTGGCTAGCCTTGCCGCCCAAGCTCCCGTCGAGTACTTAGTCGAGACGGTGGCAACGCCAGCGGGTTGCGAGCGGATCGTTTGCGAGACCCGAGAGCGTCTGGGACCGATCGACATCCTGGTCGCCAATGCGGGCGTGGGCTCCGCTCAAGATGCAACGGTTTGGGAAATTTCGGACGACTTCTGGCGTGAGCAGTTGGCGGTGAATCTTCAAGGGCCGTTCGAGCTCACCCGGCGGGCGGTCCGCGACATGATCACGAACCGCTGGGGACGAATTGTGATCGTGAGCTCAACGTCTGGGGAGCACGCGTGGCAATCGATGACCGGTTATACCGTGTCAAAACACGCTGTCACGGGACTCATGCGCGCGGTCGCGCAGGATGTGGCCAAGTACAACATTACGTGTAACGCCGTGATGCCAGGTTGGGTCCGCACGCAGATGTCGGAAACCTCAGCAAAGCTTGAGGCCGATCGCCACAATACCTCCCTGGAGGAAGTGTGGAGCGAACGGGCGGCTGAGTATCCGGCCGGAAGAGTCGTCACCTGCGAGGAAGTCGCCAATACGATCGTCTTCTTGGCCAGCGACCACTCGAGCGGCATCAACGGTGAGCCCATCACCGTGGCTCTCGGGGCTACCTGACGCGTCGATGAAAGCAAAGCGCGCGCGGTAATCCATCATCACCTCCAGAGCGACAACCCACGAGGTTGGGCGAATCCGAGTGTCTGCCTTTCGGGGGGTCGCGCATGCCTTCGTCGCGAAGCGAGCGTCAATCCGCCGATCACACGGGAGGCGAAAGCGAGCGTCGCGCTTAAGCGTGCAACGCGCGGTCTTGGGCTTTACCTCGGCGGGCCGCAGCGCGGTGCTGCTCCGCGGCTGCTGTGTTTGGGCGGGGGGTCGTGTCGCTGTCGAGGTCAGGCGACGGTGCCCCGTAGCGACTGGGCCGGGCGTTCCTTGCTCGGGTCGACAAACGGAATAGCGGCAGTACTACCCGTCATGTGCCCGTGTTCCGAGTCGACATCGAGCGCCGTTCCGGCCGCCGCAAGTTCGACGGGAACCCACACGTAGCCGATGTTGGCCCGAAGGCCGGGAGACCAAACGGCGTCCGTGACCTGACCGACTTTGCGGCCCCCGCGCCTGGCGAGCCAGGGCCGCGTGATCCCCACGAACGGTTCGTCCGAGTCGAAGCGGATACCGACGAGCTTGCGGTCGACGCCCTCGTTCCGAATCCGCTCGAGTGCTTCCTTCCCGATGTAGTCCTGAGGCTGCTCCTCGACGAGGCGTTCAAGACCCATCACGTGGAAGGGCGTGTCGCGCAATGTCATGTCGGATCCATAGTTAAAGATGCCAGCTTCGACACGCCGCGCCTCGCTTGGTGCGATTGGGCGGATGTCGAACTCCTCGCCAGCGCTCATGATCGCCTCCCACAGCTCGTCGCCACGGGAGCCGTCCAGAAGGTTCACTTCGAATCCCGGTACTGCAGACCAACCCGTGCGGCTGATCACGACGGGGATGTCGCCGATCTGGAAACTGTCACACCAGTAGTAGCGGAGATCGAGAACCTCGACGCCGACGAGCTTCGCCAGCGTCTCGCCCGATCGCGGGCCCTGCACCTGGACCGGGTGCACGTCGGGATAGCTGACTTCCGCATCCAGCCCCGTCTGCGATAGCACGCCCATTGCATACAGGCCGGCGTCGCTGTCGGCGAGCTGCATCCACCACGTGTCGCGATCGACGTGCAGCAGGACGGGGTCGTTGACTATCCCTCCGCCGGGGGCGGTCACGATCATGTACTTGCCCTGCTTGACCGCGCACCGCGTGAGGTCGCGGCAAGTCAGCATGTCGATGAACCGATCGGCGTCGGGCCCACTGACCTGGACTGTCCGCTCGACTGCGACATCCCACAGCGTAACCCCCTCGTTGAGCGCCCAGTACTCGAGGGTCGGATCGGCGTATTCCGCCGGCAGGTACATCTTGTTGTAGATGTCATACGCCCTGCACCCCGCGCGTTGAGTAGCGTCGAAGAAGGGCGACCGCCGGTACCAGGGACCGAAGTAAAGCTTGGTCGTGAACGGCGCGTCACTCATTGGGCGTTATACCTCAGCATTGGAGCCAAAACACCGACCAGCGAGCGTACCGGAAGCGCTCCCGAACGAGTCGAGTCGGCGGTCCGAAGCTCGCTTCTGCGAGTCGCGCCTCGGCGTAAGGGGGTGCGCCGAGGTGCGACGGTGCGCGAAGATAGGCGACATGAGCGCGCTGCGCCGCGATTCCCGTCACGACGTGCTCTTCGAGCCGGTTCGGATCGGCCCTAAGACGTTGCGTAACCGCTTCTACCAGGTGCCGCATTGCACGGGTTTCGGGACGCGTAAGCCCTTCTCTCAGGCGGCTTTTCGCGAACTCAAAGCGCAAGGCGGATGGGCCGCGGTGTGCACCGAGTACGCGGCGGTGAGTGAGGGCTCGGACGAGGCCCCCGCGATCGCCGTGCAGCTGTGGGACGATCACGATGCCCGGAGCCTCGGGCTGATGTGTGATCGCGTACACGAGCATGGTGCATTGGCGGGAATCGAGCTGCATCATTCGGGTGCGCACGCGCCATGCGGCGAGTCGCGCCATCCGGCGCTCGGCCCGTCGCAGCTGGCCAGCGACCTGGAACCGTCCACGGTGCCGAAGGCAATGGAGCGCACGGACATTAGGCGCGTCCAGGCCGAATGGGTGCACGCCGCGCGGCGCGCACGCGATGCCGGCTTCGACATCGTCTACGTGTACGGGGCCCACGGCTACCTGCCGGTCCAGTTCCTCTCGCCGTTCTACAACCACCGCACGGACGAATACGGCGGGTCGTTCGAAAACCGCGCTCGCTTCTGGCTCGAATTACTAGCACTGGTCCGGGAGGCAGTTGGCGAGCACTGCGCGATCGCGTGCCGAATCGCGGTCGAGGCGCTCGGCCCGGCCGGGGTAGAGCTCGAGGAAGGCCTTGCGTTTGTTAGGGCCGCCGACGAGCTGGTCGACTTGTGGGATGTCAACGTCGGCTCGATCGCGGAGTGGTCCAAGGACTCGGGGACGTCCCGATTCTTCGCCGCGGGCTACCAGCTCGAGTGGACAGGCCGGGTCCGCGAGGCGACCGCGAAGCCAATCGTCGGTGTCGCGCGCCTGACCGACCCCGACCAGATGGCCGAGATCGTCCGCCGCGGCGTCTGGGATCTGATCGGCGCGGCGCGTCCCTCGATCGCGGACCCCTTTCTGCCTCGCAAAATCGAGGAGGGGCGCTACGGCGAGGTCCGCGAGTGCATCGGGTGCAACATCTGCATCCTCAAGAGCGAGTACTCGGGGCACCTCGGCTGCACTCAGAACGCGACGGCCGGCGAAGAATACCGGCGCGGCTGGCACCCTGAGCACTTTACGCGGGCATCCAACGGAAACCGCGACGTGCTAGTCGTGGGAGCCGGGCCCGCGGGAATGGAATGCGCGATCGTGCTCGGCAAGCGGGGCTTTCGTCGGGTGCACTTAGTCGACGCGGAGCGCGAGCCCGGCGGTGCGATGCGCTGGATCCCGAGCCTGCCCGGGTTGGGCGAGTGGCGGCGAGTGGTCAACTGGCGCGTGATCCAGATCGCCAAGCTGCGAAATGTCGAGCTGATCTGCCGCGCCGAGCTCGATGCCGCCGCAGTCCGCGAATACGGCGCCGAGATCGTGATCCTGGCGACCGGCGCTCGCTGGGCGCACGACGGCCTGAGCGCCGCCAGCCACGCGCCTATCGCCGGAGCCGACGCTCGGTCGGCTTGGGTGCTGACGCCCGAGCAGGTAATGGTCGATCACAAGCGTCCGCCGGGCGAACGGGTGATTGTCTACGACGCCGAGGGTTACTTCATCGCCGCCGGACTCGCAGAGCTGCTCGCGGGCGAGGGCCATACGGTCGAACTCGTGACCTGCCTGGACCAGATCGCACCGGTCTGCGACCAGACACTGGAAGGGCCTCTGCTCCGGCGGCGCCTGCACGACGCCGGCGTCATCCTGCGCCGCGGCGTGACACTCACCGCTGTCGAAGCCGGACGCGCGGTCGCGCAAGACGAGTTCGACGAGCCCCTGGAGCTCAGCGCCGACGGAGTCGTGCTGGTCACCCAGCGCCGCTCGAACGACGCGCTCTATCACACCCTCGCGGCGGATCCCCAAGCGCTTGCTGCCGAGGGCATACAAGCGATTTATCGCATCGGCGACTGCGTGGCGCCCCGCCTCACCGCCGACGCCATTTTCGATGGACACCGCTTGGCGCGCGAGATCGACGCCGACACCCCCGATGTACCACTTCCATACCACAGAGAGCGCGCGGCCATAGAGTCGCCGACGCCAGCGGCTGAACCGGTCTGACAACCGAGATCAAGGATCGGACCCGATCCACAAATGGAGCGCTACAACGAACCCTCTGTCCTGGCAGAGGGCCGTAGCCCGGCTGGATCGTCACGGCGCTCGACCAGAGTCGTTGAGTCGACGACATCGCCCGTGTCGAATCATCCGGTTGTTCGCCTGTTGCGGCGATTTGTCTCTAACCCGCATTCCGATCGCGCCGGCCGTGGCGCAGCGGACGATCGACTTCGTCGGCTAAGCAGACGTCAGCTTGCAACGGGTCGCAGAGAGAAGAGCGAGCGTCCGTCGCGCGGCCACAGAAGTCGGTGCCGTACTTCTCCTATTCGCGCTTGCGACAGCCGGGGTCGGCACTGATCCTCCTCGATCACACCCGAAGCGAGGGGCTTCTCAGTCAACGTCGCTAGCGGATCAGCGGTGGGATCAGTGCGTCCCGCAGCGATTACTGCACTTGACGTTGCTGCGACACTTGTCTGGTCGGGATGAAAGCCGAGGGGCATGGGGTGTTGGGGGCGCATTTGGCCGAGCGCGTTGACCGTGGACGCGGCTGTTGGTGGTTTGTGGGGCGGCGGCGTCGGTTGTTGGGTACGGCGATCGTCGTGGCGCTGGCGACGGTGTGCTTACTGTCGCTCACAGCGTCGCCGGCGCTCGCCATCCAGCCTCCCACGCGCGCCGCGGTGCAAAGAGCAATTCAGCGGATCGTCAAATACGGCGCGCCGGGTGTCGCGGCGGTGATCCAAACCCCGGCGGGCCAGGAGACCTTCTCGGCCGGCTACGGGGACCTTCGTGGGGGCACCCGGATCTCGCCGCGCGATCACTTCCGGGTGGGGAGCGTGGCCAAGACGTTCACGGCGGCGGTGGTGTTGAAGCTGGTGGCGCGGGGTCAGATCGGCCTTGGCGACACGGTCCAGAAGTGGCTTCCGGGGCTGGTCCCAAACGGTGCTCATATCACCGTGCGCGAGCTGCTCAACCAGAGCAGCGGGCTCGCCGACTACTGCGCGGTTCCGCCCGATAGCACGCTGTGTTCGCCGCCCCTGCGAGAGCTCGCTCGACGGTGGACGCCCCGCGAGCTGGTGAAGATCGGAGCTGGCGCTAAGCCGACCTTCCCGCCCGGTCAGGGGTGGGCGTACTCCAACACCAATTATGTGCTGCTCGGCATGATCGTGCAGCACGCCACGGGGCGCTCGTTTGGCGCCGTGCTGCGCAGCGAGATCCTGCGGCCACTGCATCTCGACCACACCGGGTATCCGAGTGGGACTGCGATGCCGCGACCCTATAGCCACGGCTATGACGTGATGGCGGGGTTGACCTGGCCGGTCGATCTGACCGGGCAGAGCCCCACGATCGCGTGGAGCTCGGGCGCGGTGGTCTCAACGCCTGGCGACCTGGACAAGTTCTTTCGCGCGCTGATGTCCGGGCGGGTAATTCCGCCCAAGCTCTTGCGCGAGATGAAACGCGCCACCCCAGGCTCGCTAAACGGCCCCCATGCGCTCCTGGGCGGGGGCACGGGCGCCTATGGCCTTGGTCTGGTCCATTACACGTGGTCGTTTGGGTGCGGCGCGTGGGGCCATCTAGGCGACTTCCCCGGGTTTCACACGATGGCGATCGTCAGCGGCGATGGACAGCGGGCGGCGGCGATGTATATCAACTCGGACGAGTTCTCACTACCGAGACTGACCGCGAGATTCCAAGCCGAGCGACTGCTCGCCTGCCGGACGCGCTTCCTACGCGTCCATCGATGAGCAGACGCTCGAGGCTTGCGCACAATGGGTTGGGGCCACCGCGACTCGACCACTTCCGTTATGGGCTACTTGCATCAGCCTTCGGGGACCAAATCGGAGTCGCGCAGACTGCTCGTTTTCCTCACGAAGCAGCAGCGCGGTCGAGACTCTTGCTGCTCGATCAACCCGTCAGCGAAGGCGCACGCGCCGGATGGTCCGGATGATGCTCCTTGGATAGGTGCTAGCGGCCCTACCCCCACCTAAACCCCCCGCCGCGCTGCCACATGGCGGCACCGGAGGGCTCGATCAGGTCGATCTTGGGGTGGACCGGCAGGATCAGTGGTTCGCGCGGGGTCTGGTTGAAGTTGAAGTCTTTGATGAGGTTGCCCAGCCGGGGGGCCTTCTCGCGCATGTCGGGGCGCGGATCGGGGCGCCCGTCGGTCTTGGGGTTAAGTCTGGCTCGGCCAAGGAAGTCGTCTTCGATGAACTTGGCGTAGGCGTCGAAGCTGAGCGTCTGGTTGTCGATGTAGCCGCGCTTGGCATAGGGGCTGATCACCAGGCCCGGGACGCGCAGCCCGTAGCCGTTTTTTTCCACCCGGGGTGGGAGCGCGTTGTCGTAGAACCCGCCCCAGTCATCCCAGGTCAAGAAGATCGCGGTCGACTTCCACTCCCGGCTGTGCATCAGCGTGTTGACCAGCCCGGTCACATACGTTTGTCCGCGGCTGATTCGCTGCCCGTCGTTGTGCTCCGAGACCGCCGCACTCGGCACCACCCAGGAGACCGCGGGCAGCCTCCCGGTGATCGCGTCGGCGAAGAGGTGCTTCACCGACTGGATGTTCTTGACCTGATGGTCGTTGTGGACGGTGTCGAACCACTTGAGCGGATACCAAATCGACAAGCTCTGGGGTCCGTTGGTAACGGGCGCGCACGAAAGCGTGGGGTCCGAATCGCACAAGGGCTCAGTCCCGTTGAACATGTAGTAGCGCCAGCTGACGTGGTGCTTGTGCAGCAGGTAGGTGAGATCGGACCACGCGTAGACCGGCGGCCTGATGGTGCCGTCCCAACCAGGAGGAAAGGCCGGGTTATTTGGCGCGTTGGTGCAGCTGGCTGGATCGTTGTGCTTCGTACAGCGCGCAGACCACAGTGAGGTCAAAAACAGATGCGAAGGCAAGCTCCACGAAATCACCGACCCAAACATGTGGTCTTGCAGCACGAAGTGGTGCGCATACTTCCAGTAGTTGGGGATCTCTTTGCCGGTGTGATATCCCATCACGTCGTCGGCAGGCACCGACCTGAAGTTGTATGCCTCCTTCTCTTTGATGAACCCGTCCATCTTGCCGCCGTCGATCTGCGCGTGGGCGATGGGTTCTGAGTATGGCCCTCCGGCGTTGAAGTCGTGGCGGTCGTGGAAGGGGCGCACGCAGTGCTCGCCGGGATCGGGAATGCACGGTACCTTGCCGCGGTGACGGGCGAGGCCGGGGATCCCGTCGGCCCCGGGGTAGGTGCCAAAGTAGTTATCGAACGAGCGGTTCTCCTGCATGATGATCACCACGTGGCGGATCTTGTGAATCCCCCGCAGCCTTGCCTGACTGCGCGCCTTGACGGCAAACTGCGCACCGCCCGTGGGCGGGCTACTCGCCGACCCCGACCTGCTCGCAACCATGACCGCGAGCAGTACCCCGACCGCCACCAACCCCGCCAACCGAGCCACCCTCACCTAGACAACCCCCATCGGTAGATGCTACTCACAGCGGGAAACGCGCGCGACCGCCAAAAGACCCTGGCGCGGGGGTACGCAGCAGGCGCGGCAACGCTTCCCGATCCGCTGGCTGCAGCGCCCCGAATGCGCGCAACCGACAAAGAACAGCTTGCGCCCCGACCTCGCTCAGCTTGCCCCAAGCGCACCCAGCCGCCTCGCACAATACGCGCAGGCGCGGCTCCGTGCGAGTGATGCTACGGGCTACTTGCATCAGCCTTCGGGGACCAAATCGGAGTCGCGCAGACTGCTCGTTTTCCTCAGAACGCAGCAGCGCGGCCGCGAGTGGTGGTTCTCGATCATTCCGGCAGCGCACCGCACCAGGCTCGCAAGCGGTGCCACTGGCGCCTGAACCCGTTCCCTACCGAGGGTAGACCCGCCGGAAGGCCGCCTCCCCCAGAAGGGATGCCATCAGTGGATGATCGAGAAGTGCACCGTGCCGT
>DASYAP010000269.1:0-4679 GCA_036501265.1 Solirubrobacteraceae bacterium | reverse complement strand
GACGAGTGCGACCGATCCCGCGGCGATCCCGGCGCCCAGTGCGATCGCGAACTCGACCAAGTGCCAGGCATTGCCGCCCCAGGCCAGGAGCTTCACGCGCCGCTCGAGCGCTTCCCGTTCTTTCGGTGGAGTGCCGGACAGCCGCGGCTGCAGCTCGACAGTCGTGCTCATCCAAGGAGAATAGGTGCCCGCACCGCGCTGGCGGAACGCCTCAGCCACCTGAGCGCCTGCAACTCAGCATCACGCAGGCTCGATCAAGAAAAGTGGGCCGAACCGGGCATTACGCGAACCACTCAGGCGACGCCGATCAATGCGTGGTGGCCGAGCCGGTGGAAGTTTGAGCTCTCAGGCTTAGCGACTTAAGGCGAAGGTTCGGCCTACGGCGAGCGCTTGGTCTGCTCGCAACCGCGATGCGTGCCTTCCTACGAAAACAGTGAGCTGATATAGGCCTTCGCGCAGCCAGAGCTGCGCGACCGCCGTGCGCCCTGGGAAGGGGCATTCCGTGTCTGCGCTGCGAAGCGCTAGCGTCTTCAACTGCTCCCTTCCCGGCGGCGGATGATGTCCGCCTGCATCGGCAAGGGTCCTCCAACCGACTACGACAACTGCTGCTCCATTCGGCGGGACGCTGTACGCGATGAGCGGGCATGCGCTATGCAATTCAGCTCGCACACCAGACGTCGCAACCACGAGCAGGGGCCTCGGATCGCCGACGTGAGGTGCAGGTGCGGGCTTCATTCGATGCCAGTCCGCTGGGATTGTCAGGCCCACCCCGTTGGCTCGGACCGGCCCGCCCGGGCTGGCAGTTGCCGAATTGGCGGCCAATACGACGACGAGGCTGCCCAGCGCGAACGCGCTGGCGGCTGAACGGCGCCGAGCATGGCCTAGCGAACGGTGGGTCATTAGTAGCTCACCCAACTAAAATACGTCGAAACGCGCAACTGAGGTCCCGCTATACCGGCTCAGTTGATGACGCGATGGATTGCAGGATCGCGGTGATGTCGTCGATGCGGTCGTTCGGCCTCGAAGCCGCCGTCCTCACCAACTCGCCAAGCCAGGGATCCGAGTGAACGTTTTTGCGATCGGCGGTGTTCTGTAGTTCAGTGGAAGCCGTGGTCAACGACGCCTGGGGTCTGACCGCTGGCACGGCCGCGTTCGAGCGCGCTCGCGCTCTGGAGGCCGTATCTGCTCGGCGCCGCTTCGAGGGCCTAGTCGCGCGCCATAGCCCTCGGCTTCGGGGCGTCGCCTTCGCGATGTTGGGGGCGGCAGACGCCGTTGACGACGTGCTCCAAGACTCGTTCGCACGCGCATATCCCAAGCTTCCCCGCCGGTTCGAGAGCGAACGCCACGAAGCGGCGTGGTTGTACAAGATCGTGTTTCGCTGCTGCCTCAATGAGCTTCGACGCCGCCGCCGCCGCCCCGAAGTGAGCGTCCTAGCGACCGAGTACCTCAGTGAACCGACAGATGAACCTGGAGCCGACTTCGCCGTCGCCTCCGTGCTCGCAGATCTCCCCATTGAACAGCGCGCCGTGGTGCTGCTCGTGGATCTGGTCGGCTTCGACTATGAGGCGACAGCACGCATCCTGCGTATTCCCCGTGGGACTGTTGCTTCGCGCCTCAACGCTGCGAGGACACGACTTCGTGTCGCGCTAGAGGAAGGAGAAACAGATGTCTGATCTCCACGACGCTCTAGAGCGGATCGCATCTGATGCGCCACCCGCACGTGAAGGCTTCAGCCATGAGCTGTGGCAAGTCGTGCAGGCCCGGAAATGCCGCACTCAGTTTCGGTTGCGGTCGGCGATGGTCGGGTTCATTGCACTCGGGATCACTGCGGGTGGGGCGGCGGGCGTCTTTGCAAGCGGGGACGCGAACGCTGGGACGATCGTCGACAAGACGATCTCGTGTCGGCTGAGCTCGACACTGACCAGCGCATCTTTCCGGATCGACGCGGACATCAAGGAGCCTCCCGAGCGTGTTGGCGGGGGTTTCACGGAGCAGCCCGGCGATGTGTGGGTAGGAACCGACGGTCTTATGTACGCGGGGGCGTCGAAGCTACTTACGCCGACGGTCGGCGCGAAGCCGGTTAGGTCCGGCTCCTACTTCGACGAGACTGTGTGTGGGATCTCGCGTTCGCGGATCGCGCTGTCGCGGGCAGGGCTGCCGTCACTCGGCGTGTTCTCTGATGCGGGCAATACGCAGTTGTCGGACACGTGCTCGGTGGCGTCCAACACCGTCCTGAGTGTGCGGCTACGAGTTATTCTGTCCAAGGGGGGAACGCCAGCGTCTGCGCAGCTTGCGATCCGGGGTGGCAAGCGGCCGCACCCACTCGTGTTCGTGACCTGGACGCCGACGCGGTTCACCGCGTACGCGGCGGCGGCGTGCGTGCACTCGTAGCCGGATGACGGCGTTCACCGTCCGCCGGCTGTTGCTCTCCGGCGGCGTTCTCCTGGCGGTGTCTCTCGGGACGTTCGTTTTCATTGCGACGAGATTCACACCGACGTGCTACAGCCGCTTCTCGAGCGGAGCGATTCCAACGTTGGCATCGACGCCCGGCCAGGCGACGGTGCTTTGGTGGGATTGGCTCAAGGGCGTTCCGAGCGGAGGCAGCTTCGGGCAGGTGTGCGGTAGCAACATCGGCGCGCCGCTGTGGCCTGCACTGGGTCACACCGCAGCGCTCCTCGCTGGAACTGCGCTGCTCGTCGTCGTCTTCAGCCTGTTGCTCGGGACGGTCTCAGCAAGCCGCGCAGGGTCGGCGCTCGATGTCACGCTTCGCGGCTTTTCTTATGCCGTCTGGGCGGTGCCCGCGTTTGTGCTCGCGCTCGGGTTGCAGTCGGTGTTCAACTGGGCTGGGCATCGCGGCTTCCATGCGTTCGGCACGAGCGGCTGGCCCGGTTCCTGCCTCGGCCAGGGCGGTGTCGTCCTGCCTAGCTCGCTTTGCGGAAGGGCGCCGGCCGGGTTTACGTACGTCGCCGATGTCCTCCGTCACCTTGTCTTGCCTTCGGTAGCACTCGCGGCCGCGTTCATCGGCATCCACAGCCGCTACATGCGCTCGTCGCTTCTGGCCGCGCTCGCGGCGCCGTACATCACGACGGCGCGCGCGAAAGGGCTGCCGGAACGGCTGGTCGTCCTCCGGCACGCGCTACGCAACTCGCTCGCGACCTTCACGAGCGCGCTCCTGCTCGATTTCGGCGCCATCTTTGGCGCGGCGATGGCGGTCGACTGGGTGTTCCAGCTCAACGGCCTTGGAACCCTGTTCATCACCGAGGTGTCCGGATTCGGAGCGGGCGATTCGGCCCGTAGCCTTAACCCGTACGCGATCGAAGCGCTTCTCACCCTCGCAGCGCTCTTCGTCGTCGCCTCATCGTTTGCCGCCGAGGTCGCGGTCGCTTCCTTCGACCCACGGGCGCGGCTGCGATGACAAGCGCTGCCGCGACGCCCGACGCGATCGCGACGCCAGCAAGACGCGGGCTTGCTGGGCTCGCGCTCCGGCGCTTCATCCGCAACCCGGTCGCGGTGTGCTCACTCCTCGTCTTGCTCGCCGTGCTCGTCGTTGGAGCGCTCGCGCCGATCATCGCGCCGCATGGATGGAACTGGATCGACCTCCATGCGGACGCTGTCCATCAGGCGCCGTCGCTCGCCCACCCGTTCGGCACCGATCCCATCGGCCGCGACATGCTCGAGCGCACGCTCTACGGCATCCGCACCACCGAAGAAACCGCGTTCGGCGCCGCCGTCCTCGCAACCCTGATCGGCGTCCTCGTCGGAGCACTCGCGGGCTACTACCAAGGCTGGCTCGACGCCGTCGTCATGCGCATCGCCGACCTCGTCACCGCCTACCCGGCCGTCGTGCTTACCCTCGCCGCCATCGTCTACCTCGGCGAGGTCTACCCACACGACCTCATCATCATCTTCGGCGGCTACATGTGGGCCGTCGTCGCCCGCATCGTCCGCGCCCACATCGCCGCCATTCGCACACAGGAATACGTCGAAGCCGCCCGCGCCGTCGGCGCCTCCAACCTGCGCGTCCTCTTCCGCCACCTCCTCCCCAACGCAGGAGGGACGATCCTCGTCGCCGCCACCTCCCTCGTCGGCCAGATCATCCTCATCGACGCCACCGTCGAGTTCTTCAACTACGGCCTCTCCTCCAGCGTCGCCCCCTCACTCGGCAACCTCGTCTCCGACGTCGTCCAGACCAAGTTCGCATCCGCCACGACCCTTGTCGTCCCCGGCAGCGGGTCATGGTGGATATGGATATTCCCAAGCCTCGTTCTCGCCCTCATCCTCATCACCATCAACCTCGTCGGCGACGCCCTCGACGCCGCCCTCAACCCCGCCGTCGCCAAGGGCTGACCGCTCCGCGCGACCGTCGCGATCTGAAGGGCTATCCCGAGCAAGATGATCGGGAATCGCCGAGAAGCGTGAAGCTGAGACCCGCAACGGCGAGCCTCCGGCTGCTCGTCAAAGACATCCAAGTGCTCGACCGCCGCCGGATCATCCCCACCTACAGGATCCCGGCGGCGGTTCGCGCAATACCTCGTAAGGTGGAGCTAGGCGGGCTCGAACCGCCGACCTCCTGGGTGCGATCCAGGCGCTCTCCCAACTGAGCTATAGCCCCGCGGAAAGGTCAGTCTAGCCGGACTTCTCCGCGAGCCTGCCCGCACGGATGGTCGTCGCCATGCTGG
>DASYAP010000268.1:0-5044 GCA_036501265.1 Solirubrobacteraceae bacterium | reverse complement strand
GTCCGCCTGTTCAGCGAGTCGGTGTCTCGGCCGGCTCGCGCTCCCCCGGCCGCTCCTCCGCGGCGCGTCGCGCGTGCAGCTCGATCAGCTCTAGCTGCAGGCTGCGCGGCTCCTCTCCCGGCGCCGGATGCAGCCGTCGCCAGGCGCCCTCGCGGTCCAGTTCCCAGGAGCTTTGGTTGTCGGCGAACGCGCGATCGAGCGTGTCGAGCAGTTCGGCCTGCAGCTCGGGCTCCTCGATCGGCACGGCGAGCTCGACGCGGTGGTCGAGGTTGCGCGGCATCATGTCCGCCGAGGTGATGTAGACGACCTGGCGGTCGTCGTAGCGGAAGGTGTAGATGCGCGAGTGCTCGAGCAGGCGCCCGACGATCGAGACGACGCGAATGTTCTCCGAGATGCCCGGGACGCCGGGGCGTAGACAGCAGATGCCGCGCACGTTGAGGTCAACTTTGACGCCGGCCTGCGAGGCGCGGAGGAGGTCGCGCACGCGTGTCGCCTATGCTCACATGCTGGACGCCGGCTACCTGAGTGTCGAGTAGACGACGAAGCCGGTGTTCACGACAGTGGCGACGGCGATCAGGTACGTCAGCCGGCGAATCGTCTGAGAGCTCCGCTGCGCGAAGCGTCGGCGCCCAGTTCATGGGCGGTCTTCTCCACGACGCGCTGGTTGCGCCGGCGCTGGACGAGAGCCCAGACTCCGACGAGCGGATAGACCTAGCGGATGAAGAAGATGGTCAGCTGCGAGACACGTAGGTCCGCGATGCGGCTCGAGTCGGACATACAGGGCGCCCTCGGACACACGCTCGGGCTGGTTGAAGTCGAACGACCCCCCAGCTGATCCGTCCGAGCCGCTGCCGAATGTGCTCATTGGCGACAACACGCCGGTGTGTAAGCGGCAATTCTGCTCGAATCGCGATCGCGCGGACGACTTCGTGGCGCTCGATGCGACGGTCGTCGGCATCTCCGCGCAGGATCTCGACTCTCACCAGGGCTTCGTCGAGAAGAACAGCCTCACGGCGCCGCTGCTGGCCGATGTCGACAAGACGGTCGGGAAGGCCTACAGCGCCAGTGGCAAGCGCGCCGTCGTCGTCATCGACGAGCAGGGCGTCGTGCGCCACCGCCACGATCATCGGCTTGGGCTCGACTATCAGTTGGTGGACGATCTGAAGGAGACACTGGACTCGCTGCCAGCGCCGGAGCCGGGTTAGTCGCCGACAAGTTGCGGTGCCGTGCGCTAGCTGAGCACCGGTCGCATCCAGCGGCCTGGAAGGATTCTTATCATTGCCACGTGGAGCGTGATCGAACCGCGGTCGCGGGCGCACTAGGAGGGTCAGCCAACGAGGATGGTGCCGAGCTGCGCGCTCGGGTAGGTGCACTGCTCGGCGCCGCGATCATCGGCGAGCGGAGCTTGGACAGCGTCGGGCTTGGGATAACCGGTGCCGTCGGTGTGGCCTTGTCGGCTGAGAGCGACTATCCCGTCGACGATCTCGTGGTGCATCTGGCGAACGCCGGCCGAGTGCTGATCCAAGTCAAGCGCAGCGCCGGATTGAGTCGATCCGCGCAGCCGATCCAAAAGGCGGTGGAGCAGTTCGCACAGGCCGCCGCCGCGGGCCTGAGGCCGGAGGACTGGCTGGTGCTTGCATGCGCGAGACCAGTGCGGGGGCTGCTCGGGCTGGGTCGCATGCTCGAACGCGAGCGGACTGCCATCCCCGGTCTGCCGTCGGGCGTCGAGCGGCGAGCCTTCGCGCAGTTCTCCGACATCGCACGACAACATCTCGACGCGCGTGGGGTTGAGCAACTGCTCGACCGCCTCGTGATCTGGCAGACCGACCCGACGCAGGGTGACGGTGCCGCCGCACTCATAGCTCACCTGGAGGCCTCGGTTTGCGAGCTCGGGCACGGCGTCGACGCGGCGCGCGAGCTGAGCGACATCGTGCGCACCCTCGCCCGCCTGCGCGGTGGGCTAGACGCGGTCGGGCTAGCGGAGGTACTGCAGGCACGGGGTGTGCCGCTGCGATCCGGCAAGGCGGGCTCACCGATCGCTGCGGCCGAGGCGCTCAGCGCTTATCGCCAGCGCCAGGTGCGTCGGGGCTCTACGCTCGCGCTTTTTGGCGCGTCCGGCGAGCTGGCGAATCTACCGCTCGAGGAAGCCGATGCCGAGATCGGCATCGAACTCGCTAAGCACAATTTCGGCTGGATCGGCGAACTTCCCTTAGCGCTGCGCCGACGCGGTCGCTGCCTGCTTGTCGGCCACCCCGGTGGGGGCAAGAGCACCGCGCTGCGGGCCCTTAGCGCCTTCTACGCCCGGCGGTCGAACTGGCCGGTGCCGATCCTGATACACCTGAAGCGTCTCGAGGGTACAAGGGCCGGGATCACCGACACGATCCTGGATGTCGCTTGCGAAGAGTTGGCGGGAGAGCAGCGCGCTCGTCTGCGCGCGGCTCTCGCCGATGAGCTCAGCCGCGGTCGCTGTCTGCTTGCACTGGACGGCCTCGACGAGATACGCCGCGGTCGGTTTGCACTCGTCGCCGAACTGTCGCAGTGGCTGTCGGAGCTCCCCGACAGCATCGAGGTGGTCCTGACGACGAGGCCTGTCACGGTTGACGAGGGGCGGCGGCTTGGCTTCCCCGAGTTGTTGTTGTGCCGGCCGCGCAATCCTCGCGCCACCATCGAGGCGATCCTCCGTGCGGCAACGCCTGTCGCCGTCGGGCAGCGAGCCGCCGGGTGGGTCGAGGTACGAAGCGGTTGGGTGCTCGACGCGATCAAGCGCGACTCTTCGCTGGCGCAGACACCGCTGACTGTCGTCATCCTCGCGCTGCTCGCCGCGCGCAGTCAGGACCCCAGCAAGCTTCCGCAAGGCCGAGCACACATCCTGCTGCACGCACTCAAGGACGTCATGCGTACATGGGAGATTGAGTGGCGCTTTCGAGGCGAGGTCGCTCTCGGCCCGCTCCGCGGCAGCGGCGCACGCGAGGCGCTTGCGGTTACGCTGCGAGTGCTAGCGGCCAAAACCCTCGACAAGCAGGATATCGCCACGCAAGAAGCTGTCACGCAAATCGCCGTAGCGCTCACCGACGAGTTCACCTTGCGATCGGGTGATGGACGAGCCGCCGCCAATGATGCACTCGAATTCTGGACCGATATCGGCCTGTTTTCCTTCGACGGCGATCGTCTGAGCTCCCAAGTCCGGCCGCTGGTCGAGGTGGCGCACGCCTGGGCGGCGGTCGATATGTCCGCTGACGAGCAGAGCCACTGGATCGAGGAGGCTCGCGCATCCCCCGACCTTTGGGCCGCGCTGGCTCTCGGTGCGGGCCTCTCGGCCGATATCGCCCAACGATGGGCTCAGGGATTCGCGACCGATGGTGAAGTGCAGGAGCTTCGTGCGCTCGTCGACGCTGTGCGCGACGGAGCTAAATTCCAAGCGAGTGAGCTCGCGGCGATCGTCGACCGCTGCGAGCGTGCGCTGATGAACACCGGTGAGGAAATCGGCAAGGTCGCATGGCTCCTCCTGGACCTCCCGCTTCCTCGCCGGCTAAGCGCACGCGTACCGTCATTGCTGCGTCGTAAGGTGCATCCCCGGTATCGAAATCTGCTCGAGGTGATCGGCATCGTGAGATGGGACGAGCGCGGGGCCGACGCAGACGAACGGCTGCGAGCTTATCTGGCTCCAAGGCTAGAAGAGGAGGAACCATTCGAACATCGCGACTATCGCGACTACATCGATGCCGTGATGTCCTACAAGGATCAGCGAGTACCCCGGGAGATTTTAGAGGCAGTAATGATTCGCTTGGCAGGTAAATCGCGGGAGGATGCAGAGTTCGTCTGTAGTCTAGAGGTTGTAGAGAGCAGCGGTGTCCAGTGGCTTCAGCTCCTTCTTGGTCCGTACTCCGATTTCGCGAAGCATCTGAAGTTTGCCCTGAAGTGTGCAGGCCACCTAGATCTCGCCGAGCAGATCGAGCTCGATCGCCATCGCAAAGACGTTTTCTCGGAAATCGACAATGAGAGCATCCAACAACCTCTGCTCATGGTCGTCGCGAGTCTCGACGAGCCGGCCGACCTGAACCTCGTTCAGGAGCGCCGCCTCGACGAGTTGGCCGATCTCGTGAGAACGACCTCAATAGCAATGATCCAGCAACGATGGCCGATAGAGAAGCTCAAGGTCGTCTCAGGGTGGATTGAGGCGGTGGCCATCCTGGGGGGTTTCGACACGCGGGTGCTTGCAGGGCAAGCTCGACTGGTCAAATCGGAGTTTGAGGCCGGCGAGCGCACCGTACGGTTGATCTACGACCGGGGACGGGCAAGGCGCATCGACCAGTGGAATCAAGTTCAACATCCCGAGGCCGTCATCGCGTCGCTCGTCGATTGCGTCGGAGTTCTCGAGCCGGAGCAGCGCGTCGAGATCGACGCCGCGATTGCCTTGGCGCCCAATCGTCGTTATGCCGTTGAGCTGCTCGAAGCACGTTTGGCTCAAACAAGCCTCGAAGCTCGTCGAGCTGTGGCCTGCACGCTCCTAGTGGTCGACGATGCTGCAAAAGATCGGGCTCGTTCCTGGCTCGACGCGAGCGACCCGATGCTCCGCTCCGCGGCAGCCGCTTGGTGGTCGACACAGGCAGCTAGCGGCACTCAGATCGGACGTGAGCTCGAGCGTGGTCTCCGTGATCCCGACGAGTTGGTCAGGTGGCATGCAGTTTCCAAGCTGCGCCGTGAGCGTCTTACACGCGCCATCCGTCGGCGTCTTTCCGAGCTCTACTACGCGAAGCGCCGGCCCTGGACATGCGCGGAGTGCGGACGGCGCAATCTCCCGAAAGAACACATGATGTGCCCTGGCTGTGCCACTGGGATACCAGATCTCCGCAGATGGATCGACCAGTTGTTCGATGGACGACCACCGAGAGCGTGAGCATCAGTCCGCCTGTTCAGCGAGTCGGTGTCTCGGCCGGCTCGCGCTCCCCCGGCCGCTCCTCCGCGGCGCGTCGCGCGTGCAGCTCGATCAGCTCTAGCTGCAGGCTGCGCGGCTCCTCTCCCGGCGCCGGATGCAGCCGTCGCC
>DASYAP010000267.1:0-10191 GCA_036501265.1 Solirubrobacteraceae bacterium | reverse complement strand
GTGCTGCTGGCAATGTCTATGGGCGCTCAGCTCGCCGTGATCCGCTATCTGAAGGTTCCCGATCTCCTGACCGTGGTGCTGACGATGACCATCACCGGCGCGCTGAGCGAGCGTGCGAGCGGCTGGGGCGACCCGAAGTTGCTGCGACGCGGGCTCGCCCTTGTCTGCTTCGTCGTCGGCGCCGTCTCCGGCGGGCTGCTCGTCCTCAACGTTGGCGTGACGGCGGCGTTGGGCCTGGGGCTGTGCATCCTCGTCCTCCTGGCGATCGCCTCCCATCGCGTGTCAGGATCTTCCACGAGTTGGTCAGCGCCGCGCTCGGCTTGAGTCCGCAGCCGTAGGCTTTCGCACGGTGAGCCACGGCACGCACGATTTCGAGGACGACCCACGCAATGAGCGCATCCTGATCTGGGTCAACGGAGAGCTGGTGCCGCGTGACCGGGCCGTGGTGTCGGTGTTCGACGCGGGCTTCGTCCTCGGCGACGGCGTGTGGGAGGGGCTACGGGTGTCGGGCGGCCATCCCGTCTTCCTGGAGCGGCATTTCGACCGCCTCTTCGAGGGCGCCAAGGCGATCGTGCTGGAGATTGGCCGCAGTCGCCGTGAGCTAACCGAGGCGATCTACTCGACCCTCGGTGCCAATGACATGACGGACGGCGTGCACGTGCGGCTGATGGTCACGCGCGGCATAAAGCGAACGCCCTACCAGGACCCGCGCGTGACCATCGGCCTTGCCACCGTCGTGGTCATCGCCGAGCACAAGCAGCCGCTGCCGGCGACAGTCACCGAGGGGCTCGCGCTGTTCACCACACACGTGCGGCGCGCCGCGCCGGACACACTGGACCCCAAACTCAACACGCACTCGAAGCTGAACGACATCACCGCTTGCATCCAGGCTTACACCGCCGGTGCGGACGAGGCGCTGATGCTCGATCCTCACGGGTTCGTGGCGACGTGCAACTCGACGAACTTCTTCATCGTGGCGGGCGCGGCCGAAGCCCCGGAGGTCCTGACGTCGGACGGGCGCTACTGCCTAAAGGGGATCACACGCGCCAACGTGCTTGAGATCTGCCATGCCAACGGCATCCCAGCGCGTGAGACTACGTTCAGCCTCGCCGACGTCTACTCAGCCCGTGAAGCTTTCGTCACGGGTACGTTCGCCGGGGTCGTTCCTGTCCGGTCCGTGGACGGCCGCACGATCGGTGATCGTCCCCGCGGGCCGACGATTGAGCGCGTTCAGGCGCTGTACCGCGAGCTGGTCGACGCCGACGTGGCAGCGCGCGTAGCGCCATGAGCGACGCCGTACGCGTGGGCATGTGGTCCGGCCCGCGAAACATCTCCACGGCGATGATGCGCGCATTTGAGAACCGTCCCGACACGGTCGTCGTGGACGAGCCTTTGTACGCGGCCTACCTGGCCCGAACCGGTATCGATCACCCGGTACGCGACGCTGTCATCGCTTCCCAGCCAACGGACCTCACGGCCGCCGTCGCCGAGCTCTCCGCGCCGCTGGCGCCCGGGCGTCGCGTCCATTACGCCAAGCACATGGCGCATCACGTGTCTCGCGACATGGACCTGAGCTGGACGTTGGCTTTTCGCAACGTGTTGCTGATCCGCGACCCGGACGAAGTCGTTGCTTCGTACGTGCGCGCCCGCGAGACCTGCGAGCCGGAGGACATCGGACTGCCGCAGCAGGCGTGGCTGGTTGAGCTGTGGGACGAGCACCAGGTGGAGGTCCCGATCCTCGACGTGAGCGACTTCCTGCGCGCGCCGGAGGCGCACCTGCGCTGGCTGTGTGACTGGTTGGGCATTCCGTTCACGATCCGGATGCTGTCCTGGCCGCCCGGTCCGCGCGCCTCAGACGGCGTGTGGGCGCCACACTGGTATGCATCCGTATGGTCTTCTACAGGGTTTGAGCCCTGGCGCCCCCGCGAGACGACTCTGTCGGACCACGACGCCGTTGTGGCCGATGCATGCCGTCCGATGTACACGGCACTGCACGCGCGGCGAGTGCGGGTCTGAGGGGGCGTCGCGGAACATCCGTCATCCCGTGATGGGGCCGCGCGCGCACTCGATCGGCCATCATTGTCCGCGCACACGTCGCGTTCCCCATGTCTCTATCCGCAGCCCCGCCACGCACCCCGGACCTGAGCGGTCGCGCTCTGAACGATCGCTATGAACTCCATGCACTGATCGGTGAGGGAACGTTCGGACGGGTCTATCGTGGACGGGACAGGCGCCTGGCGCGATCCGTGGCGGTAAAGGTGATCAAGCCGTGGTGGACCGAGCAACCGGACTGGGTGCAGCGCTTTGAGCGCGAGGCCCAGCTCACGGCCAGCGTGAACGACCCCGGCATCGTGCAGATCTTCGACGTCGGTTACGCCGACGAAGGGCTGTACTACGTCGCCGAACTCGTCGAAGGTGAGAGCATCGCGGCTCGTTTGCGTCGCAGCCCGCTTGCGCCCTGGGAGGCCCGCGACGTGGCCGAGCAGCTATGTCGCGCGCTGGCGCCGGCGCATGCTCGACGAGTGGTGCACCGCGACATCAAGCCCGCAAACATCCTGATCGCGTCGAGCGGGCGGGTCAAAGTGGCCGACTTCGGCGTCGCCAGACTTCTCGGCGGCAGCGACAACCTCGCCGCCACGGTGGTCGGGACACCGTCGTACATGGCGCCCGAGCAGGCTCGGGGACGTCGCATCACGCCTGCGACGGACGTTTACAGCATCGGGGTGGTTCTGTACGAGATGTTGGCCGGCCGTCCGCCCTTCACCGGCGCCTCCGCGGTGGACCTTGCTCTGTGCCACCTGCAGGATCCGCTCCCGCCCCTGCCACCCGCCATCCCGAACGCCCTCGGCGCGATTGTCGAGCGTGCCCTTGCCAAGGACCCCGATCACCGGTATCGCAACGGCGCCGAGATGACGGATGCCCTCGCCCGCACCCGGAGATCGCTTCCGACCCCGTCGGACTCAGTCGGGGTGCCACGGTCTCCCGGTGCAGATAGCAACGGTGCTCCACGCGGCCCTGGGGCAGGTGCTCCACGCGGCCCTGGGGGAGGTGCTCCACGCGGCCCCAAGGGAACTCTGATCGCGCCTTGGGTGTCGTCGGGAAACGACACGAAACCGGCCCGCCGCCGGGGGACGAAGGCCGTGTTCATGGCCGCGGCGGTGCTGCTGCTGGGGCTTGTCTTCGGAGCGGTCCTGATAGGCAGCGCCCGGCAGGTCCGGGTGCCCGACGTACGCGGCCTGACGCGCGCTCAGATCGGCGCTCGGTTGCGGCGCGCTCACCTTCGGCTGGGCTTCCGCAGCCGTTACAGCACGAAGCGTGCGCACACGGCGGTTGAGCAGAGTCCAGCTCCGGGCGACCGCGTGAGCGAAGGGTCACGCGTGATCGCCGTGCTGAGCGCAGGGCCGCCGCCGGTGGCCGTCCCTCGCATCGTCGGTTTCTCCTCGGGCGACGCCCGCAGCAGTCTTGGACAACTCGGTCTCCGTGCAACCGTCCGCGACGTCCCTGCGCCAGGCGTCACTGCGGGCACAGTGACGGGTCAGACTCCTTCGGCAGGCGTAAAACTGCGGCCCGGCGCCACCGTCTCCGTCTCGGTCGCGGAGACGCCTCGTTGGCGCACCACCTACACGTTCACCAATCGGGTCGGACGAGCATCCGCTCCATTTCGGATTCGCGGCACCCGCTGGCGGATCGTCTACCGGATGTCCTATGACGGTGTGTGCACGTTCATCTTCTTCTGTAACGGCCCAACCGCCCACGTCACAAGCGCCGGCGGAGCAACCGCGCTGGGAACGTTTAGCCTCAACGCGGGCAGCGATCAGCTACGTAGCTTCGACTCCGGCCCCGGCGTGTATCAGATCACGATGACCCCGGGTGACGACTCCGCGAATTGGTCAGTCCAGGTCGAGGACTATTACTGACACCCCTGGCGTTGAACGCGGCTAAGCACATCCAGTAGTTTTCTCTCCGACAGCTCCGAGGAGAGAGGGGTTCACGGTGGCACAGGAGCTAGAAATCCGAAACACCAACGAACGGGTGAAGCTACGAAGCCCATGGGCGGCGGCGCTGCTTCCCATCGTCACGCTTGGGATCTACCACGTGGTTTGGTGGTATCGCATCAACCGCGAACTGCGTGACCTCGGCCAGGCCAAGGGCTACGACCTCGGGCAGAATCCAACGAATTCGCTGCTCGCCGTGTTTCCAGGAGGCCTCATCCTGGTGCCCGCACTGATCACGTACTGGCGCGGGGGCCAGCGGATCCAGGGCGCAGCGCGCCTCGCCGGGAAGGAGCCGATCAACGGTCTTATTTCGGTCGTCTTGTTCTTCGTGATTTCGCCCGCGCTTTGGTGGTACATGCAGGATTCGCTCAATGGGGTCTGGCGCTCAGAGGCCACGCCGCTGCCCGGAGAAGCCCCGCCTCCGGAACTGCTCGACCAAATGCCGCCTCGCCTCCCGGACCAGGAATCGCCCGCGGGCGACAGCTACCCCACCGGCCCGACGACAGCGCCGAGCGAGTAACAGCTCGACCCGGCGACGGGCCCCCTGGCTTCGGCGCGGACCGTCGCCGCCCGCTCGGGGGTTTCGGCGCGGGATGGTCGCCGCCCGGTTGGGCGGTTTCGGCGTGGGATGGTCGCCGCACGGTTGGGGCTTTCGGCGTGGGATGGTGCCGCACGGTCGGGGGGTTTCGCGAGCGGGATCGTCGCCGCACGCTCGACGTTTCGCTACGCTGGTCTGACCTAAGATCTGGCGCGAAATGTGGGGTGGTGGGGAATGCGTAGGTATTTGATCGCGCTCAGCGCGGGCGCGGCACTGATGGCCCTGAGCGGCGCGGCCGCTCAAACGGCCGCGGCCGCCGGTTCCGGCGGGGTACCCGCGCCCGGCACCGGGGTGCTCGCGAAGCCGCTCACAGGCACGCCGCATTTCAGCGTGACCGATACGAACCCGATCGAGCAGGTTCGTCAGCTGGTCCAGTGCGGCAACATGATGTATGCGGTGGGGTCGTTTTACAACATCCTTCAGGGCAGCTCCACGTTCGTACGTCAGAACGTGTTCAGCTTCAACGCGACCGCTCCGTTCACGATGAACTCGTGGGCCCCGAACGTCAACGGCACCGTCAACTCAATTGCCTTCAACAACGGCAACTGCTCGGATGCGTACATCGGCGGCCAGTTCACCTCGATCGATAACACGGCGGTCAAGAACATCGCCGAGATAAATACGACCACCGGGGCGGTCGTCAATTCGTTCGCTCACAACGCCTCAGCGCAGGTGGAGACGCTTCAGGCGGTCAACGGGCATCTTCTCGTTGGCGGGTACTACACGTCGATCAACGGAAGCTCAGCCAACCCCTATATGACCAGCTTGAACCCGACGACCGGCAAGGACGACGGGTTCGTGCATCTGAAAATCAGCGGGCACTACCAATACACGGGGGTATCGTCCAATGCGACGCGCGTCTACAACCAGGCACTGAGCCATGGCGGCACCCTTGACCTGGTGATGGGGGACTTCACGTCGGTGGGCGGACAGAGTCGTCAGCAGATTTTCGAGCTCAACGTTGGCGGCTCGTCCGCGACCGTGACGGGCTGGACGTCGTCCGAGTTCAACGGCCACTGCGCGACCACTGAGCCGTTCTATGTCCAGGCGGCATCCTGGTCTCCGGACGGCTCCACCATCTATATCGCTACTACGGGCCGCCAACCACCCGGGACGAAGCTTCCCGGCGGGCTCTGCGACGCCGCGGTGGCATTTCCGGCCACCCAGTCCTCGGTCCAGCCCAATTGGATCAACTACACGGGCTGCGACTCGCTCTTTAGCACCGCTGCCGACGCCAGTACCGCCTACTTCGCGGGCCATGAGCGGTGGTCGATGAACGCCAACGGCTGTAACTTCCAAGGTCCCGGCGCGTACACCGCCACCGGGCTGGAAGGACTCTCACCCACCACCGGCGCCCTGTACCTGAACTCGAACAAGAGCAATCCCTCCGGGTACTACGAGCGGTCCCGAGGAAACGGCGCCGACGACATGCTGCTCACCAGCGCGGGCCTTTGGATCGCCAGCGACAACTTCGGGAGCAGTCAGACGTGCGGCTTCGTCTCCGGAGTGTCTGGGATCTGCTTTTTGCCCTACGGCAGCTGACATCACGGAGGCGAGACGGGTGACGGCGCGCTTTGTGTGGCAGGAGCGCGCGCCGACCCAGAATCCAGGCGGGTGACGGCCAGGGCCGCCGAGGATCGCGGCGCCGGCAACACCAGCAGCGGCAGCCTGATCGCGGCGGCGGCGAGGCTTCCCCCGACGAGCCCGGAAACCGACTCCGCGCCGACTTGCATTGACTGGTTGTTGCCCATGACGCGTCCTTGCTCGTTGTCGTCCGCCGTCAGCGACAGCATCGTCGCGCACGAGGGAAGACACACCGCGAGCGCAAGCGCCGTCGATCCCAGCGTGAACCACAACGAGGCCCGCGAACTCGGGAGCACAATCACCGCCATGAGAACCCCTGTCGCGAGGGCGCTGGCGATGACGAGCCTTCGAGGCACCAGCCGCTTTGAGAGCGCTCCCACCAGCCATACGTTGGCGAACACGATCGGCACGGCCACCCAAGCAATGAACTCCGACACCCGGCCCACGCTCAGGTGGAAACGGTCGACTAGATACATCGGATAGACGCGGAAGAACCCGAAGATCGCCAGGTAAAGGAGGAAGTTGATCCAATACAACCCGCGTAGCCGCCGATCGGTGACGACGCGCCTTAGGTTCGTGAACGCCTCCAGGTAGCTGGACTGCTCTGTGGTTTGGCGGCGCGTCTCCTTGAACCACAGCGTGATCGCGATCAGCACCACGAGCAGCAGGATCGCTACGGCCCAGTAGGGCGTTTGATAGCTGAACCAGCTGGCCAGTGAGCGATCGGCCAACTTTCCGCCCCCGAGTGGGCCCACCACGTAGGCGAGGCTCGAGCTCAAATAGACGTAACCGAACAGCCGCTCGCGATCTCCGCGCGAGGCGGCATCGGCGATTGCCCCCTGTGCGATCACCACGTTTGCCTCGGACAAGCCCGCCACAAACGAGGACACCATCAGCAGCGCCAGGCTTTGAATCGCGAGCGCGGAGGCAATCGCGCCATACAGCGCGGTGGTGGCGCCCAGCGAGCCGATCAGGATCCGACGGCGCCCACAGCGGTCAGACGGGGCGCCAAGAATCGGCGACCCGATGAATTGTCCAAGGGGATACAGCGCCAGCAGCACGCCCAGCACCCACGCTTCGCTGCGCCGTGGTGGAGGACGGCGGCAGCACCCCGTTGTCGTTGCGGAGCATCATCGGCGTGCTCACAGCGATCATCAGGCTGTAGCCGAGAAACCCAACGAACACCACCAGGTAGACCGGCAACAGGCGATAGACGCGCGGCGACACGCGCGTAGGGTACGTACCCTCGCGGCGAGGACGGCGTGGGGCAAGATTCGCAAAACCTTGGCCGCACGGAGCGTGGGTTGCGAATCGGTCTCGCTATACGAGCACGAATCGCAACGGCTCGTGAAGGTGCTCGGGGTGAAGCGACTTTGCCCGCCTCCGGGACCCCGTTGGAACGTGCGGCTACGCGGTGAGTACCGGTCGCGGGCCGTCAGGAGCCCGGATCGGGACGGCGCCGTCCGCCGTGCCGGCCGGGCTGGCTTGGTCGATGAGGGCGATGGCCTGGACTCGCGTTCGGACGCCGAGCTTGTCGAGAGCGTGCTGGACGTGCTTGTCGACCGTGCGGGGGCTGATGCCGATCGCGGACGCGATGCGCTTTGTCGCAAGCCCTTCTCGTACCAGCTCGAGCACCTCCGCTTCTCGCTCTGTTAGTCCGAGTTTGCGGGTGTGCAGCGGTCGGTTCGGCTCCTCGGACAGCAGGAGGAGATCGCCGCTCGAGGCTGGCGCGCGGTGGACGATCAAACGGCGACCATCGGGGCGGTAGAGCACAAGCTCGGCTGGACTGGTCCGGCCGCGATCGCGGGCCAGCTGCTGGGAGATCTCTTCGGGCAGCGAAGGTGTGGCGCGGAGGTCGAAGAAGCGGTGCAGGATGCTGCGGGCGCTCACGGTGGTCTCGGCTGGCTGTCCCTCATCATCGAGGACGATGAAGCCGAGACCGCGCTCGGCTGCCGCGAGCTGGAAGGTGGATGCCATGCGTTTCATCCGGGTGGCCGCCTCGACGTTGCGGTAGGCCTGTACCAAGTGTGGACGCAGGAGATTGCACACTTGTCGATCGCGGGCGGAGAACCCCCGTCTTGCGCGGTTCAGCGCGACTCCGATGATCAGGAACGGGTCGGGTAGCACGAAGCTGAGCTGGTCCTCGGCGCCGAGGTAGCGGCGAAGTCGCGATAGATGCCGGTTTGATGAAACGCGGCGGCGCTGAGGAAGTCGGAAATCGCATACGGGCGCCCGTCACGCTTGCGTCGGTAGTTGGCAATTACGGGATGGTCGGCGACGTGCTCGATAAACGCGGCCCTGAGGGTCTCCCGAGGTCGTGTCGTCAACAGCTCGGGTGACGGCGCCATCACGGCCGGATCGCCACCCGCGCCTGCCGGAGCCCCACGCGGACCCGCGACCTGCTCGTGACCGGCTCCGTCTGCTCTCGCCGGCGTCTCCGTGGCTGCTCAACGACAGCTTCGCGAACGACGCCAAGCTGACGCGGCGAATCGGCGCCGCGACGGTGATGATGCATCCAGCAGACGCGGCCGACCGCGGACTCGCTGTCGGGGATGCGGTTCGGCTTGAAAGCGACGTGGGACGGCTGAACCTGACCGTGGAGCTGTCCGAAGGTCTGCCGCGCGGCGTGATCTACTCGCCCAAAGGCCGTTGGCCGAAGCGCGAGCCAGGCATGGTCAACGTCAACGCCTTGAATCCGGGAGTCGAAAGCGACATGGGCCGCAGCACCAGCGTCCACGGCACCGAGGTGACCGTAACGCGGGTCTCATGACCAACTTTGCCCCGCGACGAGACGTCCACGGCATCTCCCACATAAACGTCGTCGTGGACGACACCGACCAGATCATCCACCGCAGGAACCCGAAGAATCGGGGGGCATCCGCCATGTGGCGGTCGAGGTGCCGGACGCCGTCGCGGCCCACGCGTTCACGGTTTCAGCAGCGCGCGTATGAGAAGCGAGGCCTCCATATCGAGATCCTGGGTCAGGACCACGTTCCCGAAGAGCTCACCCCGTTTCCTTACAAGTTCTTCTATTGGATCGATCCCTGGGGCGTGCAGTGGGAGATGGAGCAAGGCGTGGACCGGGCGGTGAAGGGGATTGTGGGCTGAACGGGGGCTCGCGGCTCGATCGCTCAGCGCGCATGGACAACGAAGCGCAGGCCACCCTTTGGGCCGAGCGTCGGCGTAGTCACCACCCGAGGCTCTTGGCGTGAGAGCGGCTCGAGCCGGAGGCGGCTGAACAGGACGGCAGAGAGCGCGCGCAGCTCGTATTCGCCGAACCGTTTACCCAGGCATGTGCGCGACCCCCCGCCGAACGGCACGTAGGCGCCGCGTGGGAGGCTCGCCTCGCGCTCGGGAAGGAACCGGTCCGGGTCGAACCGGAATGGATCCGGATATAGGTGCGGCAGGTGGTGTGTGACCCAGGAGGAGTAATGCACTCCGATTTCTGAAGGGACGGGCACGCCCGCAAGCGTCACGTCGCGGGTGGTGCGCCGCGGTCCCACCCAAGCCGGCGGATATCGCCGTAGCGTCTCCTTGAGCGAGCGCTCGAGCACCGGGAGGGCGCCGCCGTCAAGTTCGGCAGCGGTCGGGTTGTTTCCTCGCAGGACCCGGTCTAGCTCGTCCTCGACGGCCGCGCGGGCCCGCGGATTGCGTCCCAGCTCGTGCACCAGAAACGTGAACGCAGTAGTCGTGGTGTCGTGGCCGGCGAATAGCAGCGTGACAGCCTGGTCTCGCACGACGCTGGTGCTAAGTGGCGCGCCCCGATCGTCGGTGGCGCTCAGGAGCAGGCCGAGGACGCCCGACCCGGGGTGGCCCTTGCTCCGACGTTCCTCAATCTCTGCGCGCACCATCGAGTCGAGCGTGCGCCGCGCGGCGATCGCTCGCGCCAGTGGAGTTTTCGGCAGCGGCAACATCTGCAACGGCACCGGCTCGCCGTGGATCGCCAGCGACGCCTCAAATGCCGTCGCCAAAGCCCGGTCGCGCCCGCCCGTGGCTTTGATCCCAAGCAGGCCT
>DASYAP010000266.1:0-4145 GCA_036501265.1 Solirubrobacteraceae bacterium | reverse complement strand
CGATGGATCTGGGAGCCCGCCGGCGACGGTTTCGGCCGGACCTCGGTCGACCTCCGGACAGACGCGAGTTCTGGAGCCCGCCCACAGAGCAACGTTCGCGACCATCTCCACCTACGGTCTTGCCGTGGCATCCCTCTAGGTCGTCCTATTCCTGAGTTGTAGCGACGGTTGGGGGTCATCGGACGGTGCTCGTTTTGCGGGCGCCGTAGACGATGTCTGCGGGGACGCGGCCTTTGGTGAGGCGTCCGGTGTGGGCGCGGTCGGTGTTGTAGTCGTTGAGGTACTCGTCGAGGTCGCGCGCGAGGGCGGTGCTCTTGGGGATCAGCGAGCGGGCGAAGGACGGTCGCCAGCATTCTTCGAGGATGGTCAGCTGGAGGCGCTCGACGCAGCCGTTTGAGTTGGGGCGGCCGGCTTTGATGAAGCGCTGGCGGGCGCCGAGCTGCTCGACGGTTGCGCCGAAGTCCTTGGAGCGAAACTCCGAGCCGTTGTCGGTAGTGACCTCTTGGAGCTTCCAGCCCGCTGCTTTGAGCTCCGCGGCGACGCGGTGCAGCAGCCGCTGGCAGTGCTGGGAACGCGGATTGCGCTCTGAGGTGTGCAGCTCGGCCCAGGCGTAGGCGGAGGCGACGTCGATCGCGGTGTACTGCCACACGGTGCCCTTGGTGCCCTGTAGCCGGCCGACATAGAAGCAGTCCAGCTGCACCTTCTCGCCCGGCTGTGAGGCCTCGATGTGGCGCTCGGGTGGCGGCAACTGGGGCCTGCGCTCATAGGGATCGGCGTGGCGCGCGATCAGCGCCAGGCGCTTGGAGCGGGTGTTGAGGTTAAAGCGGCGCAACACGCGCCAGACACCGTGCTCTGAGATCACCACCCCGCCCCACTTCGCCCGCGCGAGCTCGGCTGAGATCCGCCGCGGCCCCAGCCCCGGGCGAGCGAGCGCGAACGCGATCACCTTCTGCTCCAGATGCGGGCCGATCTGGTTGGGCATCCGCGGACGCCGGCGCTCCCTGATGTTGAGCGCCTCAAGCCCCCAACGATCCACCTGGCGCTTCCAACGCTAATACGTCGAGTGGTGCACCCCCATCGCCCGGCACGCCGGACGAACCCCGATCTCCTGAGCCAGCGTGAACAACCGCCGGCGATCGCCGACCAGCACGTCATCACGCGACATCCGCGCTCCCTTCAGGTCGAAGCTTGTCTTGGTCGACTGAGCAGCCTGAAACAGCGCTCGGACGCCCCGGCCAGCTGGCCGGGGCGTCCAACCTCACAACACCCTCAACACCCCAGAAGGTGTCGCCACAACTCGGGGTTAGTCCGCGTTAGTCGTTGCTCCAGGTGAAACTGAGACGCAGCGCGGTGTTGTGCGCTCGCGCGGTGATCTGAAGCTTGGTTTGGTGCTCGCGTTCCAGTCGCTGCCAGTCGGAGATGTGCTGGTTGAGGTGGTCGGCGGCGGTATCGGCGCCGTAGGCGTCGAGGCGCCAGAGCGCGCGGCCGGCGGGCTTGTCGATGTCGCTGCTCCAGGGGCTGCGTAGCGAGACGACCGCGAGACTGCGACTGCGCCGGTCGACCAAACCGACTCCGAACCGACCTGGTTGGACGATCGACACGCGTCGGGCGGCGGGGATGCTCAGCAGGAGGTAGATCAACAGCAGCGGCGGTCTGGCGCTGCTCATGTCGGTCAGTCCGCGGCGTCGTGGCCGCCGTGCGTTGGCTAGCGCCGCGGCTAGGAGCTCGCGGGCGGCCCGCTCAGGCAGCTGCCCGAGGCCGGCTCCGCTGAGGGAAAGCAACGACGTGTGGCGACCCTTGACTGACCGGCCGGCAAAGAGCGTCGCTGGTAGCGAGCGCCAGCCACCGTCGCCGGCGTGTAGCGGCATGAATCCGCCCCACGTCAGCGCGGTGGATCGCAGCCGGTCGCCCTGACGCTCAAGGAGAGGGATCACCTGGATCGCGGCGCCGTCGGGGTCCAGCCGCAACGGGACCACGATCCGCCCCTCATCTGCGAGTTGCTCAAGCCAGACCTTATGGATCTCATCGGCGCACGCGGTCACGATGATCCGGTCATACGGAGCCCCGGGCGCGTACCCCACACGACCATCGCCCACCTTGACCGACACGCTATAGCCAGCCTCTCGCAACGCCCGGCGCGCGGCCCGCGCCAGCCCTCGGTCGATATCGATGCTGGTGACGTGTCCGCGGGATCCGACGATCTCTGCCAGCAACGCGGCGTTGTAGCCGGTGCCCGCGCCGATCTCGAGCACACCGTCCCCCGATCTGGGTGCGAGCAGCTCGAGCATCTTGGCCATCAAGGCGGGCTGGCTCGACGACGACAGCGGCAGCTCGCGCGGATCTCGCTTCGTCACGATCGCCTCGTCGCGATACACCCCCGCCAGACCACGCTCGGCCGCAGCCTCAGCGACAAACCGCTCACGCGCGACGGCGAGAAATGCCGCCCGCACCGGATCCGACGCGATCGCGCCCTTAGCAAGCAAGTCCTTCACAAGACGCCGACGCAGGCGCTCGCTGGATGTGCGCTTCGAGGTCATCGATCAACCCGGGAAAGACGCACAAAAAAGCCAGTTCGCCACCACCAAAAGCCAGCCCTCGAGAATCAAGAAGCCCGCCTGCTCGCCACAGCGATCATCTCCCAGTAGCTCCGATTTTTGATCGCCGCAACTCATTCAAATGCGAGCCTAAGCGAAACCAGAACGCGACTTGCTTGAACGTCGTCGCGCTCTCATGACCCCGGATCTCGCGCAATCCGAGACTCTCGTCTGGAACCTCGAGATGCTCGGCGCGGATCAAGAGCAGGTCGTCCAGCGCTCGCGCTCGGGCGCCGGGCTCGCATGCAGACGCCACTGACAGTGATGGCCCAACGGACCGGACCGAGCGGCGCCAGGACAGCCGACTCCACGCCTTAAGTGACAAAACCCGAGGGTCCTCCACGGTTGTGCCCGCACACGGGTAGCCCCCTGAACGAGGCCCTACATGCTCACGACCCTCGATACCGCTGCACTCGTGGTGGTTGGCGTCATTGCTGGCGTGGTCGGCAGCGCCGGCGGCATCACCTCGTTGGTGTCCTACCCTGCCCTCCTAGCCGTCGGGCTCCATGCGCGCCCGGCGAGTATCGCCAACATCATCGCCCTGGTCGCCTGTTGGCCCGGTTCGGCCTTCGCGTCTCAGCCAGAGCTCAAAGGTTGGGGCGGATGGCTTCGGCGCTGGAGCTTGGTCGCTGCGGTCGGAGGAGCCGGCGGAGCGGTGGTCCTGCTCCTGACCCCCGCTGGACTCTTCGAGCGGATCGTGCCGTTTTTGGTCGCCGCCGCATCCATAGCGCTGCTCTTTGAGCCCCGTCTGACCGCTTGGCGAGAGCGCCGCCACGAAGGCACCCACGTCACCGCGCTTGCGGCTGGCGTGCTCCCGCTCTCCGTTTACAACGGCTATTTCGGGGCTGGCTCGGGCGTGATGATCCTCACGCTCATGCTTCTGTTTGTTGATCGCCGCCTCCTGACCGCCAACGCGCTCAAGAACATGCTTATCGGCGCCGGGACGATCGCCTCGGCCGCGGTCTTCGCCTTCACAGGTTCAGTGGACTGGTCCGCCGTCATACCGCTAGGCATCGGCATGCTCATTGGCAGCAGTCTCGGCCCACGCGTCACACGCCGCCTCCCCGCACGCCTCCTGCGCCTGCTGATCGTGCTGCTCGGAATGGGTCTCGCAGTCCAACTATGGATCAATCCCTGATGCTAACCCGATGGGCACGGGCCGCCGACAACGACGATCGCTCGCCGAGCCTCGCGGGCGATGGTCGAGGTGGCTGCTCAGATTCAGCAGAGGCGTTGAGACCGTTTCACGTCGGTCGCTGCGCCATGTCGCTGCGGTGAATGGAAGGGCGAGAGGCCCCGTCCCGGCGGAGCCTCTTAGCGGCAGTCGAATTTGTGCAGAGCTACCTCCCGCTTGGCGGGTTCTTTCCGCCGGTGGCGAAGAAGCTAACGCAGTCGCCCTGATTCTTGAATAGGGTGCCGAAGCTCTTCCACCCGCCGTGCTTGCACTGCTTCTGCACGCCGCCGGTGGAGCCGAAGCTCTCGCTGAAAATAGGCGACCCTAATCCGACCAGCCCCGAGATGTTGACCGTCGCGGCACCGCGATCCCCGCCG